>CAJXVA010000140.1 GCA_913061055.1 uncultured Pseudomonadota bacterium
GCATACGAGATGTAGAGAGGTCTCGTGGGCTCGGAGAATGTGTATAAGAGACAGCGAAGAAGCTGCCCCCATCGGCGCCTGCGGGCGGCCGATCGCTGGCTCCCGTGTCGAAGATCTTGCGCTTGGGAGGCTCCTGCGGCGCGCCTGCCTTGGGCGGGAGCTCCTCGATCTCCGGCATCGGCGGGGCCGCGGACTCGTTTGCCGCTTCCGTCTCAGCGTTGAAGAACGACGGCTCCGGCTCGGGAATGGACGGCGGCTGCGGGGGCTCGGGCTCCGCTTCCGTTGACTCCTCGAGGTCGCCGGGCGGCTTCTCCTCGTCGGCCGATTCAACCGGAGATTCAACGCTCTCGGCGGGGGAGAGCTCTTCGGTCGCCGGCTCCTGGGGAGTGGGTGCGGCGTCGGACGTCGCCGGTGGCGCGTTCAACGCGAGGCAGAGAATGCTCCAAAGCGCCATTGGGCGGCCGCACTTTACCCCAGCAGCCCACCAAGCGCGTGCTATCTGACCAAGCATGCGTACCCGCGTGGCTCTCTTCGTGCTCGCAGCGTCTGCGATCAGCTGCGACTCCAGCGGAGCCGACAAGCCCGCGAGCGACGGCACACTGCTGACCCCCTACTTGCAGATCCAGACGACCCTCGCTGAGGACAAGCTCGACAACCTTCCCGAGCTCGGCGCCGCCGTCGTTGCTGCGTCCGAAGGCAAGGCCGACAAGCCCGGCGTCGACAAGATCATTCAGGGAGCCGGACGCATCGCCGCGCAAGACATCGCGACCGCCCGCTCCGCGTTCAAGACGATGAGCGAGGGCATGATCGAGTTCGTCAAAGCCGACGCCGCCAAGCAAGAGGGCCACATGCTGGTCCATTGCTCGATGACGTTTGCGGGCAAGGGCGCACCGTGGGTCCAGAAGTCCGGCAAGGTCATGAACCCCTACGAGGGCGCGATGATGCTGCACTGCGGCGACAAGCTTCAGTGGGACGACGAAGTCCCGGCGAGCTAGCGACGCCCAGAGGTCTCATCGCGCGAGGCAGCAGGCGGGGGCGGAACCGCTGGGGTCTCCATCGCAGATCGCATTGCTGCTGTCACCGAGGAAGCCGGCAACATCACTTCCAATGCTGCTGTTGAGGACGCAGCGGACGTCGGCCTCGACATTGTCCTCATCCACTCCGCTCGCCCAGTTGCTGTCCACGATGGACAGCTGCGAGTACGCGGTACCGAAGTCGGTCAGAAGCAAGGCGCCTCCTCCCTGCGCCGCGTCGTTTTGGTGCACGTGTCCACCCTCGAACTGCAGCGTGGATGATGCCAAGAGGATGCCTCCACCCGCTTCGGCGCTGTTGAGGGCAAGCTCAGTGTCGAGGACAACGCCTTCGGTTCGACGCATGTAGATGCCCGCTCCTTGGCCAGAAGCATCGACCCCCGTGATGCGACAGTCCTCGAGGCGGATCGGGTGGGTGCCACCGGAGAGGTCGGATGCATGGACACCGAACTCCCTCGCGTCCTCGATCGCCACTCGTTGCAGCAGGAGAGCGTCACCGTCGCGGGTACCCGCGAAGTTGCCGGAGGACAGACCGGTGTCGCCACCTCGAATCGTGAAATCGTGGCCGTGGAAGTAGACACCGCTGACGGCGACGGTCGTGTTCACGTCGCCGACGATCTCGACCAGGTCCATGCCGGCCCCGGCCAGTTCGAGCTCGCGAATGACAACGAATCTCTCTTCGTAGGTTCCCGGGCAGATCTGGACCGTGGCGCCAGGGCCGGCTGCAAACACCGCGTCGGAGATCGTGGAGTAGCTACCGGCCCCCTCGATGGTCACAGGCAGATCGGGGTCGTTGCAGTCGAACGGAAGAACGGTGCCCCCGGTGCTCCCCTCACCCGTCGCAGTGGTGCTGCCGTCGGGGCTCTCGGTGGTTCCGGTCTCGGTCTCGCGACCCGTTCCGGTTGTGCTGCCGTCACCACTCGTCGATGTGTCGGTCGCCTCCGAGCTCGCGCTGCCGAGCGTCGTGGTCGTCTCCCCGATTGTCCCCGATTCCTCCACCCCGCTGACGCCACCTGTGTCTGTCCCCGCATCACTGCCATCCGAAGGGCCGGCGCTCGAGCAGGCGGCCAACAACACAAACAAGGCGGGGAGAGGACGCGGCGAGACCACCAATGGGGAAGACGACCCTGTTGCAGGGCAGCCGCACTCGAGAAGCTCGGATCCAATGCTCGTCATCGTCGACCCAGACGGTACGCGTGGACTGGCGAGCAATCCTCACCGCAAGTCCGCGCGAACTTCTCCACCGGTGGTGAAACTCGGGTGGCAACTCGGGGACGTTTTTGCTCCTGGAAAGGAGCCAAAACGCCCGCAGAACCGGTTCCTGATGCGATTGCTCGGATCCGCGCGTACGAAAAACCCTCGACACCCGCCCTCGGCACCTACATAGTCGTACCTGTAATGGGGAAGCTTACGTGGATGACAGGTGCGATCGTGTCGATGTCCCTCCTGACGGGTGGATGCGGCGAAGACCACGAGGCCGAAGAAGCTGACGCGTTCAGCGAAGCGTTCGACGAGCTCGAAGAGGGCAAGGCCGACGAGAACGGCTGCTCTGGCGTCCTCACCCCCGACCGCAGCGGCTTCGGCAAGCGCGTCGCACTGACCTTCGACGACGGCCCCAACACCACCACCACCCCGCAGGTGCTCGACACCCTCCGGGACCGCGGCATCAAAGCCACGTTCTTCATCAACGGAAACCGGGTCAACGACAGCACCCGGCCGGTCCTTCAGCGCATCGTCGACGAGGGTCACATCCTCGCCAACCACTCGCACCAGCACAAGAACCTGTCCCAGGAGAGCCTTGGCAGCGTGCGTGACCAGGTCAAGCGCACCGACGACATCATCGCGCAGTACTCCACGCCCGAGTTCTTCCGCTTCCCCTACGGCGCCAGCACCTGCAACACCGCCAGCATCGTGCGCGACGAGTACGACCAGACCATCACCGGCTGGAACGTCGACAGCGGCGACTGGTGCTTCGCCCCCGACAACGGCTACTGCCCCGAGTCACGCTTCCGACACGTCCCCAACAACTTCCGCAACGACATGCCCGGCTGGACGATGCAGCAGGTTCGCTCCAAAGGCGGCGGCATCGTCCTCTTCCACGACATCCACCAGTACACCGCCAACGCCGTGCCGGGGATCATCGACCAGATGGTCGCCGAGGGCTACACGTTCACCAACCTGGACGACGTCGGCACCTTCCCCCTGCTCAACGGCGAAACGCTCCCCTGGGTCGGTGACACCTGCGAAGGCGACGACGACTGCAACCTCGGCTCCTCGTACGACGGCGTGTGCGACGTACCTCCCGGCGCCGACGTCTCCTTCTGCACCCTCGAGTGCGAGGGCTACTGCCCCGACCGCGGCAACGCCACCACCTTCTGCGTCTCCCTCGACGATGGCGAGTCCGGAAGCTGCCTGCTCCAAGCCAAGGTCAGCAACGCCAACTGCGACGACTTCCCGGGGTTGTTCATGGAAACGCGGGACCGTCACGTTGGTGGCAGCACCGCGTCTGCAGGGACTGCGCCGGTCTGCGTGCCGCGCCAAGAGTAGCGCTCCCACCCCAGCGCTCGAACGCCCGTCCGCATCGCGCGGTACGGGCGTTTTTCATGGGGGTGACCAATTCAAATGGGGCTCGAGATGGGCGAGGAATCCCCTGACCCGAGGGGACACGAACCTTCGCCGGGGATAGACCGCGAGCACGGACAGCTCAGGCTCCACCAGCAGCGCGGGCAGGACCGGCGTGAGCCCGGCACACGCCGAACGCATGAAGTTGGGAATCCCCACGATGCCCATCCCCAGCTCCGCAGCGTGAACCGCAACCTCTGCGCTGTCGGTGACCAGTCGTGTCTTCGCCTGAAGGGTTGATGTCTTCTCCCCGTCTCGAAACGTCCATGTCTCGGGCGTGGGGCCAAGCGGGCTGAGAATCCACGGTAGCGATTCCAGCGCTTCCACCGTGGAGACGTCGTGGGCTCCGACAAACTCGCGCGACGCAAACAACTCGAAGCGCATCGTGGCGAGCGTTCGCGAGATGTACGACGGGGCCGTCCCCGGAGAGCCGATGCGAAACGACAGGTCGATACCTTGGGTCACCAGGTCGACGTGCCGGTCGTCGAGACTCAGTTGGACCGACAGCTTCGGGTGCAGGTCGAGGAAGGTCTTGATCGCCGGCAACAGCACATGCCGCCCGAAGGCCTGCGTGGCACCCACCCGCAGCGAGCCCAAGAGATGCGCATCGGGTTCCACCGCGTCGAACGAGTCCGTCGCCGCCTCCACGAGGCGAGCGCAGTCGACGTAGAACCGCTCACCCGGCTCCGTGAGCACCAACGTCCGAGTCGTGCGCGTGAGCAGCTGGATTCCAACCTCTTCCTCGAGCTCGCTGACGTAGCGACTGACCGCCGACTTCGCGAGGCCTAGCCGCTTTCCCGCCTTCGTGAAGCTGCCCGCGTCGACGACGATGGCAAACACTGCGAGGTGCTTGAGACGGGCGAAGTGTGCGGGTCGGAATTGCTGCATGGTCCGGTCTTCCCACCCAATGTTCTCACAATGAGAACAGCGGGTTCTCCAGAAGCTCCATTGTCCTCGAATGACTCTCGCTTCAACCTGGCTTCAGATCATGAAGCAGCTCCCGAACCCCAAGTACGTCTCGCTCGCCGTGGCCCTGACGATCGGCCTGACCGCCTGCACCGAGGGCCGAGAAGGCACCGTGGAGAAGGCGACCGAGCCCACCACTGATGAAAATGCCCCCGGCTACATCGTCGTGCAAATCGACGAGATTGAGGACCCGAACACCTTCTTCTCCGACTACGCAGAACGGGCCGGACCCACGCTCGCCAAGCACGGTTTCGTAGGCTTGGTGGCCAGCGCCGAGCCGAACCGATTGGAAGGGGAGGCACCGGACGGCTGGACCGTCGTGCTGCAGTTTCCCAGCGTCGAGGCGGCGCAGGGTTGGTACGACGACCCCGAGTATGCCGCCGCCCGGCCGTTCCGCATCGACTCCGTCGGCCAGACCGACATGGTTCTGATGCGGGGCCGCTCCGAAGACGACCTCTCGGCCTATGGGGCGTACCTCCTCGAGCAAAGCGAACGCGTGCAGGATCCCGATGGGTTTGCGAACTACCTCGAAGGCTCCACCGCACTGTTTGCTGGGTTTGGGGGCAGCGTTCTCGTCGAGGGCCAGCCGGTCGCCTTGCTCGAAGGCGAGTGGCCGGATGCCTCGACCCGACTCGTCGGCTTTCCAAGCACCGACGCCATCTCCGATTGGTACGAGTCCGGCGAATACACGGAGCTGAAGTCGATGCGCCTTGGATCCGCGGACGGGCCCAGCATCGCGGGCTTCGAGAAATTCTGCGTCCCGATGAGCGAAGGCTGCGAATAGGCGTGCGGCTCATCAAGCCCGAGCCGCCCGACCCCGCCCGGCTCGGTGGGCTGCTCGCACTCGCGCTCGTCCTCTTCGCGTGCGGCAGTTCTCCCGAACAAGCACCCCCGGACCAACAACCGATTTCAACCGCCCTCATGCCTTCCACCAACCCCCACCGCGTTCCGCTCGACGCGCCTCGAGATGCGCTACGCCACCCGGATCTGTTCATGGACTTCGCCGGAGTTCGTCCTGGACAGCGGATCTTGGAAATCGGTGGCGGCGACGGCTACACCGCCATGGCCTTGGCTCAACGCGCAGGACCACGCGGCTCCGTCATCGCCGTGAACCCTCCGCAGTGGCACGACTTCATGGCGCCCTATCTCGCCCGGCGGTTGGAGCACGGACCCTTGCCCGGCGTCACCTTCGTCGAACGTCCTTTCGACGACCCCGTCCGCGCCGAGGACAAGCCGCTCGATCTCGTCGTCTGCGTGCTCATCTATCACGACCTTCTGTACCTCGATGTTGACCGGGCGCAGATGAATCGCCGGCTGCTCGAGGCACTCAAACCCGGGGGTCGTTTCCTCGTCATCGATCACGCCGCCGCGCATTCGCACGACACCAGCGTCGGCGGAAGCCTTCACCGCATTGGGCGAAACAGCGTGGTCGAGGAACTCAGAGCGGCCGGGTTCGTGCTCATCGACGAATCGGACGCGCTGCGCGTTCCGGAGGATCCGCGAACGGGCCTGGCTTGGTCCGATCCGCAGCCCCGGACCGATCGATTCACGCTCTTGTTTGAGCGACCGAAGGAACCGTAGTGTCGTGAAACCCTGGCGTGGACGAGGTCCACGCGGATCGGGTCGCGAAGGCCGAGCGCCGGGCCCTTCCAGACCCGGCGCTCCGACCTGAGACTTCAGGTCTCTGGCTTGGTCGTCACCTTCAGCGTCCAGTTGGCCGCGCCCGTACTCTCAAACTCGTGAGTCCGGACGTCATCCGACCCTGTCGGGATGTCGTGGATGAAGGCGTGCGAGATGTCCCCGTTGGTGTTGCGCACGCTGACCGTGTGGGAGTTGGCCGCCAATCCCGTGTACGGGGTGAAGACGATCTCATCGATCACAGAGTTGTTGTGTTCGACCGTCGTACTGTCGGTGTCCAGTCGCAGCGGGTCGATCGAAGTCGCGCTCGTATGCGTGAGCGTCGTGACGATCGTGTTGTTGTTGAGGAGCTTTGTTGTTGCGTACGTTGTCATCAACCGGTCAGTGGGACCGGCGGACGAAACCGTCACCCCATTCCGGCACGAATTTTCTCGGCCCATCCATCGAGGTCGTTGGACGTACTCTCTGCGATCCCCGGTTCGTCTGCGACCTCGGCGATCGCTTCTTTCAATCGCTTCTTGCCGTTACGAATGCGACTGCGCGCCGTGTTCTCCGGAACCTTGAGGATTTCCCCGATCTGGATCGCGGTGAGCTTCTCCCAGTAGTACAGCTCGAGAATCACCTGATCTGCCATCGGAATCCTCCGCAGAGCCCGAAGGAGAACCCGCTGCTCTTGCTTGGCGTGAAGCACTGTCGAAGGCCCAGCACCCATGTCTGCGACCGAGAGGTCTCCAAGGTCTTCGTTGCGCCGGTCCTTCACCCGCGCCCGATAGTGCTCGCGAAGCAAGTTGTGGGCGATCGCAAACAGGAACGTGCGAAAACTGGACCTGCCCTCGAAGCGCTCAACGGCGGCCAGGCAGCGAACGAATGTGTTCTGTACCAACTCCGCCACGTCGCCATCTGTCTTGTTGACGAAGAAGCGGCGTACGGGCTCGAAGTGGCGTTGAAACAGCTCGTTTCCAGCCTTTCGGTCTCCACCTTTCCACCCGAGCAGGAGCTCCTCATCACTCTGCACTGACACTTCGCGTGGCACTATGCCACGGGTCGCGGCATGGAATCTGAGGAAAGCCCACTTCGCAGTGACGGCTCGGACAGCGAGCGCCACCAACACGACACGGTGGCCCGCGAAACTCAGCAAGAGGAGGATGGCTTCTCGGTCGACGCACCGGGGGCCGGCGTCCATGCCGAGGCCATGAAGGCAGACATCGCCGCGCAGCTGTTCGGCTCCACCGCGGGTGCTGTGCGTATCGGGAGATACGAAGTTCGCGAAGCGATCGGCGAAGGGGGCATGGGCCTCGTGCTTTCAGCCTGGGACCCGTCGCTTGGCAGACTCGTCGCGCTCAAGCTCCTGGGGCGCGCTTCGGACAAGGAGGCGCTGCATCGCGCGCGCATGGTCCGAGAGGCCAAGGCGATGGCCCAGCTGTCTCACCCCAATGTGGTGCACGTCTACGAGGTCGGCGACCACGAGGGAGATGTCTTCGTTGCGATGGAGCTCATCGATGGCAAGTCCCTCAAGGACTGGCTCACCGAGGGCCCCCACTCCGTCGACCGGGTGTTCGAGGTGTTCGAGCAGGCTGGCCGCGGTCTCGCTGCGGCGCACGGTGCAGGGCTGGTGCATCGAGACTTCAAGCCGAGCAACGCGATCTTGGGCGCCGACGGCCGGGTCCGCGTCGTGGACTTCGGACTCGCGGTCAGCTCGGGCCACTCCACGGAGTCGTTGCAGGGAACCGATCCTCTCAGCGACATCTCGGGCGAGAAGCTCACCCGCACCGGTGCGGTTCTGGGAACGCCGGCGTACATGGCTCCCGAGCAGTTCCGAGGGGAGAGCGCCGATGCACGCGCCGACCAGTTCTCGTTTTGCGTGTCCCTGTTCGCCGCGCTCGCCGGGGAGAGGCCCTACACCCACGCCACGCTCAGAGACCGGCCAGAGTCTGCGGAAATCTCCGCCTGGCCAGCGATCCCCCGCACCTTGAGGCCGGCGCTGCGCAGAGGACTCAGCATCGCGCCATCCGGACGCTGGCCGTCGATGGACGCCCTACTTGTGGCCCTGCGCCGGGGTCACAGCTGGTCACGACGCGGCCCCTGGCTCACGGTTGGCCTCGTCGGAGTCGCGGTCTCCCTGCCGTTCATCCCCACCACGGACAGCCCCTGCGGTTCCCTCTCGGAGCCATCGGAGCTTTGGACCGAGCAGGAGCAGTCGCGAATCCATGCATCGTTCACGGCCACTGAGGTGCCCTACGCCGAGAACGCCTGGTCTTCGGCGTCATCCGGAGTCGAAGACTTCCTCGCCCGCTGGGAAACCACGCGTGCCAAGGTCTGCAAGGGCCGGGTCGACCCGACGGTTCTCACGTGCCTCGAACGCTCGGTTGTCGTGTTCGATTCGGTCATCACCGAGTACGCCGCCATCGATGCTTCGAACATCGCGCAAGTGCAACCACTCGTCACGTTGCTGCGCTCGCCGGAGTTCTGCATGGACCCGGGCGACGAGGACATCGGCAGCGGGCTCGACCACGACATCCTCGCCAAGCTCGAGGCCGGCGGTGCGCAGGTCTTGGCGCATCGGGCAGAAGCCGCGACGCAAACGCTGACCGAGCTCATCGAGGACCCTCGCCTCCAAGGCACCGATGCCCTCGCCGAAGCCTATCGGTTGAGGGCACGGGCAAGACGACTCATGGCGGACCCCGCGGCCTCCCTGGACGACCTCGTCAGCAGCATGCGGGAGGGCAAGGACTCTTTAACGCGCGCCCGTGGGGTCATCGCGTGGCTCGTCGAGCTCACCCACCAAGAGCGCTGGGAGTCGGCCCGTGATGCTCGGCGTTTGGTCGAGGGCCACATCACCGAAGCGATGCCCCTTCCGCTTCGGACCGACGCCACGGTGGCGAGGGCCGAGGCGTTTGCGAGACAACGGCCGCAGGAGTTTGACCAGGCTGTGTTGCTGTACGAGCGCGCCATTGAGCTGCGCTTGCGGCTGCATGAGCCCGTTGGTGTCGCGACCGCGCGGCTCGGGCTCGCTGGGGTCCTGATGACCAGCGCGAAGAAGCCGGACCAGGAGCGCGCGCGAAACCTGCTCAACACCGTCGCCGAAACATACGAGGAGCACCTCGGTCGAACACACCCCAGGCGAGCCACGGTCCTGTACGATCTCGGAGTCCTCCACGCCGACAGCCGCCTCGACCTCGCTGCAGCCGAGCCATTCCTTCAGGAGGCTTACGAGATCGAGTCCAAGAGCCTGCCGACGACGAGCCCATCCACCGCGAGGACCCGGATCAAGCTCGCCGATGTGCTCTACAACCTGGGCAGAATCGACGAGGCCATCCCCCACGCCAACGCGGGTTGGGAGTACGCACGCACCCTCCCGGCGACGAACAGCGACCACATCGCGGCTCGGAGGCTTCTCGCGAATCTCTGGGTGGCGAACGATAACCACGAAGCGGCGTTGGAGCACTTCATCGCGCTGATTGCCGTCTCCCCAGAGGATCCCTTCCTTCAGCAAAACCTCGCGTCCACCCAGATCAAGCTGAACCACCCCAAGGAGGCGGCCAAGGCTCTCGCTCAAACGCGAGAGCTCATCGCGGACTTCGGCCTCGACGACGAAACCGCCGCCCTCTTCGAGCTGTTTCTGCAAACGCTGGACGCGGAGCTGCTCTCGGTCGAGGGAAAGACCGCCGAAGCCATCGCACTCGTCGACAAGCTACTCGCGGACCTCGCCCGCCCCGGCCAACACGAAGGGCGGCCCGACCTGGCGGCACAAGCCACCAAGCTACAGGGCGTCCTCAGCGGCCTCCGCAGCCGCCTGGTCTCCGACCCAGCGCCCTAGGGGCCGGCTCCTAGACCGCGTCGTCTTCGTAGGCGCAGACCGCCGCGTCGCCCGTCACGCAGAATCCACCTTCGCAAGTCAGACCTGCCGCACAGGTCACGCCGCACGGGTCGCCCGCGATCGCGCCTGCTTGGCAAACCCCGTTCGCGCACGCGTTCCCGGGTGCACACGTCAGCCCGTCCTGAGACGCAACCGTCGTGCACGCTTGGCCGGCTCCAGGCAACGCGATGCAAGCACTCGCGATGTTGCAATACGCTCCTGGGCCGCAGTCGCCGCTCATGCTGCAGGCATCACCGGCCAGCGGTTGTGCCCGACACCGAAGGTCTTCGGCGTCCTCAGCAGACGCGAGGCACCGGTATGCCTGCTGGCAGTCACCGTCGGACTCGCAGCTCTCTTCGAAGCCGCCCGCACCAACGGCGACGCACGTGCCGGCATCGCAAAAGCCATCGAGTCCACAGCTGTCGCCCAGACCACCGTCGAGTCGCTCGCAGGCTTCACCAACCCCCGCCGACCCATAGAACAACCGGCACTCGCGAAGCTGCTCCGCCGCGGCGAACAAGTCACCGCTGACGGCAGCTTCATCCTCGGTCTCGCACGCGTAGGTCGACAGCGCCGCCGCGACTCGGTCGGTGCAGTCTCCGTTGAAACTCAAGCCCTCGTCGTCGAGAGCACGGTCGACCAGCCGCGCCTCGACGCCCTCCATACACGCGGCCTCATCGGCGTAGTCGTCGGTGAAGGGGTTCTTGCAACCGCAGGCAAACGCACCCGCGCACGCGGCCTCCGCCAAGATGGCGGCTTGGTCCCGGACGGTGACCGCGTCGGAGCCACTTTCGCAAGCGGGGACGAGGAGGACGAGGAGCGCGAGGGCCAGGTGTCGCATCAGACGTCGAGGTTGCGAGTGTTGAGTGCGTTGGAGGTGATGAAGTCGCGCCGTGGCTCGACCTCGTCGCCCATGAGCACGGTGAAGATGTTGTCGGCTTCGAAGTTGTCACCGACCCGCACCTGCATGAGCGAACGCTGCTCGGGATCCATCGTGGTCTCCCAGAGCTGCTCGGGGTTCATCTCGCCCAGACCCTTGTATCGCTGGATGTTGAGCCCTTTGCGACCAACCTCGCCCATCTCTTGGACGAGAGCGATGAGGTTGTTGGACTCGACGAGAACCTCGTCGTCCCGTTTGAGCACAATGTCTCCGCTGCCCAGGCTCGCGATGTAACGCCGGGCCGCAAGCAGCTCCTCCACCTCGGGCGCGACGACGAGCTCTTTGGCAATGGTCTCGAACTGCGCGACACCATCTTGCTCGATGCGCAGACGGATGGCCTGCAGCGCGCTGTCGTCTTCGTCCTCGACCAGTTCGTAGGACACGACGGCTCGGGAGAGACCCGCCGTCGCCTTCTCGACCAATCGCTCTGCGACGGAGCGAACCGCGACCTCTGTGCTGAACGACTCGGCAACCGCGGGGCCTCCGTCGTCGATGAGGATGTCGAGCAAGCCCTCGACCACGGCACGCCGGTGGTCCCGAGCAAGCGCACCGACCAGCGCCTTGTAGCGGAGGCCACGTCCGGCGAGCTCCGCCAGAACTTCTTGGCTGACCTCGTGCTCGCCCACCGAGAGCGAGAGGTTCTCGATCGCGATGTTGATGACGTAGTTGTCCATCTCGGCATCGCCCTTGAGATAGCGCTCCTTCTTGCCCGACTTGACTTTGTATAGCGGCGGCTGGGCGATGTAGAGGTATCCGCGGTCGATGACGTCGGGGAAGTGTCGGTAAAACAGCGTCAGCAGGAGCGTCCGGATGTGCGACCCGTCGACATCGGCGTCGGTCATGATGACGATCTTGTGGTAGCGGAGCTTGTCGACATCGTAGGTGTCGCCAACCCCGGTCCCCAGGGCGGTGATGAGCGTGACGACCTCCTGGCTGGAGAGCATCTTGTCGAGACGCGCTTTCTCGACGTTGAGGATCTTGCCCTTGAGCGGGAGGATCGCCTGGGTCGCCCGGTCGCGACCTTGCTTGGCGGAGCCACCTGCAGAATCACCCTCTACGAGGAAGATTTCGGACGCCACGGGGTCCTTGCTCTGGCAATCGGCAAGCTTGCCGGGCAGCGAGAGCCCATCGAGGACGCCCTTGCGGGTGATCGTCTCTCGGGCCTTGCGAGCGGCCGCTCGTGCGCGGGCGGCCAACAACGCCTTGTCGACGATCAGCTTGGCGCTCTTGGGGTTCTCCTCGAAGAAGCGACCCAGCTCTTCGGTGGTGGCACTCGAGACCAGACCCGTGACCTCACCCGAGACAAGCTTGTCTTTGATCTGCGAGCTGAACTTGGGGTCGGGGTGCTTTACCGAGATGACGGCGAACAAGCCCTCGCGCACATCCTCGCCGGACAGGCTGCCCTTGTGCGACTTGAGCATGTTGTTGCTACTCGCGTAGCTGTTGACGACCTTGGTCAACGCGGTGCGAAGCCCGGTGAGGTGGGCGCCGCCGTCCTTGTTGTTGATGTTGTTCGTGAAGCAGAGGATGTTTTCCTGATAGGCGTCCGTCCACTGCAGCGCGAGCTGCACGCCACACGACGCGGCTTGGCCTTCGAACTCGAACGGGACGTCCGTGTTGAAGTAGACCAAGTCTCCGATCGCCGTCTTGTTCTGCGCCAGCAGCTTCACGAAGCTGGCTACGCCGCCCTCTCCGTCGAAGTGCTTCTCCCGACCGTCGCGCATGTCCTTGAGGTACACGTTGACGCCGGGGTTGAGGTAGCTGAGCTCCCGGAAGCGCTTGGACAGCACTTCGAAGTCCATCTCGGTGTGGCTGAACGAAAGCGCGTCGGGCTTGAACGTGACCCGGGTGCCACGCTTCTCGGTGGGGCCGATGATCTCGACATCCCCTCGCGGCGTGCCGCGGTCGAAGTAGACGCAGTGCTCTTGGCCATCGCGCCAGATCTCGAGCTTGAGCCACTCGCTGAGCGCGTTGACAACCGACACGCCCACGCCGTGTAGACCGCCCGACACCTTGTAGCTGTTGTTGTCGAACTTTCCGCCGGCGTGCAGCACGGTCATGATGATGATCGCCGCGTCGACGGTCTCACCTTGGTACTCCTTGGGACCGGTCGGGATACCGCGACCGTTGTCCTCGACGGACACCGAACCATCCACGTGAAGGACGATATCGATCCGATCGCAGTGCCCTGCGAGCGATTCGTCGATCGAGTTGTCCATGATCTCGTAGACCATCTTGTGGAGGCCCGAGCCTGAGCTCGTGTCCCCGATGTACATGCCAGGACGCTTCCGCACGGCCTCGAGACCTTCGAGGACCGAGATGGAATCTGCGTCGTAGTCGCCGGCGGCGCTCTCGGCTTTGGGGGGCTGATTTTCGTCGCTCATCAGGGCGCTCGAGCCGGGGTCTCACGTGGCGTGAGGCCTTGCCGGCGATGCGCGAAAGATAGCACGCAGCGCGGGGGTTCACCTAGCTCGAAAGCCGCCGAAATCCGGCGCAGAACGACGTTCTGCGTGATTTCCGGCCTGCACGAATCAGCCCGTCCCAGAAGCGTCTGAACCCGTACTCGAGCTTGCCCCTGAAGTCGCTCCAGAGGTCCCCGTTCCGGTCCCGTCTGTGTCCGTGTCTACGATGCCCGGCGGTAGGCAAACGCCGGCCAGACTCGGACCGGCGCCTTGCGGATATGCGTACCCAGAGGCGCACGCCTCGGTCGGGTATGCGCAGCGTCCTGTGGGTGCGCAAATGCCCGGAACGCCGCCCAAGGAGCAGTCTGCGGCCTCCCTGCACTCGAACGCCTTCGCTGGCTGGCACCCCCCCAGCAGGGCGAGAACCAGCAAACTACTGCGATCGAAGTATGCGACGTACGACTTCATGTGCAGAACGGTAGGATCGAGGGATACCGGCAGAACCGCAGAATTCGCAAGCTCAGTACCACAGAGCGGCACCCAACCGGTCGCTCTCCCGGAACGGAAACGAAGATGATTCAGCCCAAGACCACCCTCAAGTCCCTGCTTCTCGGCCTCGGCGGAGCCCTGTTGGCCACCACCGCGTGCACCATCACGCTCGACCCGGGCGGCGCGGGCGACACGGAAGGCGACGACCCCAACGCGCAGTGTCTGGAGCTGTTCGAGACTTGTGTGGAGCTGGCTGGAGAGTCTCCGGGGTGCGACGCGGTGTTCGAGTACTGCGCGGGGTCGGGCGGCGACGAGGGTGGCATGGAGCCGGAGCCCGGCTGCGAGGAGGACTACATCAACTGTCTGGCCGAGGGCGTCGACCCTGAAGCATGCCAACCCCTTCTCGATGCCTGCGAGCCGGGCGGCGGCGACGAGGGAGGCGGCTGCGAAGACGACCCCGAGGGCTGTGAGCCTCCCGATCCCTGCGATGCGGGTGAGCCCGGCTGCGAGCCCACGGACTGTGAGCAACTCGCCGAGACCTGCCTGATGTGGACCGGCGACGAGGCAGCCTGCTACGGCGAGCTTCTGGAGGCTTGTTACAACAACGACTGCGACTCGATGTTGAACGCCTGCTACGACTTCGGCGCGGACGACCTCAGCTGCCAACAGCTGACCGGTTGCTTCGACATCGACCCGGAGCCGCCGACCGACGACTGCGAAGAACTGCTCAACGAGTGCTACGCGGACCCAGAGATGGGCGAAGAAGACTGCATGCAGCTGTACGCTGACTGCTTCGAGCCCGTCGATCCTCCGGAGCCGGGACAATGCGACTGGTACTACGGCGAGTGCGAAGGACAGTTCAGCGGCGAGTTCTGCCAGGACGCAGGCCAGGCTTGTGAGGCCGACTTCCTGCCTGAGTCGTTCGACTGCGGCCTCGTCTTCCCGGACTACTGCGGCATGTCGGGCCTGAGCGACACCGCATGCGAGCACGCCGAAAACGCATGCTGGAACGGTTTCTACGACATCGAGCTGTGTGGGTCCCTTGCCGACGATCCCATCAACTGGCTGCAGAACCTCGCAGCGTGCAACGGCTGGGAGTAGCGCCTTTCCCCCCCAACCCACCGAGGCCCCGCTGTGTCCCCCCGCAGCGGGGCCTCTCCCCTTTCCACGAGGCGCGAAACCGTGCGCCACCGGCACCACTTCACGCCGGTCGACTTCGAGCGATACGATGCCAGAGCTGTTGATGATGTCCTCGCTCCGATTCGGCCTCCTCGCCGCGACGCTCCTCACGGCGTGTTCGATCCGGCTCGAGGAGGGCGATGTCGATGCGGGGCAAGACGCAGAGTGTTTGGAGCTGTTCGAGACCTGCGTCGAGCTGGCTGGCGAATCACCCGGATGCACCGAGGTCTTTCAGTTTTGCCAGGGCTCCGCGTCTCCGACCGGAACCGGCGGAGCCATGCCTGGCAGTTGCGAGCAGAACTACATCGACTGCCTCGCCGAGGGTTCGACCGCCAACGACTGCCAGCCTCTGCTCGATGCTTGCATGCCCTCGGGCTCGAGTACGGGATGCGAGCCTCTGGAGCCGACCTGCGGCATGGTCGGTGATGCGGACACCACCGACGACAGTGACGGCGAGACCGGGTGCGCTCCGGGCAGCCCAGACTGCCCTGGAACCGACTGCGATGCTCGCTTCGACGATTGCCTGAACACGCTCGGCACCGACAAGGCCTGTGATCCGATGCGCGATGCATGTCTTCAGGGTGACTGCGAAACGGCGCTGTCAGTCTGCCTGTCGTTCACCGAAGACTCGAACACCTGCAGCGAACTCACCGGCTGTGAGCTCGACCCCCCCACCGATCCTGGCTGCGATGAGCTCCTGGCCAACTGCGAGTCCCGGGGCCTCTCCTCCTCCGAATGCGCGCGCCTCTACCCAGAGCAGGCGGACTGCTTCCCGGAGCCCCAGGGCTGCGAGTGGTACGAGGGCGCCTGCTACGACCAGTACAATGGGGACTTCTGCGCCGAAGCACGGGACGCCTGCGAGGTCGGCGTCCTTCCCCAGATGTTCGACTGTGCCTTCATCGCGAGCGCCTGCGACCCGGCGGAACTCACGGAGTCTGCCTGTTCGCAGGCTCAGCAGAGTTGCGAGACGGGATTCTTCGACATCGAGAACTGCACTCAAACACCACTGTCCATGGACCCGCTCCAGTGGCTCAACGAACTCGCCCTGTGCAACGGGTGGATGTAGTGGCCGAAGGACCGACCAAGATCAAGCCTCGGGTCTCTTCCCGTCGCTCGGCAGCCGCTGCCCACGTCGAGGTTCTCGCGGGTCTGCGGCGTGGCGAAGTCGTTCCCCTCGACGCCGCCGAGTGCATCATTGGCCGCAGCTCGAAAGCCGCCGTACGGCTCGAGGATGACGGCGTCTCGAGGCAGCACGCCAAGCTCCTGTTCGGCGAAGCCGGCATCGTCAACCTCGTCGACCTCGGCAGCACCAACGGCACGTTCCTCAACGGGTCCCAGGTCGACGTCGCGCTCATTCGCGAGGGCGACCGCATCGAGCTCGGCCCTGACGTTGTGCTGCGCTTCGGCTACGGCACCGTGGTGCGGGCAGAGGCGACACCGAAGACAGACCCACTCGAGGGATTGAGCAAGCGGGAGCGGGAAGTCGCGGCGCTCGTCGGCGAGGGCCTGACCAACGCCAAGATCGGCGAACGGCTCCACATCAGCCCGTACACCGTGATGACGCACCTCTCGAACATCTACGGCAAGCTCGAGATTCCGTCCCGGGCGGCGCTCGCCAAGCGCGTGAGCGAAGCGCAGCGCTAGCGGCGTTTTCGCCACACGAGCCAGTGCACCACAGCCCCGACCGCGAGTCCGCCCGCGGCCGCAGCAGCGCCGATCCCACCCGCGTTCAGACCGCGGCCGGTGGTGTACCGAGTCCGTGCTCGACCATGCGTGCCCTCCAGGGACACCGCGCCAAGCTGGGCACCCCCGCCGAGGAACAGCCCCACCGCCGCACCCGCCATGAGCAAGGATCCGGCGCCCAGACCTACGCCCCACGGATCGATCCGGCGACGTGCTGGCGCTGGGGCTGGCGGTTCGACAACGGGCGGTGGGGGTGTCGGCTCGGGGTCGATCGCGGGAACCGGCGGCGGCGCGGTTTCGGGAGCGCGGCATGCCCCGAGCCGAACCTCCAGCTGGAGGAGCTCCTTGGACTTGGTCGGCTCTCCCTCGGCATCCGCACGAATCGCACGGAGCTGCATTTCGGCCTGCTCGCAGGCGCCCGCGTCGAGCGACATGGTGGCGAGACACAGCGACAGGTTCCAGCGGGCGAACGCGGCCAGCTCCGCCAGCTCGTCCGAGGGCTGCGTGTCGAGGAACGCGATGTACAACGGACTGGCCTGGGCGCAGCGGCCCGCCATCCGCTCGGCCTGGGCTTGCGCATAGAGCAGCTTCGGGTGGGGCTCGAGCGCGTGGGCTCGCGCGAGCGCGTCGGCTGCCCGGGCATAGTCCTTGGCCGCGAACGCATCGCTCGCCTCGTCGAACGCTGCCTGGCCTTGCTCGGTCTCGAAGACGACCTTCGGTTCGCTCACCGCGAGAGCCAAGACGAGCGCGAACATCCGCATCCGAGGCGAGCATCACCCGCGAGTCGCTGCGGGAGCAACCCGCTCAGCAAGGCAACATGTCGTTGGGGTCCGACTTCGGCTTCGGATCTGCCTTCGGCTTCGAATCTGCCTTCGGCTTTGGCCGACGACGTGGCTTCTTCGGAGGCTTTGGCTCCGGCTTTGGCTCCGGCTCGGCCTCGGGCTTGACGACGGTCTCCACCGGCTCCGCAGGCCCAGCCCGCTCGCCCCCCGCGGTGTCCGCGGCGGTTGGGGGCTCGACAGAGGTCTCTGGCGCGACGTCGCGTGTCGGTTCCTCGGGGACCGCCCCCGGATCGACAGCACCCTGCTCAACGACACCGGGATTGGCGTCGTCGGAGCCTGACACCGGCCCGGGGCTCGTGTCGGACGGCTCCTGAGTTGGGCCGAACACACCTCCGGCCCACATGACGCCAAACAGCCCCGCCGTCGCCGCCGCTCCTCCAGCGAGCCGCTTCCACCCGGAGCTGCGAGATGTTGCAGCCGGCGGGGCCGGCTCCACGTTGATAGAAGTCTCGGAGCCCTGAGCGACGAAGGTGGCCGAGCGTGCGGGCTCGGCCGCTGGCTCCGCCTCTTCCCGCACGTCTGGCTGAGGGTCCGGCTCGAGATCCAGCAGCAGATCCGGGGCAAGCATTGTGGCCACCCGGGTCCCACCGGCCAACCCGGCCTCGCGTCGCTTGTCCACCGTCGCGCTGGCCATCGACTTCGGTCCAACCTCGACGCGTTCTTCCGCGGACTCCGGTTCGAGCCACGGCAAGCGCTTCTTGCCAAAGACCGCCTCCAAAAACTCCCCGAGCTCCGCGGACGAAAGCATCAGACGATGCTCGTGGGCGAACCGCTCCAGGTCCCGCTGCAACTCGATCGCAGATCCGTATCGCTGCTCCGGATCCGGTTGTAGCGCTCGGCGGAGGATCGCCGCGAGCCCCGGGGGACACTCGGGCCACAGCTCCTCGATCGGCTGTACCTGTCCTGCGGCGACAGCATGAAGAGCCTGGATGTGGTCCAGCTCTCCGAACACCGGCCGGTTCGTCAGCAACTCCTGCATCACCAGCCCCAGCGCGAACACGTCGCTGCGGCAGTCCACAGCGCCGCCTTTGCACTGCTCGGGCGACATGTACGCGACCTTGCCTTTGAGGGAGCTTGCTCGCGACGCACGGCTCAGGGCCGCCGCTTTGGCGATGCCGAAGTCCACCATCTTCACGTGGCCGGAGTACGTGATGATGATGTTGCTCGGAGAGATGTCGCGGTGAACGATCCCCAGCGGCTGCCCGGAAAAGTCGACCTGCTTGTGCGCATGGTCCAGGCCAGCGGCTGCGCCCGCCACGATCGCGAGCACAAACTTCAGCGGCAGCCGGTGGTCTCGCCTGCGAGCCTCGTTGAGGAGATGCCGCACGTCGTGACCGTGCAGGTACTCCATCGTGAAGAAGAAGTTCGCGCCGTCACGCCCGATGTCGTGCACGTGAACGATGTTGGCGTGGTCGAGCTGCGCGGCCAGACGCGCCTCGCTGATGAAGAGCTCGATGAACTCCTCGTCCTCCGCGAACGAGGGGAGAATGCGCTTGAGGACGACGATCTTCTCGAAGCCCTCGATGCCCTCGGACTTCGCGAGGAACAACTCCGCCATGCCGCCGCGGGCAAGCTTGCCAAGCAGCGTGTATCGCCCGAGCCGCGTGGGCACAGGCGCGCTCCAGTTCCCCACGCGCGCAGGATACCAACTACTCTGGGGCGAGGTCGGCCTGGGGCACACACTCCTCGGCGACCGACGCGTCGGCATCCGCAGCGTACCTGTACCCGCTGTCACAGCCCCCGTCGGGGTAAGCGCACCACTGGACTGCGCACAGGCCGTCTCCGCCGTCGTCGCACTGCTTGTCGGTTTCGCAGACGAACTCGAACGTGTCCTCAGCGCAGCTGGCCAACATCAGACCAACCAGACACAGGGCAATCCGGGGCACGGCTGCACCCTACCCCAGCGGCGCGCGCGGTCCCACCGTGGCAGCCCCACTACTCGCCGCAAGCGCGGACGCGGCTTGCGTGAACCGACTTCGGGTAGCGACGAAGGAATGCCGCGGAGGCTTTGGCAGCGGCCTCGGTCCGACCGCTCTTACACAGGGCCGACGCTCGCAGCGCGGCAGCTTCCTCGAGGAACGCCCCTTTGGGGAACTGGCGGCGGTGGGTCTTGAGGACGCCAAGCGCGGCCTTCGCTTGTCCGCGGTCGACGGAGGTGCGGGCGCGCTCGATCAACGCGAGCTCGTCGGCGACGCTGCCCTGATTCTCGC
>CAJXVA010000141.1 GCA_913061055.1 uncultured Pseudomonadota bacterium
TCGGGATCCACCGCGGGCGCGGGCGCGGGCGCGCACGGGCGAGCGCGGGCGCGGGTGCGGGCGCGCTCGGCGTCTCGGCCTGCATCCCCGTCTTGGACCGACGTCGGCTTCCGGTGTTGGTTGCCGGCTGATCCTGGGGACTATCGCCGAGTCTCTGATGCGCGCTCGTGAGCCGCCGACGTCGCGAAGTCCGCGATCGGCGAGGCGCGGGCTCCTCCTCTTCGGCGACGCCGTCGTCGTCGATGTCGAGCTCGGCAAGGAACGCCTGTCGAAGTGCTTCGTAGGCGCCGGCCGCAGCCCGGGCCGTCTGCCCCGGAGTGCCGCCGTAGCGGTCATGGAAAACTTGGTGCTGCTGCCCGACGGCGAGCGCGTTGAACTCCTGAGCGAGCCGGCGCAACGGCCCGATCGCTTCGAGGTACGGCAAGTAGATCGCGAGCGCGCCGGAGAGGATGAGCAGGCCGAGCAGAATGGGCCAGTTGACCCGGACGCCTTTGCGACGCGCTTCGCTGATCGCCGCCGCGATGTCTTGTTGGCTGGCGGCGGCGGTCTCCCGGCTCATCACCACCAGAATCGCGCCGTGCTCGCCCTCGCCCGCCGGTCCGGGGATGCGCCCCATGGCACCGATGCGCTTGTCGAGACCCGAGCCCATCGCGAACACACTGCTCGACCCCTCACCGGGAACCTCGCTGCCACGCTCGGCGGCGAGCGCTTCGATCTCGTCGCCGATCGGTTGGTCGCCGATGATCTCTCCGACGAGCTTGCCGTCTCGAACGATGCCGGCGGGAATCTCCGAGCCCAGCACTCGACGCAGCAAAGAACCTGCGCCGAGATTCAGCTTGTCCACGCCGACGAGTCGTTGGTCGCCGACGACCGAGCGGGTGACCTTCGCGACGTGAATCTCATCGCCGAGCGTGATGGAGAACTGACCATCCTCGGTCGGGGGGATACTCCGAAAGGCTTCGGTCGCCACGACCTCGGCCATCGATGTCTCGGCGAGTCCGTTGGATGCGACGATCTTTCCCGATCCGTCCACGACGGCGACAGTGAGGTTGGACTTGGTGCGGATTCGCAGCGCCTCGGTCGCTTCGGCCAGGATCTGGGCGAGCGGGGTGGCTTCCTCATCAACCGTCTCGGGGTCTCGAGCGAGTGCTTCCCGGAGGGTGTCGTCGAGGACGAGCGCGTTGACCTGCTGCACCGTGGATGCGCTGATCTCCGCGGTCAGGGCCGCGACCCCGGCCTCGGTGACGGCTCGAACCGCGTCCCGATCTGCGTCCGTGAAGTCGCCGCTCTGGCCGGCGGAGAGAAGGAACATGCCGGCGAGGCAGCCCGTGGCGAGGACAGCCAAAAGGACGGCCCAGATGCGCGTGAGTAGCACGGTTGCTCCAGAGTGTAGGCCGGGGCGCGGCCGTACCGCAATGCTCGTCAGCGCGCCTACGGCCACCCGGCCCGCCGCAAAAAAAGGTTGCAACGTCTGACGTTTGCGGTCGACCAGGAGGACATGCGGACCCTCGGGGCCTGGGTGCTGGTGATCAGCGGAGTCGGAGGTGGGCTGTTGCTCGCCTCGACACCTTGGCTGCACCCGGCCTGGATCGCTGTTCTCTTGCTGTTCGCGGGCACTGCGTTGGCCGTCGCCCGCATTCCCCATCGTTGGGGTCGGCTCGGCTTTGGGGTTGCCCTCGTCCTGCTTGGGCTCGCACGCGGTGCCTCCGCTGCGTTGGCGGCGGAGGAGATCGTCGATGCGGACCGGCGTGGGCTGGCTCCACGCACGCGTTCCCTCACCGTGGAAGGGGCGAGCACCCCCGGCCCGACGTGCCGGGTCGAGGCCCGAACTGCCCGCGGTGCCAGCGTTGTCCTCGCGCTCCCGGCCGAGGCGTGCCCGCTTTGGTGGGGAGAGCGCATCGCGGTCCTGTCCACCGACCTGCACACCGACTCAGCTCGCAGCACGCCCGATTCCCGCACCCTCGTGTTTGTCACCCAGTCGTGGCGGCACCCGGCGTCCACGCAACTGTCATGGGCCGACCGCGTGCGTGCCCGAGTGTCCCGCGGTCTGGCCGAGGTGCGGCAAAGCGGCTGGGACGGGGCGAGGGGTCATCCGGGGCGCGGTTTTGTGGTCGCCAGCAGCCTCGGGCTGTCCGCCGCGCTCCCCCCGAGCGTTCGCGCCGAGCTCCAACGAGCGGGTTTGGGCCACCTCATCGCCATCTCCGGGCTTCACGTAGGCCTCGCCGCGTGGGCATGGCTTGCCGCACTGCGATGGTCCTTGGCGCCATGGGCCTGGGGTGCTCGCGCCGCGGTTGTGTTGTCGGCGCTCCCCGTTGTTGCCTACGTCGTTCTCACCGGGGCGGCGGCTCCGGCCGTTCGCGCCGCGGTGATGTTCGGGCTGGTGGCGCTCAGTTCGGTCGTCGGCCGACCGACCCACGCCCCCACAGTTCTGCTCGTCGCGGCGGCGGTGATGCTCTTCGTGCGGCCGCAGTGGCTCGTGGATCCCGGCTTCCAGCTCTCGATCGCCGCGATGGTCGTCTTGGTGGGGTTGCCTTCCACCGCCGGCGCGGCATTCACCAGCTGGCATCTAGGGTGGGCGCTGCTGCCGTTGTTGTGGCTGCACTTCGATGCGGCGTCCGACGGCAGCGTCCTCGCGAACGCGGTGGCCATGCCGGTCTTCAGCCTGTGGGTCGTTCCGATGGCCGCACTCGGATGGGCCGTGGTGCCGATTTTCGGGGGGGTCGCGCTCGACCCGGCGGCCGCCGGAGCCGCGCTGATCCTCGACGTCGCGCAGGTGGTGTCGGCATTGCCCGAGATCCCACGTTGGGCTTGGGTCGGTGGTGCGGCCTTGGCGTGGGTGCCTGGAGTTCGGGCTCGGCTGTCCGCCTCCACCCGGGCGTGGCTCCCGCACCGCGGGGCCGCCCTGTTCCTTCTATGTACGGCGGGAGCATCGCTGCGGGCCAAGACGCCGCAGCCCGGGTGGACGGCCTGGTCGAGGCCCCGCAATCCCGAGGTGCTCCGCGTTCGCCCCGACGGAATCGCCTGCGCCCGTGCTCCGACAGCCTCCGCCGCGCGTTGGCGTCAGCGGCTTCAGTCGGTGGGCGCGACGCGGCTGTCCGGCGTCCAGCAGTCCCCTCGCGCCTCGGTTCAGGATCCCGCGAGTGTCGCGTGGCTCACCGCCGTGTCTCGGGATCCGGCGCAGCGCGGGGTCCCTGTCTGCTCGCTTCCCCACCGTGCCGAGGTCCGTGCGGCCTTGCACGCGTGTTCTCCATTCTCCTCTTCTCCCACCGCACGCCGTCCCGACGGCGGCGCTCTCGAGTGTTGGAGCGCGCGCCTGGGAGCTTGGCGCCCCGCTCGGATACAATCATGACGATCTCCCTCATGCGCGCGACCCCGAATCTGATCCCCGCACTCGTCGAGACGAGTGGCACCCACGAAGGGCGCGAGCATGTGATGCCGTATGGGGAGCACATTCTCGGCCGGGGTCGCGGTGCCACCGTGCTCTTGGACGACCCGGACGTGAGCCGCCAGCACGCCAGGATCGTCGTCGATCCGGATGGGCTGACCGTGTTCGACCTGGGCAGCAAGAACGGAGTACTGGTCGGGGGACGGCGCGTCGATTCCGCGATGAGCCTGGGTCACGGCGACGAACTCACCGTCGGGGACATCAGCCTGCGGGTGCAGCACCCTGCCGCGCAGGTGGCCTCGGCGCTCGCCGCTGCCGGCGAGGCCACCGCCACCGTCACCAACACCCGCGAGGAGCGAGACGCGCCCATGCTGGGCCTGCTGTGGCCGATCCTCGGTGTCGTGGGGTTCGGGACCGTGGTTGCGGTGCTGCTTTTGGTATAGACGGCCGTGGTCGATCGATCCGCGCTCGCACGTCTCCCCAAGGTCGACGCTGTCCTCGACGCCGAGCCCCTCTGCGGAGCGGGTTGGCGACGACCCCTCGCACGCCGAGCTGTACAAGCGGCCCTCGAGGGGCTGCGTCGCTCCGTCCTGGACGGGAAGTCGGTCGACATCCCTGATGCATCTGCGCTCGCAGCAGCGGTTGGACAAACGCTCGAGCGATGGGCACGTCCGCGCCCGATGCGGGTGATCAACGCGACCGGCGTCATCTTGCACACCAACCTCGGCCGGGCTCCGCTCTCCCAAGGTGCCATCGATGCCATGGCTGATGCGGCACGCTACTGCGACCTCGAGGTCGGGCTCAGCGACGGGAAGCGGGGCTCGAGGTTCGCCTGGTTGCGTCCGTTCATGTGCGCGGTGATCGGTGCCGAAGATGTTCAAGTGGTGAACAACAACGCAGCCGCGCTGTTGCTGGCCTGCACGGTCTTGGGGGCGCCCGGCGGCGTGGTGCTCTCCCGCGGTCAGATGGTCGAGATCGGCGACAGCTTTCGCGTCGCGACGATGGCGGGTGCAGGAGGTGTGCGCGTGGTCGGCATCGGGAGCACCAATCGCACCCACCTTCGGGACTACGAGCAGGCGCTCGATGGCGAGGGCCCAGATGCGCAGGGGGTCCCGGCTTCGGCGCTGCTTTGGTGCCACCAGAGCAACTTCAAACAGGACGGCTACGTCAAGGAGGTCGGGCTGGCCGAGCTGGCAAAGCTGGCCAAGGCGCGGAGCGTTCCGTTGATCGCCGACCTTGGCAGCGGCTCCCTGGGTGCAGGCCTTCCCGCGATCGAACCAACGATCAGCGAGTACCTCGAGCAAGGCGTCGACCTCGTGCTCGCCAGCGGAGACAAACTCCTCGGTGGACCGCAGGCCGGCATCATCGCGGGGACCGCAAAATACGTCGAGCGCTGCCGCCGATTCCCGATGTCCCGGGCACTGCGTCCCGACAAGACCGCTCTCGCGGCCCTCCACGCCACGTTTGCTGCACACGCTCGGGAGGGTTCACCGGCGATCCCCCTTCACGAAATGGTCGCCCTGGATGAGGCGGGGCTGCGGGCGCGGGCACAGGCGCTCGTCGAGGCTTTGGGCTGGGATGAGAGCCGAGTCGTTCCGCTCCAGGCGGCGATCGGAGGCGGCAGCCTGCCCGGCGACACGATGCCCAGCGTCGGGCTGTGGGTTCCGTGCGCCAAGCCATCGGCCTCAGCCCGGGCGCTTCGTCTGGGAAGCATGCCGGTGATCGGGCGGATCGAAGACGAGCGATTGCTCCTCGACCTACGCACCGTCGACCCGCAGGACGACGCGCTCCTTCGGGGGGCGCTGGCAAGCCTCTCCGATGCCTGAGCTTCCCGAGGTGGAGTACGGCCGCCGTCAACTCGAGCAGACGTTGCTCGCAGAGACGCTCGCCGAGGTCGACGCTCCCGAAGACTCCATCGTGTTCGAAGGAGTTCGCTCGGCGGAGGTGGTCGCCGCGCTTCGCGGTGCCCGGGTTCTCGGTGCGCATCGCCGCGGAAAGCAGCTGTGGCTCTCCTTGGACCGACGCCCATGGCCGTTGTTTCACTTCGGGATGACCGGCGGCTTCGTCACCCCGGATGCGCCCGGCCTCCAGCTGCACACCGGACCGAGCCTCGACGCTCATTGGCCACCTCGCTTCTCCAAGCTCCTGCTGACGACCGCGTCGGGTCGTCGCCTCGCCATGACCAACGCACGCCGACTCGGTCGGATCCGGCTGCGCCACGATCCGCCCAGCGAAGCTCCGGTCGCAGACCTCGGGTTCGACCCGCTGCTCGAGCCACCGAACGGCGATGCGTTGCACGAGCAGCTGCGGCGTCGTCGCGGTGTGATCAAGAGCTTGCTGCTCAACCAGCGCTTCGCCGCTGGAGTCGGAAATTGGGTCGCCGACGAGGTCCTGCATGCGGCTGGCATCGACCCGCGGCGGGTGGCCAGTACCCTGACCGTCGAAGACGCCGGCCGGCTCGCATGGGCGCTGACCGACATCATCAAAAAAGCGGTCAACGCCGACGCCGACGCTGACCGCTATCCAAAGGGTTGGTTGTTTCACCAGCGCTGGCGCCCGACGGAGGGCATGACAACTGCCACGGGGGACCCCATCGAACTCCTCACGGTCGCGGGACGCACGACCGTGTGGGTGCCTGCACACCAGCGCTGATTCGGTTCGACTACTCGGCGACGTACTCCCACATCTCGCCGCCGCCCCCAGCCACAACCATCTCGCCGTCCTCGAACATCCAGACCCTCGAAAGGGGGCCGAGACCTTCGGGCGTAATGTCCTCGAAGGTGCGGCCGCCGTCTTCGCTGATGACGACGAACCCGCCCTGTGCGGTCGGGATCTTCTCGCCGACCATGACCACCGTGTCGCCATCGACGTGGATGTCGTTGACGCCGGCTTGGTAGTCGAGGCCGGAGTCGAACAACTCGATCTTCTCCCAGTTCGCGCTGTCGTAGGGGTCTGCGCCGTCGATGAGGTAGATGAGCGGGAATCGCTCGCTCTGGTCGTGTCCGGCGACGATGATGTGCTCGCTGTCCCAGACATGCATGTCCATCAGTTCGCCGTCGCGGGTCTCAGGCTGAAGCAGGACGCTCTGGAGGTGGAACGTGGCGCCGTCGAGTCGCGAGGGCAGGTGCACACGGGCGGGGTCGTTGATCAAGCTCCCCACGCCGTAGAAGCGGTTGTCGTGCGCTACGAACCGCCGGGCTTGGAAGCTCAGTGCATCGGGGTCGCTCAACAACTCTTCGCTCAGGCTGTCGACCTCTTCGAACTCTCCGCCCGCAGGGCGGTAGGCGGCTTGGGTTCCCGTCAGCGAGTCGATCAGCATCTGGCCGTCGTCGCTGACCGCGATGTTCTCCGCCTGGTTGACCGAAGTGAAAGCGCTGTCGCTGGGTGTGTAGAGACCCGCCGCGCCGATCATGCCGCCCTCGTCAAAGCTCCACAGCGCGAACCCATCGAGCTGGTGAATGCCTGCGCCGTACAACACACCATCGGGTCCACGCCGGATGTCCATGATGCGGACCTCGTTGAAGCGGATGTTGTCCTCGAAGCTCGCACCGCCATCGAGCGTGGTGTAGAGGCCTTCGCCGTCGGCGTTCTCACCGCAGCCGACAAAGCCGGTCATCCGGTCGTCAAACCACAGTGCGTTGGTGCCCGAACCAACACAGGGTCCAGCGATCTCGTTCCACGCGAGCGGTCCGCCGGGCTCTCCGGTTTCTTCGCCGCCGGTCGAGGTGTCCGCGCCCGAAGTGTCGCCGCTCCCCTCTTCTCCAGTGGTCTCGCCGGTCGTCGCGGGTCCGCCGGTCTCGGCGTTCCCGGTCTCAGCTGCCGAGGTTCCGCCATCGCTGGTGGACATGGGTTCTTCTTCTGCGGGGTCGCACGCGGTGAGGAGGAACAGGGCAGCTAGGGGGGCAATGGAAAGGCGTTTCATGGGTCTCGCTCAGGAAGAGTCAGAGGCGTCGCTTCCGGATCACTCTCGGATTGTTTTTCTTGTTGCGGGGCCCACGGCGGGGGCGAGCGCGGGTTCTGCTACCCTGGCTCCATGCTGCGGAGCTGGGTTGTCTGGGTCGGACTGACGGCGACATTCGCGATCGGGGTTGCGGCCGGTTGCTCCAAAAACGGCCGAGGATCGTCCGATCCGAACGCATGCATGCGCCGCTGCGACCAGGACGAATGCGACTTCCACGCATCGAGCGTCGGCGACAACCAGGAGTATTTGGACTGCCTCGAGGGCTGCCAGAAGAAGTGCGGCGGGGGCTGATACAACCCGGTCGTGGCCGACACGCTGACGCTCGATCGCCCCGACGACTGGCACCTCCACCTGCGCGACGGTGACCGGCTCGCAGACACCGTCGCCGCTTCGTCCCGCGTCTTCGGCCGGGCGATTGTGATGCCCAACCTGCGTCCGCCGGTCGCGACGGTCGACGCGGCGGTGGCGTACCGCGAACGCATCCTCCAGGTCCGGCCGTCCGGCTCTCGCTTCGAGCCGCTGATGACGCTCTACCTGACGCCCGGCACATCACCCGCGGAGATTCGCAAGGCGATCGCGCATCCGGATGTGCATGCGGTGAAGTTGTACCCGGCAGGCGCGACGACCAACGCAGACGCGGGAGTCACAGACCTGGCTGCGTGCGCGGACGTGTTCGAGGCGATGGCCAAAGGGGGCCTCCCGCTGCTGATTCACGGGGAGTCCATCGCCCCGGGCGACGATGTGTTCGACCGCGAGGGCATCTTCGTTCGAGATACGTTGGCCCCGCTGGTGGAGCGTTTTCCAACCCTTCGTGTGGTGCTCGAACACATCACGACGCAGGACGCCGTGCGGTTCGTCGAGTCTGCGCCGGCACACGTCGCGGCGACGATCACGGCGCACCACCTGCTGTACGACCGCAACGAGATCTTCCGGGGCGGGGTTCGGCCGCACATGTACTGCCTGCCGGTCCTCAAGCGTGCCCAGCATCGCGAGGCGCTGGTGGCCGCGGCGACCGGCGGCAACCCCAAGTTTTTCTTGGGTACCGACAGCGCCCCCCATGCGCAGCGTGACAAGGAGAGCGCGTGCGGATGCGCCGGGGTCTACACCGCGCACGCCGCGGTCGAGTTCTACGCCGAGGCCTTCGACGAGGTCGGCGCGCTCGACCGCCTAGAGGGGTTCGCGAGCCACCACGGCCCAGACTTCTACGGCCTGCCTCGGAACACAGACCGCATTCGTCTTCGCCGCGTGTCTCAGCCCGTGCCGGCCACGCTGCCGCTGGGCGACACCGAACTCGTCCCGCTGCGGGGGGGCGAGTCGGTGGCCTGGGTTGTCGAACAAGACTGATCCGCCGGTCCAACGGGCCGCAGCGGGCCCGGATTTGAAGTCCTCGAGTGGGTGGCTCATGCTCGGGGGGTGGAGGGCCGTACGCACGCTCGTGAAGCAACCCTGCCGGTGACGCGGCGTGGTCCCATGGGCCGGGGCATCCCCGGAGAGCGCCCCCCCGGTCCCAAAGAGATCCCGCTCATCGGCACCACGCGGATCTTCGAGCGAGATCAGCTCGCTGCGATCCACCGTATCGTTCGAGAACACGGCGACCTGGTCTCGTACAACATCGGTCCCCAGCCGATCTTCGTGATGAGCAACCCGGACGACGTCGCCAGGGTCGTCCTCACCGACCACACCAAGTTCATGAAGGGCGCGCTCACGCATGAGCTGTCGTCGTTCTTGGGGCGAGGCCTGGTGACGAGCGAGGGGCGCTTCTGGAGACGCCAACGGAAGATCGCGGCCCCGTCCTTCACACGTCGGCACATCGAACGCTTCGCGGACACGATGGTCGCTTGCACGCAGCACGCGTTGAAGTCGATGGGGGACGGTCCTCGTAATGTCCACATCGACATGATGGAGATGACGTTGGACATCGTGCTGCAGACGGTCTTCGGGGACGCCGAAGTCCCGGACATCACCGCCGTGGGTCCGCTCGTCGAGGTCATGATGGAAGGTTTCCATCGGGCCCACCTCACCTGGCGTCGTTTGCTGCCGCGGGTGGCCAAGAAATCCACTCTGGCGGAGCTCGAAGCGGCCAGTGAGGGCTTGGATTCGCTGTTCTACGGGATCATTCGGCAGCGGCGACAGCGTGAGGGCGGCTACGGCGATGATCTGTTGGGTCGCTTGCTTGCGGCCCGCGACGACGACGGCACGGGCATGACCGACGAGCAGGTCCGCGACGAGGTCGCGACGATCTTCCTTGCGGGGCACGAGACAACCGCCCTGTCCTTGTCGTTCACGATGCTCCTGCTCGCGCAGCACCCGGAGATTCAGGCGAAAGCGAGGGCCGAGGTCGACGCGGTGCTGGGCTCGCGCGCAGCGACGATGGACGACGTCGCAAAGCTCCCGTTCATCGATGCGGTGCTCAAGGAATCGATGCGGGTCTACCCCCCGGTCTACGTGTTTGGGCGAGAAGCACTCGAAGACGTCGAGATCGCCGGATGGGTCATCCCGCGCCGTGCCCAGGTGCTCACGCCGGTGTGGGCGATTCATCGCGACCCTCGCTGGTACGACGATCCCGAAGCGTTCAAGCCGCAACGTTGGACGGACGGCCTCGCCGACCGACTCCCCAAGCACGCCTACCTACCCTTCGGCGGCGGTGCGCGGACCTGCGTTGGCAACCACTACGCGCTGCTCGAAGGGGTCCTCGGTCTGGCCACGATGCTTCAGCAGCTCGAGGTCTCGCCCGAGCCGGACTTCGAACTCGAGCTTCTCACCTCGGTCACGCTGCGTCCCAAACATGGGGTCAGCGTTCGGTTGAAGCGGCGCTAACTCAGGCGCGGGGGCCACGGATGCGGTCGTTGCCGCGGCGCACGGTGATCTGCAGCTGGTCGAAGTGCTCCATGAGCGGCACGACAAACTTGCGGCTGAGTCCGGTCATTGCTTTGAGCGCCTGCACGTCGATGGTACCGGCGGACTCCAGGTGCTCCCGCACGCCGGCGAGCAGGCTCTCGTGGCTCTGCTTGCTGAACGACAGGTCCGCGGTGACTCGGATGAGCCGACCGGTCCGCTGCAGTCCGCTGACCAGCTCCAAGACCTCGGCGGCTGCGAGCTCCAGGGATTCGGCAACTTCCTTGAGGGTCGGTGGCTTGTTCTGCGCGGCCTCGTAGAGATCGAGTACGTCCTTCATGCGAGGGGGCAACTCGCCACCGGCGGCGAGGCCCTTGCCAGGCCGCGCCAACGTCCCGGTCTCATCGACGCCCCGCAGGGCTCCGCGCTCGATGGCGCGGTCGATGGCAGCCGCCGCGACGTCGGTTGCCACGCGCTTCCCCAGCGCCGCCTCAAGTGCAGGTCTGGGCATGCCGGTCTTCAGCGGCTGCGCGCCGTGGAACTTGTCGACCGTAGAGATGGCGCGGTCGATCAACATCCGAATCGCGGAGTCTTCGACGTAGCGATCCTGGCCGATCCGCGCTGCATACGGCTTCTTGCCCTTGAGGAGAGGGTCGATCGCGGCCCGGACGTCGTCCATCCCGGTGCGTCGGGCAAGGGTGGCCTCATCGATGCCCAGCAGACCGGCATCTTGCACCAACGCGGAGAGCTGCGCGCGGGGGTCGTCACCGTGGAGGGCTCGGCCCAGGGCGATCCACCGCGGTCGTTGGCCACGGCCCGCCGACGGCTCGGGGTCCAGGACCACGCCGCCGCCGATCGTCCGGCCTTGGAAGTTCTCGGACGGATCGGAAAACGCCCGCACCACCACTCGCGCCCCGCGCCACAGCGGCAAGGGGGACTCGAGGCGGAACCGGACCAGGCCCTCACGCCCGCTGTCGATACAGACGTCTTCACCCGCGGTGTCGGCGGCCTCGCCCTCGCGCGGCTCCACGTACAGCGGGTCGAGCTTTCCGTTGGTGTAGGCCGTTCCAACGCAGACTTGCAGTGCGCTGCCGGACTTCCAAGGCGCGCCGTGGGTCGGCAGGTGCTGCAACCACGCGTGGAACACCGTCTGCCGCGAGACCGCGTCTCCTGCTGTGAGCACGTCCCCCCGAGACAGGTCTTTGGTTTCGACTCCTCCGAGGTTCAGCGCGATCCGTGAACCGGCGCCGATCCTGTCTTGGGCGTCGCCGCGGACCTGGGCCGCGCGGGTGCGGAGTTGCTGCGGCGATCGCCCTTCGCCGACCGGCTCCAGGCGCAAGGGCGTCTCCTTGCCAACATCGACCACGCCCCGCTGCAACGTGCCGGTGACGACGGTTCCGTGTCCTCGAATCGAGAACACGCGGTCCAGCGGAAGAATGGGGTCGCCCTTGGTGCCGCGTCGCGGGATGTGTTCGATCAGCTTCACGATGGCCGACCGAAGGGTGTCCAGTCCTTCCTTGGTGTGAGAGCTGCACGCAATGATCGGAGCCGTCTCGAAGATCGTGCCGGCCAGCGCTTCGCGGACGTCGTCGGCGGCCAACTCGATGGCCTCCTCGTCTCCCTCCATCCGGTCGACCTTGCTCAGCGCGACAACGCCGTGCTTGACGCCGAGCAACCGGCACACGTTGATGTGCTCCCGGGTCTGCGGCATGACGCCATCCTCGGCCGAAACCACGAGGATGACCGCGTCGATACCACCGGCCCCGGCGACCATTGTCCGCACGAAGTTCTCGTGACCCGGGACGTCCACGATCGAGGCTTCGAGCCCGCTCTTGATGGCCCAAGGCGCGAAGCCCAGCTCGATCGTGATGCCGCGTCGTTTCTCTTCGGGCAGGCGGTCGGTGTCGGTGCCGGTCAGCGCGCGCACCAGTGTCGTCTTGCCGTGATCGATGTGCCCGGCGGTCCCGAGAACCAGGGAGCGCGGGGCTTTGGCCATGCGGGCGAGTGTCGTCCTCTGCGCGCCGCCGGACAAGCCGCCCGACAAGTAGGGGCGCTGTCTGTACGTTGCTGTGCCCCCACGCGTGGGTGGTGCTACCCTCGCGCTGTATGGGCCAGGCCGAAACGACGCCGCTGCCGGGCGCTATCGGGCGCTATCGCATCACCCGCAAGATCGGGGAGGGCGGCATGGGCGTGGTCTACGCGGGGTTTGACCCCGAGCTGCAGCGTGATGTGGCGGTCAAGCTCATCCGCTCGGGGCAGTTCCGAGGCAACACACAGCGCGCCAGCGACCGGTTACGACGCGAAGCGCAGATCACCGCCCAGCTCGCGCATCCCAACGTGGTCACCATCTATGACGTTGGCGAGTCCGACGATGGGGTCTACATCGCGATGGAGCTCGTCGATGGGCCCTCCCTCGCGCGCTGGATGCGACAGGACGCCCGCACCTGGCGAGAGGTGGTCTCCATGTTCTTCGGTGCCGGGCGCGGGTTGGCCGCAGCCCACGATGAAGGTCTGATTCATCGTGACTTCAAGCCGTCCAACGTCCTCGTTGGAGACCGGCGGGCTCGGGTCGTCGACTTCGGCCTCGCCCACGATGGCCCGGTGCGCAGTCGCGCGCCCGCTCCAACCGCAGATGTGTTGTCCACCGCGCCCAGCGACAGCGGCCGCGGTCGGGTCGACGACATCCTGACCACCTCGTCAGTCACCACCACGACCAATGGCGCGGGCGACGTGTCGGTCACGATCTCCTCGCTTCGCGAAGGCTCCCCGGTGGGCGACGTCGAGAGCACGACCGGCGATGCCATGACGATCACCGTCGATGGTGACGACCCGGTGACGGTCGAGGGCAGTGTCACCACCACCGGCCACTTCGTCGGCACTCCCGCCTACATGGCCGCGGAGCAGTTCCTCGGCGGTGATGCCGACGCTCGCAGCGATCAGTTCTCGTTCTGCGTCTCCTTGTACGAAGGGCTCTATGGCGAGCGACCGTTCGAGGGGAAGACTGCGTCTGAGATCGCGAGAAACGTCGTCGCGGGCAACATCCGACCGACTCCGGGCCGGGCACGTGTCCCCGGCTGGATTCGGAACATCTTGTTGCGCGGACTCGATCCCGACCCACAGCAGCGGCACGAATCGGTCAAGGCGCTGCTTGCGTCGGTCTGGTTTACGGCCCGCGTCATGTTCGATTGAGCGCCTTCGGCGTTTTGTGCACGGCGCTTGCACTGCTTGGGGGCGTATCGGCAGGAGCCGCCTATGATCGCAGTCGACCGTACCCCTCCACGTGCCCTTGGACCCCTCGCCACCGCCGTCTACGGTGTCCTGGAAAAGCACACCTCGTTCCCCTGGCCGGTGCTCAAGGCGCAGTGCCGTCGCAACGGGATCGACCCCCAGCATCTGTCGCCGGCGATGCTCGGCGCGCTGATTCAAGACCTCGCGCTCGCGGTCGGCCGCTTCAACTCGATGTCCGCCGGTCTCTCTGTGCGTCGCGACCTGGTCGCGCTGCTCCGGACGGAGACCGAAAGATTGCCCTAGTCGGCCTCCAAGCGGCTCCGCACGCATGATCTGGGGTTCTTCGATACACGCCCCTCGTGGGGCTTGCGGGGCCGATCTGCGGCCGGCCTTGCTGGATCCCCAGCGTCCATGTCATCCCTGCCGTCGATGCGTCTGCGCAGTGCGGCGGTAGGGCTCCTCGGTCTCGCGATCTACGCGTGGTCTCCGGCTGCGGCGGCCAAGGGGAAGCCGAAGAAGACCTGCGAGGTCGAGGTCGCTTCGGGCGACACCCTCAGTGGGATCGCGGCCAAGCACGGAGTCAGCGAGAAGGAGCTCATCTCGGGCAACCCGGCGCTCAAGAAGAACCCCAACCTCCTTCGGGTCGGCCAGCAGCTCAACGTCTGCGTTGAGGTTGCGGATGAGAAGCCGACGAAGGGCAAGAGCAGCAAGCCCAAGCGTGGTCGCTCCTGCGAGGGTGGCGGCCGGATCACCAAACATGAGGTGGCCTCCGGCGACACGCTCAGCCGAATCGCCCGGACCTACGCGGTCGACGAGCGCGCGATCACTCGGCACAACAAGGCGCTTCGTGACGACCCGAACAAGCTGAGGGTCGGGCAGGAGATCGACGTCTGCGTGTCGGATGGGAGCGTCGGGTCCGCGAAGAAGTCCAAGGCCTGCGACTACGTCACGCCGGTGCACACGCATACCGTCGTGCCCGGGGAGCATCTGGGCCAGGTTGCGGGTCGCTACGGCGTCCGAAAGCGCGACCTCACCAAGCTCAACGCGAAGCTTCGCAAGAATCCGGACATGCTCAGCGTCGGGCAGACCATTCGTGTCTGCCCGGTCATCACCCCGCACGAGCGCACCAAGATCACCTATACGGTTCAGTCCGGCGACAACCTCGGCTCGATCGCGCAGCGGTATGGGCTCACGCCGAGCGAGCTTGAGCGATACCAACGAGGCAAGCTCAAGAACCCCAACGCGCTCCACGAGGGGCAAACACTCACCGTCTGGGCGGATGGCGGCGTGGTCAAAGGTTTCGCCCGCATCGACCGCGACAAGGGCAAGCTGCGGGCCGGCGTGCAGCTGCCACCGGGGCGGCACTACGTCGTCAAATGGGAAGGCGGCGCGTGGGGGACCGGCAAGACGATCCGCACGATCCAGTCCGCCGTCAGCAGCTACAAGCGCAAGCTACCCGGCGGGCCCAAGGTCCACATCGGCGACATCAGCAAGCGCGGTGGCGGCAAGTTCCGCCCGCACCTGTCTCACCAGCACGGGCGTGACGTCGACATCGGCTACGTGCTCGAGGGCAAGTACGCCCACGAGAAGCGGTTCCACTCCGCGGTCAACGGCAACCTCGACATCGCGCGAACCTGGACCCTGATCAAGGCGTTCGTCGACTCGGGCGAGGTGACGTACATCTTCATGGACTACCGAATCCAAGAGAAGCTGTACAAGTACGCCAAGAAGCGCGGCTACAGCGAAGACACCCTCGACGAGCTGTTCCAGTACCCCAGGGGCCGTCGCCGCACGCACGGGCTCATCCGCCACTGGAAGGGCCACCACAACCACTTCCACGTCCGCTTCCGGAAGTAGCGGCTGCTCGGCTGTCGCCTTGGATCGAGAGTGTGTCGCGGGAAGCGAGGACTCGCGCTAGGTGGGGGCCACTTCGATCGACAGCTGCAACGTCCATTGGAGGTTGTCGCCGTCATCGGTGCACTCCCTCTGCAAGGGAACGCCAAACTCCGTCGTCTCGATCATGACGGAACACTGGCCCATGCTGTCGTCCAACAACGTGTCTGCGTCCCAGATCTCGATCAGCAGGCCCTCGGCGAAGTCCGCGGTCGGGATGCCATCGAACAAGACCTCGCCCCACAGCGGCGTGGTCGAGTTGTTGGCTACGCTCGTGGCTTCGAGCACGCCGGCCACAGTGACCTCGGCGTAGGGATCGGGCGGCCCGCTCGGATCCCAAGGCACGCCACCCGCGTCGGCCGCGTTCGTGGTGGCCGACAGAACGTGCACCTGCCACAGCGCATCTTCGTTCGCGATACAGGCGTCGGCGCAGCTCGTGCCCATCGGGCAAACCTGACACGAGAGGCCGCCGCCACCACAGGCTGCGTCCGAGTCTCCGGTGTTGCAGATCGCTCCGTCGCAACATCCATCACAATCAGCCTGGCACGCGGTCGAGATGCACGACCCTCTCGAGCACGCGAAGTCTGCATCGCACCCCTGGCAGGTCTCGCCTTGAGATCCGCACGCGGTTGCATCGGTGGAGTCAAGGTCGATGCAGTCTCCGGAGGCGTCGCAACACCCATCACAGGTGGAGTCGCACGGAAGCTCGCAGGAGCCCTCGTTGCAGGTACTGCTCGACGCGCACGCCGAGCACTGAAGGCCGTCCTCGCCACATGCGGTCACCTCGGTGCCGACCAGGCAGTCGTCTCCATCGCAGCATCCGTCGCAGTTTCCGGCGTTGCACAGGGGGGCCGGTGCGCACTGCCCTTCGTCGCAGAAGGCGTCGGGGTCACAGGCCACGCACGCCGCCGCGAAAGCACCGCAGGCTTGGTCTAGGTCTCCGGCCAGGCATCCGCCTGCGGCATCGAGGCATCCCATGCAGCCGCCGCCCGAAGGGTCTCCCGTGTTGTCGGGGTCGACGGTCTCGTCTGAGGAGTCGTCTTCCGTCGCGCCGGTATCATTGGGGCCGTCCGTCGCCCCCGATGTCTCACCCGCGGGTTCTGTAAAACAGCCCGCTCCAAGTCCCAGTCCCAGCCCGAGGCTCAGACCGAGGCCGACCGTGCGGCGGGCTAGAAGTGGCACTCCACCACCATCGCGGTGATGTTGTCGGTGCCGCCGGCCTCGTTCGCGCGATCGATCAGCTCGCCGACCGCTGCCTCGAGATCCTGGTTTCGCTTGGTGATGTCGTGGATCTGCTCGTCGGTGAGCATCCCCGACAGCCCGTCGCTGCACAGAACGAACCGGTCTCCGTCTTCGAGGTCGACGCGGGCGATGTCGACGACGACGTTGTCCCGCATGCCGAGCGCTCGGGTGATGACGTTCTTGTGGGGGAAGTTTCGGGCTTCCTCCTCCGTCATGTCCGGGCGCGCTTCCTTGTAGTCCTCGAGCAGGGAGTGGTCGCGCGTCAGCAGGTGGATGATGCCGTCGCGGCACCGATAGACCCGCGAGTCGCCGACGTGGGCGACGAAGGCGGAGTTGCCCTTGATGATGAACGAGACCAAGGTGGTGCCCATGCCGCGAAGCTGGGGGTTCTTGGCCGCGCTCTCGTGGATCTTGGCGTTCGCCAACCGAATCGAGGCGACGAGTCGGTTCTCCACATAGGACAAGTTGTGGTCGTATCGGTACGGCCACGTCGCATCTTGGTCCTTGCTGTGGCGATAGAACTCGCCCATCACTTCAGCGGCGAGCTTGCTCGCTACTTCGCCCGACGCGTGGCCGCCCATCCCATCGGCGACCATGAAGAGCTGCTCATCCTCGATCAACGCGAAGTAGTCCTCGTTGTGAGTCCTCTTCATGCCGACGTCGGTCTTGGCCGCGTATCGGATTCGCACCTCGGAGGCATCCTAGCGGACCCGCGAGAGGGAACCAAGGGGGGAGCGCCGGTCGGGGCGAGGTGGAACTCCCCTTGGATTTCCCTTGGGAAACGTGAGCTTGACTTCTGTTCAGTGTTTCGTCAGAGTCAGTGCCCCCGCAACGTGGCTGCCGTGCACGAATCTGAATCTCAGACTTCTCCAGCCTCCCGACGCACTTGCGTTGGGCGTCTGGTTGCGGTGGGAGACGAGTTGCTCAGCGGCGACACGGTCAACACGAACGCCTCCGACATCGGCGCCCGTTGTCGCCAACTGGGTATCACGCTCGACCGCGTCATCACCGTGCGCGATCGCATCGAGGAGATCAGCGCAGCGATCCGGCAGTCGGCGGACGCGGATGTTTGCTTTGTCAGCGGTGGCTTGGGCCCGACCTCCGACGATCGCACAGCCGAAGCGGTCGCCCATGCGGCGGGCGTCGAGCTTCTGAGGGACGAGGCTGCCCTGGCCCGGATCGAGGCCAAGTTCGCCGCGATGGGCTACGAGATGCCGGCGATGAACCGCAAGCAGGCCGACTTTCCGGCCACCGCCACGATCGTGCCCAACCCGATCGGCACCGCCGAGGGCTTCATGGTGTCGGTCCCGGCCGCGGGCGGCTGCCCCGTCTATGTCATGCCCGGCGTGCCGCGAGAGATGCGTCGCATGTTCGATAGCGAGATCGCCCCGGCTTTGGCGCAGCGGTTCGAGCTGGTCCCAACCCCGCGCCGGATCTATCGCGCGCTCGGTCGGGGGGAGTCGTCACTGGCCCGTGCCATCGAGCCCATCGTGGAGCAGGCGCGCCAGCTGCCGGGACTCGAGTCTCTGTTCGTGCACTACCGTGCAACGTCGCCTCAAGTGCTTGTCGTCCTCGAGGCCGAGCCGACTCCAGATTCGACCGTCGATGTGCACGCCGCGTTGCGCGAACTCGACGCGCGGATCCTCGATGCGATGGAGCCGGCGATCTACGGGATCGGAGACGCCACGCTTGCCGATCGAGTCGTCGACGCGCTCGGTCGGGCTGGCCTGCGGATTTCCACCGCCGAGTCGTGCACGGCCGGTGGCCTTGGTGCCACGATCACCGCGGTTCCAGGATCCTCTGCCGTGTTCGACGGGGGCATCATCTCCTACGCCAACGCTGTGAAAACTGGCCTGCTCGGTGTCGATCCGCAGGTGTTGGAGACCCACGGCGCCGTCAGCGAGCCGGTCGCGCGAGCGATGGCCGAGGGCGCGCGCAAGGCGACGGGAACCGATCTCTCGGTGTCGATCACCGGAATCGCCGGGCCCGGTGGCGGCTCCGCCGAAAAGCCCGTGGGAACCGTCCATATCGACGTTTTCGACGGCGAGACCCACCTCCACAAGAAGCTCAAACTCCGCGGCAACCGTGGCAATGTTCGCCACTGCTCCCACCAATGGGCTCTCAAGCTCGTTTGGGATCGCCTCTGCGCGCGCGGCCTCGCATCTGTTCTTTCCAGTCCAAACTCTCAGGAGCCCCTGTCATGACCAAGAAGCCCGACCCCAAAGATCCCAAAGTGCAGCGCGACTCCGCGATCGACCTGGCACTTGCCACCATCGAGAAGCAGTTTGGCAAGGGGTCGATCATGCGGCTCAACAACGGCAAGACCCCGATGGGCGAGGTCAAGGTCGTCCCGACGGGCTGCCTCGCGCTCGACATCGCCACCGGCGTGGGCGGCTTTCCGCGCGGCCGCATCATCGAGATCTACGGGCCCGAATCCTCGGGTAAGACGACGATGGCCCTGCACGCCATCGCCGAAGCCCAGCGAATGGGTGGTGTCTGTGCGTTCATCGATGCCGAGCACGCGCTCGACGTTGGCTACGCGCGAAAGATCGGCGTGGGTACGGACGACTTGCTCGTCTCGCAACCGGACTACGGCGAACAGGCTCTGGAGATCTGCGACATGTTGGTGCGCTCCGGCGCGGTCGACATCATCGTCGTCGACTCGGTCGCAGCGCTCACGCCCAAGGCCGAGCTCGAGGGCGACATGGGCGACAGCCATGTCGGTCTTCAAGCCCGGCTGATGAGTCAGGCGCTTCGAAAGCTGACCGGTTCGATCAACCGCAGCCGCACGATCGTCATCTTCATCAACCAGCTGCGGATGAAGATCGGCGTCATGTTCGGTAGCCCCGAGACGACCACAGGCGGCAACGCGCTCAAGTTCTATGCTTCGATGCGTCTGGACATCCGCCGCATCGGCGCCATCAAGACCACAGACGCCGTCGTCGGAAACCGAACCCGCGTCAAAGTGGTGAAGAACAAGCTCGCGCCTCCGTTCCGCGAGGTCGAGTTCGACATCACCTATGGCGAGGGCGTCAGCCGCGAAGGCATGCTCATCGACCTGGGCGTCGAGACCAACGTGGTCGACAAAGCCGGCGCATGGCTCTCGTACAAGGGCGAGCGTATCGGGCAGGGTCGCGAGAACGCCAAGGTGTTCCTCAAAGAACACCCCGAGATCTCGGCGCGTATCGAGGCCGAGGTGCTGGAGAAGAAGGGTCTGAAGCTGTCTCTTATACACATCTCCGAGCCCACGAGACCTCTCTACATCTCG
>CAJXVA010000142.1 GCA_913061055.1 uncultured Pseudomonadota bacterium
CGAGATGTAGAGAGGTCTCGTGGGCTCGGAGATGTGTATAAGAGACAGCTTGTTGGGTGGGGTCGGGTTCTTCGGCGGCGGGTTCCTCCGCCGGGGGCTCGGATGGCGCGGTGGCCTCGCCGTCGGTGGGCTCGCCGTCGGTGGGTTGGCCGTCGGCGGGCTCGCCGTCGGTGGGCTCGCCGTCGGTCTCAGCAGGCGGTTGTGTGGCGTCTGAAGCCGTCGTGTCTGCGGCTTCCTCGGCGGGAGCGGCCCATGCCACCGAGCTCTGAAGAAGCGCGGCGGTACAGATACCGGCGCAGGTACGGGCGAAGGCGATGCGGGGCGTTCGCTTCATGGGTCATCCTCCCGAGGTCGCGGCACCGTCGGTCGCGGCGCCATCGGTTGCGGTGTCGGTGTCGGTGTCCTCGTCGACACACTCCACGAGCGCGTCGTCCAGAGCGTTGTCGCAAAGCTGATCCGCCGCCGTCTGGCCTTCGCCGTCGGGGATGCAAACGGTGCCCGAGCGCCACGCGAGACCGTCGGGTCCGAAGAAACGCTCGAAGTCGTCGGCTTCGTCGGTGTCGAACTTGGGCCGCCCGTCCTGGAAGCACATCTCGAACACCTGCTGGCAGGCAGGAGGCTGGTTGCAGAACTGGCACTCGCCCGCGAGCTCTTCGATGTCGCGACAGCTCGGGGAGTCGCAGCTGCTGCATCGCAGTACGACGGTGACGTCCTCGGGTTTGGACACCACGAACTCGCCGTCCGCGTTGCCGTCTCCGTCGACGTCGCCGTCCGGCGCGACGTTTCGAGCGACAGCGAACTGCTGCGTCTCAATCTTGTGGCACAGCGGCGGGACCTGGTCGCAAATGTTGGCGTCGACGACGTAGCCGAACTGAATGCGGCCGCGCTCCTCGCCCTCGAGCCCGTCGATGAAGGTCCATTGGATCTCATCGGAGCCGGGAAACTGGATGCCGCCGCCGACCACGTTGTTGTTCTCGGCGGAGAACTCGAGGTCGACCGTGAAGGCCTGCCCCGGGTTGGCGACGATCACATCCTCGTTGGAGATGATGCTCACCGAGTCGTCGAGCGCGGGATCCAGCAAGGGACCCTGCGGATCGCCCGTGTTGAAGGGGGAACCATCGGTTCCGCCAGACTGCCCCGCGAGGATCTCGGCGGGGTTGCCGTCGCCAGGGTAGGGCGTGAGTAGACCGCATCCCACTCCCGCGGCCAGTCCGCCCAGCACGTAGACCAAGAAGCCCCGTTGCATCGCCTCTCGTATATCACGCCGCGCGCTCGCCGGCGCAGGTCGTGTCAGCCGCTAAATGCCGGAAAGATCTTCGGAAAGCCTGTGACCGGTCCTCTCGAAGCCGTAGGGCTTGGTGGTCTCGTGGCGGTGTCAGTTGGAGGAACCACTGACCTGCAGCCGGCCGAGTCGTTCGCACGATTCCCGGAGCGGGCTGTCCCGGGTCGGCCGCACGTTGCCGGCTCGGCTCCCCCAGCGGCGCGCATGCCCATCCCCAGCTCGCCCAGCATGTTCGGAATAGAGCCGCGGACCGTGGGTCGTCGCAGGTGATGTCGCGTGAGGATGCCCGTAGCTCGCGCAGGTTGCGGCGTCTGGGGCACGGCGGCGGGTCGTGCTCCATGGGCGGGCTGATATCTTCCCGGCTCATGCGGAACGCTTGGCCTTACGTGGTGATCTTGGCGCTCTCGGGCGCAACGGCGTGCACCGATTCGGGCGACGGAGATGGCCCTTCGGACACCGACACGGACAGCGGCTCGGGCCCAACGGACACCGAGGGAACGGACACCGAAGGGAGCGACACCGACGGCACGGACACCGATGGCACGGACACCGACGACCCGAGCGGGGGCGGGGACGTGACCGAGTGCGGGACGATGCTCGAGGCTGCACCGAACGGCACGTGCTCGGTCAACGGAGAGGGAGGCGGGGGCATGGTTCTGCGTGGCACCGTCCTGGCGCCGGAGGACACGCTCCGCGGCGGAGAGGTCTTCGTCGACGCGAGCGGACGCATCGCGTGTGTGGACTGCGACTGCAGTGGCACGCCCGGCTACGACGCGGCAGCGGTGGTCACCTGTGCGGACGGTGTCATCTCGCCCGGGCTCATCAACCCCCACGAGCACCTGGGATTCGCGGCCAACCGCCCGATCGGGGACGGCCCCCAGCGTTACGACCACCGCCACGAGTGGCGAACCGGTGCCGGCGGCAATATTGAGCTTTCGGTCGACGGTGGCGCCTCGCAAGAAGAGGTGTTGGCGGCCGAGCTTCGCTACCTGATGAGTGGCGTCACTTCGATCGCCGGCGCCGGTGGGGAGTCGGGCCTGATCCGGAACCTGGACATCTCGCCGCTCCTCGAGGGTCTTCCGGTGGCCGCGGTGAACACCGACACGTTCCCGCTGGACGACGCCAACGGCACGATGATCGAGCAGGGGTGTGCCTACGGCAGCGGCGCCACGACAGCCTCCCAGATCGCCAACGAATCGGCCTACCTGCCGCACATCGCGGAGGGCATCAACCAAGCGGCCCGCAACGAGCTCACGTGCACCAGCATGGGTGACCTCGATCTGGTCGCTCGGCAAACGGCGGTCGTGCATGCGGTCGGCGTGGGTGCAGCCGAGGCGCAGCTGCTGGGTGACGACTTCACCCGCGTGGTGTGGTCTCCACGCTCCAACGTCGTGCTCTACGGCAACACCGCTCCGGTGACGTTGCTCGACCGCATGGGCGTTGCGCTCTCGCTGGGAACCGACTGGGTCGCCTCCGGGTCGATGAACATGCTGCGCGAGCTCCGTTGCGCGGACGAACTCAACGACAACTACTACGACGGCTACTTCTCGGATGCCGACTTGTGGAAGATGGTCACGACCAACGGGGCCCTGGCCACCGGCACGCACGAGGCGATCGGCATGCTGAAGCCGGGCTACATCGCCGACATCGCGGTGTATGCATCCGGTGACCGGGTCGACCACCAAGCGATCGTGGAAGCGGAGCTGCCGGACGTGGTGCTCGTGATGCGCGGGGGAGATGCCCTGTACGGCGACGATGCGATCATGGCTTCTCCCGGGGTCGGCAAAGGCAACTGCGAGACCTTGGACGTGTGCGGCACGGGCAAGCGTGCCTGCGTGGCCGACGACGCGGGCCCATCGCTGCAAGCGGTGCGAGGCGCCATCGAGAGCACGTACCCGCTGTTCTACTGCGACGTTCCTCAGGACGAACCGTCGTGCGTTCCGACCCGGCCGGAGTACGCCGGCATCCAAGGCGGCGATGCTGACGGCGACGGCGTGGGCGACGATAGCGACAATTGCCCGAGCATCTTCAACCCGGTCCGGCCGCTTGAGCAGGCTCAAGCCGATGCCGACCAAGACGGCACCGGCGACGTCTGCGATCTGTGCCCGCTCGACGAAGGGGACGCGTGCGCCGGTCTCGAAGGCGCCGACCTCGATGCCGACGGCGTCCTCAACGGCGACGACAACTGCCCGCTCCAGCCCAACGGCGACCAGGCGGATGGTGACGACGACGGCAAAGGCGATGTTTGCGACTCCTGCGGCCAGGCCAACCCGGGCGCCTCGGGTTGCTCGGCATCGATCGCAGCGATTCGCAACCCGGACGACCCGGCGCACCCCAACGAGGGCACGCCGGTCACCATCAGCGGCGTCTACGTCACCGCGGTTCGCGACGACGGCTCTGGCTTCGTGATCCAGGACGACTCACTCGAGCCGTGGACTGGAATCACCGCCTTCGGATCCTCGGCGGGCTTGCAGGTCGGCGACCGGGTCACGGTCTCCGGGACCTACGCGGAGTTCTTCGACCTGAGCCAGATCGAGGACGCCGCCGCCACTGTGGAAGCCTCGGGCGCGCTTCCGTTCGAGGCGATCGCGTTCGATGCCGCCGACCTCGTCTCGGGGCCGGACGCCGAGCCGTACGAGTCGATGCTGGTGAGCATCGGCGCGGTCTCGATCTCCGCGGTGAACCCCGACGACCCGGAGGACTTCGACGAGTTTGAAGTCACCGGGGGTTATCGGATCGACGACCAGCTCTTTGGTGCGCTCGACAACATGTGCGCGGTGGACGAGACGTTTGACGGCATCACTGGGGTGCAGAGCTACAGCTTCGGCAACTACAAGCTGCTTCCGCGCGACGCGGGCGACATCGATAACCCCTCCTGCACCCCCTTCTGAGGGCCGCTGACCCCAGGGGCCGGGTCCCGTCTTTTGACGCGTACCCGGGCCCTGTGGCAAACCGGGCCCGTGGCCAAGAACCTTGCTCGCGAGGCCGTCGACTTCGGGTTTCGCACCGCGTACAAGACGGCGCATCGGATGCTCCGGGCGTACTGGGGAGTTCGCAACCCGCGGACCCACGGCGCTCTGATCGCAGCCTGGTACGACGATCAGATCTTGCTGGTGAAGAACTCGTATCGCAACGAGTACACGCTCCCCGGTGGCTATGTGCGGTCGGGCGAGACGCCCGAGCAGGGGGCCGCCCGCGAACTCCGGGAAGAGGTCGGGGTGGACGTCTCGCCGTCCGAGCTGAGCCTCGCCTACGAAGACACCAAGCCGTACGAGAACCGTCGCGACCACGTGACCATCTGCGAGGTGAAGCTCGACCGGCCGATCGAGCTTGCGGTCGACAACCGCGAGGTGGTCTGGGCCGGCTTTCGGCGCCCCGACGAGGTGCTCTCGCTTCCGATCGTGCCGCACCTCCGCGACTACCTGACCGCGGCTCGAGACAGCAGCTCCGGCAATTGAAAGAACCTGAGCTCGAGCGGGGTGGAGACCCGACCGAGCCCAGGCTCTTTCCTGGGCGGAGGCTTCGTCGGCGACGAAGCCTCGGTCTTTCAAGTTAAGTGATGCTCGCTGCGAAAGGTAGACGAAGACAATCTAAGGTGCGCGGTCGATAAGCGCGCGGTCGTTCAAGCTAAGGTGCGCGGTCGATAAGTGCGCGGTCGTTCAAGCTAAGCGTCAGATTCAAGGACAAGTCAGGCAAGGTTCGAACACGGGCGGAAAAATTAAGTCGGCCGGGCTCGTTCAAGTCAAAGTCAGGTCAAGGTCCGCGTAGAGGTCGTTTTCAAGTTAAGCCAAGGAGTCAATCGGTAAGCCAAGGCGAACTCTCGCGGATACCAGGACAGAGTGCAGACGGTGTGCCAAAGCGTCAGCGCCTAGGAATTGTTTGGAAAATCCGTCAGACGAGTCCAAATGCCCCGAAACGCTGGACTGGGGCCATGACGCAAATGCCCGAACGAGGGGCCGATCGGGTTGTCAGGGCTGACATCGATGTCGTGCGGACCCGCGGAGAGGCCGCGAGCCGATCCCTGCGGCCCGCTCAAGTCCACATCGGGGTCGCCGATGGCCTGGGACGATGCCTTCTCAGGACTACGAACGCCGGCGCGCACCTCGCTACAACGTGACGTTCTCGATGGTGTGCGACGACGGCGATGCCTTCGCCAGCGCGGTCGTCGTCAACCTCAGTGACTCTGGCGCGCTCGTGCAGACCGAGAACGAGTACGCCGAAGGTGACGAGTTGTCCCTGGTTCCCGTGGGGGAGGCCGGCGACATCTTGTTCGACCTGCCAGCGACGGTGGTGCGCATCCTCGATGACCCGGGTACCGGCCGTATCAAACGTTATGGGGTTCGGTTCTCCGGCCTGACGCTTCCGCGTCTTCGGGCGCTTCGCACCCTGTGCGAAGCGATGCCGCCGACTCCCGAGCTGCTCCCCGAGTCGAGCGCACCGCAGGGAGGCCCGGCACGCAATGGAAGCGAGCCTCACTTCCGGATTCGAACCCGGGTGGGTGGCAGCCCCGGGACACCGCGTTGGGCACGACGACCGTTCGGTTGAGGAGTTGTCAGACCAGGAGCTTCGAGCCCGTGGCTTCGACGTCTTCGGCGCGCTGGCCCTCGGGCTTGGGCGGCACGTTGCACCCCGCCTGGACGGCGGGCCGCTCTTCGATGGTCTTCAGCCAGCGCGACAGGTGGGCAAGGCCGTCGATGTCGACGCCCGACCAGCGGTAGGTCGTCGCCCAGCACCAGTTTGCGATGTCGGCGATGGAGTACGGCCCCGCGAGGTACTCCGACTCGCTGAGTCGACCATCGAGAACCTCGAGCAGTCGCCGAGTCTCTCGTTGGTAGCGCTTGGTCGCGTACGGGATTCGCTCGGGGGCGTACCGATGGAATACGTTGGCTTGGCCCATCATCGGGCCGAGTCCACCGACCTGGAACATGAGCCACTGCAGGGCAAGCGAGCGCGCGGCTGTGCCCTCGGGAAGCAGCCTTCCGGTGCGCTCCGCGAGGTGGATGAGAATTGCACCGGACTCGAACACCACGAGGTCGTTCGCGTCGTGGTCGACCAGAACCGGAATGCGGCCGTTGGGGTTGAGCGCGAGGAAGGCGGGATGCTTTTGCTCGTTCGCTTTGAGGTCGACCGGGTAGACCTCGTACCGCAGCCCTAGCTCCTCGAGCGCGATGCTTGCTTTGAAGCCGTTGGGGGTGCGGGCGGTATAGAGCGTGAGCATGGAGTCACATCACGAACGGGATGATCGCCCGCCGGTTCGGGGGCAAGTTCGGGAAGGTCCGCCGATACCATAGGTGATGGGAGACCGCGCGGGGAAGCAGCAGTGCGACCGCGAGCGTGGCCGAGGCGAGTCCAGGCTTGGACCAGGTCAGAATCGCCCAGCCCGTCCACATCAACATCTCGCCCAGATAGTTGGGGCACGACACCTCTTCGAAGAAGATCCCGCGCGGCAGGACGTATCCGAGGTCCCCACGCCTCCGCAAGTTGATGAGCGAGAGGTCGGCCGCGCGGGAGATGAACATCCCGGCGACAAACAGCATCACGCCGTAGAGGAAGCGGATGCTCCACAGCCAGCGCAACGGATACGCGCGCCAGGTTTCGGCGATCACCAGACCGTTGAGGTAGGCGAGCGCGGCGGTGAAGACGGCACCCAGGACGACGGCGGCCCAAGGCATGCGCTTGCCGTGGGTCCCGCGAATGAGCGCCGGATACAGCACACCGCGCCAGCCATACGCGAGCATCCACAGCACCAGCATGATCAGCGGCACCACGCCGCCGCCTCCGGCGCCATAGACCGTCCACGGGCACAGCACGAGGCCCGGGAGCGCGATCAGGATCCACGCGAGTCGAATGGGAACGCCGCTGGCGTCAGGGGCTGCGTGCCGTCCGTACCGCAGCGGGGCCCGTCCCGTGAGAACAAACAGCACCCCGGATGCCGCGAACAGTGCGCCGAGCATCAGACCCACCGGGGTCATACGAGCTCCGTCCCGCAGACGCGGCAGAAGTTGGCGTCGTCGGGGTGTCCCGCGGCATTGCACTCCTGGCAGGTCACAGTCTCCGTTTCCGGGCCCTTGTTGATGGCCTGAACGTACTCGGCGGAGACGATGCCTGTGGGCACCGCGAGGATTCCGTAGCCGAGCAGCATGAGCGCTGCCGCGATGGCCTGACCCGGCACGGTGCTGGGCGCGATGTCGCCGTACCCGACCGTGGTCATCGTGACGATCGCCCAGTACATGCCGCGCGGGATGCTGCTGAAACCGTTCTCTGCGCCTTCGATGAGATGCATCGTCGCGCCCATGATCACGACGATGGTGAGGACCGCCCCCATGAACACGGTGATCTTGGCGGCGCTGGACTTGAGCGCGTTGAGTAGCTGGTTGGCTTCGCCCAGCATGCGCATGACCTTCAGCACCCGGAACACCCGGAGCAATCGCAGGACGCGGATGATGAGCAGCGAGTGTGCGCCGGAGACGACGATCCCGATGAACGACGGCAGGATCGAGAGCAGGTCGACGATGCCGAAGAACGACAAGGCGTAGCGCCGACGTTGCCGGGCAACCCACAGCCGAATGGAATACTCGGCGAGGAACACCACGGTGAACACCCAGTCGAGTACGCGGAGTGCGGTGCCGAACCGAGCTGCAAACGCCTCGACGCTTTCGAGCATCACGGCGAGGACGCTGGCGAGGATCAAGATCAGCAAGCCCACGTCGAACGCGCGCCCGGCCGGGGTTGCGGTGCCGAAGATGATCCGCCCCAGACGCTCGCGTGCCCCGTGACGGCCGCCATCGGTCATCTCCTCGGTCGGGGGTGAGGTCTCGCTCATGCGTGCGGCAGTGTAACGAACCGCGCCGTAGACAGAACCATGACGTACGAGGACGGGAGTGTGACCACACCTAGCGGGCCGCAGCGGCACACTCCCCTCGACGATGAGCGTTTTTGAAGTCTCACAAGAGCAGCCGCGCGCCCCCGGGAAACTGGCGCGGTCTCTGCGCGACTACCAGCTGAAGGACGTCGGGCCCTTCGTGACGATCCACGTTCTGGCGATCGCCGGCGTGTTCATGGGCGCCAGCTGGAAGGTCTGGATGCTGTGCTTTGCGCTCTACGTCGTGCGCATGTTCGGGGTCACCGGTTTCTATCACCGCTACTTCGCACACCGGACCTTCAAGACGAGCCGATGGTTCCAGTTCGTCGCCGCGTTCATCGCCCAGTCTGCGGCGCAACGCGGAGCGCTGTGGTGGGCCGCGCACCATCGCGACCACCACAAGTACTCCGACACCGAGAAGGACCTCCACTCGCCGCGCCAGCACGGCTTTTGGTACTCGCACATGGGCTGGATCTACGACCACAACGACGTGAGCAAGTACGCCCGCATCAAGGACTTCTCGCGCTACCCAGAGTTGGTCATGCTCGACAAGTACTGGCTCGCTCCGCCGATTCTGCTTGGTGTGGCCACCGTCGTGTTCGGCGGACTCTCGGCGCTCCTCGTCGGCTTCATGTTCAGCACCGTGCTGCTGTGGCACGGCACCTTCACGATCAACTCGCTGTCCCATGTGTGGGGCACCCGCCCGTACGAGACGTCCGATGACAGCCGGAACAACTGGTTCCTCGCGCTCATCACGTTGGGCGAGGGGTGGCACAACAACCACCACCACTACATGAACTCGACCCGCCAGGGCTTTCACTGGTGGCAGTTCGACATCACCTACTACGGGCTCAAGATGCTGAGCTGGGTGGGGCTGATCTGGGACATCAAAGAGCCGCCCGCCCACATCGTGGCCGGCGTGAAGCGGACCCGGAACGCGAAGCCCTCGGCGGAGCCTTCGCCCAGCGGTAGCGCGGCGCCGAACTAGTCTGGTCTACAGGGGAAACCTCTCGGTTTCCCCCGCTGCGGGAGCGAAGCTCCCTTCGCTCCCCCTTCCAAGTTCGGGCTGCGCCCTCGCCTTCGCCCTTCGGGCTCGTGCTCGCTTCGCTCGCCGCGTTCCGAGGGATTGGGATGTCCGGGAAGGGCTCAACCTCGACGCGGCCGTTTCGCTCTCTTGGCGGTGGCCGCGTCGATCATTGGTTCGAGGTGTGGCACGACCAGCGTTTCGTAGCGAGTCCACTCGCCGTCGAGCAGGGCCCAGCGAGCGACGAGCGCCTCAAACCCGGTGGAGCTTCGGTACGTCTGCGTGTCTTTCTTGCCGCGAATGCTGGTGGTCTTGGCGTTGCGACCCCTGCGGACAACGGCGCGTTCGTCCTCGGTGAGCTCGGGCTCGATGCGCTCGAGCAGGGCTGCTTGCGCTTCTGCGCGCACCACGTCGGCCTTGATCGAATCGAGTCGGTCGACCGGGTGATCGCCGCGGCCGCAAACTCGCCACCGGACATCCCGCTCGAACGCGGCGTCGCCGAGCCAGGCGAGCGTGCGAACCGACCGCTGCAACAGGAGTTCGTCGGACACTCAGCGCCCCTTGAACTCGGGTGCACGCTTGCCCAGGATCGCGGCGACAGCTTCTTGGTGGTCGTCGGTGTTCTGGACCATGCCCTGGTAGCTGGCTGCCAGCTCGAGGGCCGTGTCCAGATCGGTGTCCCAGCTGCGATAGGCAGCGCGTTTGGTGAGAGAGACCGCCAACGGGGCGTTCTGAGCGATGAGCGTTGCACGAGCTCGAGCGGCATCGAGAAGCTCCTCGCGTGGGACAACCGCGTGCACGAGGCCCATCTGCAGTGCTTCGTCGGTCTGGACGATGCGCCCGGTCAGCACCATGTCCAAAGCCCGCGGAAAACCGATCGTTCGTGCGAGGAAGTACGCGCCCCCATCACCGGGAACGAGGCCGACCTTGACGAACGTCGACCCCAGCTTTGCACCCTCGGCAGCCACGCGGATGTCACACATGCAGGTGAGGTCCAGCCCCGCGCCGATCGCCGCCCCGTTGATCGCGGCGATGAGCGGCTTGTCGAACTGGGCGATCCGTCTCGGGATGCTCTGAATGCCGTCGATGTATTGCCGCCTCAGCTCTACCGGGCCGCCCGCGAACATGCCGCTGGAACTCTGCATTCGTTTGAGGTCGCCGCCGGCGTGAAACGACTTGCCCTCCCCGGTGAGGATGACCGCGCGGACCCTATCGTCGGCTTCTGCGGCATCCAGGGCGGCGATGAGGCTTCGCACCATCGCTTCGCTGTACGCGTTGCGAGCTTCAGGGCGATCCAAGGTGATCGTGGCCAGCGGGGCGCTGACCTCGTAGCGCAGGTCGATGAACGACATGCCCGGGACTGTCCCCGAAGCATGCGGGCGTGTCGAGGGGGATTCACGCACGAGCGGCGAGACAGATCGTATGGAGGTCGCAGGTGGGGTCCTCCGGGACGAACGCCTCGATATGCAACCCCGCGGCCTCGAGAATGGAGGCGTACTCCTGCGGTGAAAGGCTTGCGTGATAGACCGCATCCCCTTCGACTGTCCCCATCACTTCCCCCGCCCGAGGTCCGCACGTGAACAGCAGCCCGCCGCCAGGCGCGACGTGTTGGGCGAGGCGCGGCAGGCACTGTCGCTGCTCGTCGGCGGTGAGGTGGAAGAAGCTGTCCCACGCCACGACGCCGCCGAACGTCTCCCCGAGCGCTAGGGTGCGCATGTCGGCGTGGCTCCATCGCTGAGCCGGAAACCGAGACCGGGAGATGTCGAGCATCGCGTCCGCAAAGTCGACCCCATGGACGCTGCGGCCGGCTTCGATGAAGTACTGAGCGATGGGCTCTCCTGCACCGCAGCCGACGTCGAGGATCGCGCTACCCGCTGGCGCGATCGCCAGCAGTCGCTCGAGCCATGAGGCCTCGACCAGCACGCGCGCCCGATGCCGGTCGAATGCCGCCGCGTGCCGCTCGTAGGTCGCGCGGGTCTCGGCGGCGAGTGTCTTGTCGATCATGCGCCGAGTCGCTCGGTGAACGTCGCGACACCGGCCCCGCTCGGGACGGAGACACCTTGAGCTTTGAGTGCGGCCTCCATGGCTGCCAGCAGCACGATGATGTGGCGAGGCTGGCACGACGCGCCCATCAGCCCCACGCGCCACACCTTGCCCGCCAGCGGCCCAAGACCTCCGACGATCTCAATGCCGTGTTGCTGCATGAGATACGCGCGCACCTTCGCCTCGTCCACGCCGTCGGGAACACACACCGTGGTGAGCGTGGGCAGCCGATGCTCGGGCGCGACAAGCAAGGACAGGCCCATGGCTTCGAAGCCGGCCCACATCGACTCCGCCGTCTTTTGCACGCGTGCGGTGCGGTTGGCCAGCCCCTCCTCGTCGATGATACGGAGCCCCTCATACAGCGCATACGCGAGGTTGATCGGTCCGGTGTGGTGGTATTTGGGCGGCGTGTCCCAATAGGTCAGGTTGAGCAGCACGTCGAGGTACCAGCTCCTGCAGGACGAGCCTCGGTTGCGGATCTTGTCCATCGCGCGGTCGCTGAACGTGATCGGCGAGAACCCTGGCACCGCGCTGATGCACTTCTGTGCCCCGGTGTAGACGATGTCCGCGCCCCAGTCGTCCGTAGCAAATTCCGCGCCGCCCAAAGACGCGACGGTATCGACGATCAGCAGGGCGCCGTGGTCGTGGGCGAGCTTGGCGATCTCCGGGATGTCTTGCCGAACCCCGGTCGAGGTCTCGCCGTGGATGATGCCGACGACCTTGATGTCCTTCTCGGCCTCGAGCGCCGCTTTCACGTCATCGGCGTTCGTTGGCGTTCCCCACGGAGACTCGACGACGACGACATCGGCACCCGCGCGCTCCATGATCTGCCGCAGTCGGTCGCCAAAGTAGCCATGCACGCAGACCAGGGCCTTCTCTCCGGGCTCGAGCGCGTTGAAGACCGCGGACTCCATCGCTGCGGTTCCGGCCCCGGTGATGGCGAGCGTCGCGTCGTTTTTGGTGTCGAACACCATGCGCAGCAGTCCACGCAGCTGCTGCATGAGTGCGACGTAGCTGGGGTCCATATAGCCGACGGTGGGGCGAGCGAGCGCCGAGAGCACGCGTGCCGGGACTTCGCTGGGGCCGGGGCCGAGGAGGATGCGCGTGGGGGGGTCGAAGACGAACGGCTCGCTCATGACGACGCCATGGTAGAGCGCATCGCCAAACGTCGCCACGGGCCCTTTCGCGTCACTCGTCTTCGAACGCGTCGCGGCGATGCAGCGTGGCTCCGCCGTCCTCCTCGTCGTCGATGTCGGCGTCGCGAAGGGCATCGAGCTTGGAGAGGTCGAATCCGAGGTCGGTGGGCTCGGCCGTTGGTGCGAGGGGCGCAGATGAGGGCTCCTCGGGCTGCGGTGGGAGCTCGAAGGGGATCTCGCCCGTGAGCGCCGCAAGCTCCTCTCGGGAGAGCATGCTGCTGGAGTCTTCGTCCAGGACGTCGAAGGTGGCCGCTCGTAGTTTTTCGAGGGACGCCTCGTCGAGCCCAGCCGAGGGCATCTCGGAGTCGGCGTCGTCCTCGAGCGCCGCGTCTTCGCTTTGTGCGGCCTCAACACCCGCTCGCATGCGCGCGACGTCGTCCAGGCTGAGCATACCGGTCCCTTCTTCGTCCTCGGATGGGGGAGCCCCGAACATCAGGGCGTCTGCGGGTGCCGCGGCGACGCCCACGGGCAGGAATGCTTCGGGAGCCTTCGGGGCCCTAGGCGTTGGGGCCGATGCGGGCGCGGGGTCGGTGATGGCGCCTTCGTCGGACGGGCCTTCGCCGAGCGAGGTGGGTGCCTCGGGCACGACGAGGTTCTCGAAGGTGTCCGCTTGGGCCGAGAACTTTGCCGCCTGGTCGGTGAGCCCACGCTTGCGACACATTTCTGCCAACGCGCGGGCCGATTCACCGGCGGAGGTGAGTGGGGCGACCGGGCCGGCTGCTTCGGCGAGCTTGACCGCCTTGGTGTAGAAGGCGATCGCCTGAGCTTGCATGCCAAGCTCGGCGGCGAGCGAGCCCGTCAGTCGTCCGCCTTCGATTGCCAACGCCGGCTGACCTGAACGCTCGGCGGCGACCGTGCCCTCCGCATAACAGACCAGCGCCCCCTGCTTGTCGCGCCGCGTCAGCTTGGTCGCGCCCAAAGAGAACTGACCGGTTGCGACCTGGGAGTCCTTCCCTTGCTCGGCGGCGGTCTCCGTCGCGCGGGTGAACGCGGCTTCGCTCTGCTTGGAGCTGCCCGCGGCGAGCAGCTGCCCCCCCAGCATCAGCTCGAGGTTGATGGCATCGCGATGCAGCCCCGCGGCCGCGCTGAGATCGCGGGCCTCCCGGGTGGCCTGCACGGACTCGGCGGCGCGACCCTGCTTCATGGCCAACGCGGAGGCGACCAGCTTCTGCGCAATGGTGCCGCGTAGCTTCGAATCTGCGGTCGGCTCGGGTGCAGGCGCCGCGCTGGGGTGGGCCGGCGGGGTCACCAGCGGGGCAGCACCCGGTGGCGGCGCTCCGGGGACGAAGTCCTCCAGCATCGAGTCGATGTCGCGGTCTTCGTCGGAGGCGTTGGGGGCGACCGTGACCTTTGCTGCGCGGTCGCGGAGCTGGTCGGCGATGGAGACGCTCGGCGCCGGCGGCGTCTCGATGACCACGAAGCGGACGGCGGCGAGCTTCGGATCCATCAACAGCGGTTGGAGGGCTGCGTGCCAGGCCTCGGGCGCATCGAGCGTGGTGGGGGAGAGAACCGCGACCATGCCGTGGGCGCCCTCGGGCTGCCCGTGCGCGAGCTGCAACAGGGCCGCTGCGAACTGGGCCTGTCCCGCACCCGCCGGCACAGCCTGTGGAAGTGGGGCCAAGGATTCACCGTTGGGCTCCATCCGTTCGGCTCGATGCGCATGTTGAGCTCGAGCATGTTCGGCGCGCTCGGACCACTGCGGGGCGTGCCCGGTGTGCTCCTGCTCGAACAGGTAGAACGGCGCGGTGTTGGCTGGGTCGCGCTCGTGGGCCATCACCGCTTCTACGCAGCCTTTGCGCATCCGGACCGCCGCGTCGACGTGCAGAAGCTTTGTCGCGGGCGTGCGGACGAAGCTGGCCATTGCCTCGAGCAGGCGTTCGATGGGAGAGCCGAGCGACTCCATCGGATCAGTTGATCTTCACGTTGGGGGCACCGATGTTGACCATCCCCATTCCGGCGACGTCGACCGTGGCACTCGAGAGCTTGGCTGCGGCGGCGGTCAGCTCGAGTGCGGACGCGCCCGCGCCGAGTTTCACGTTTGCTCCGCTGCCTTCGATCCCGGTGGAGACCTCGAGCTTTGCGCCGGCCGCTTGGGTCAGAACCGTGCCTCCTTGGATGGTGATATCCGAGGTGATGTCGACCGAGGCACCTGCAGAGCTGTGGACGAGCGCAGAGCCGGTGAGTGCGAGCCCGCTCTGGCTGGCGGAGGTCAACCGTACCTCCGAGTCCATCGTGATCGTGCTGCCGATGATGGACGACATGCTCATCGAGCCTTTGTCGTCCATCTCGACCGCCATGCCCGCTCCGGCCGTGGCAAGCGCGAATCCTGCCCCGATGCCCAGCTGCGTACCGCCCCCGGCGACCAGTGTGATGGCACCGGGCGTGAGTACGATCGAGGAGCCGCCGCACTGCAAAGTGATCTGATTGGGCGCGGTGATCGTGACGCTGTCGTCGGCTGCCTGCGTGATGCTTCCGGTCACGGACAGCGAGTGGTCTGAGGGGCCGGCACTCGGCTCGCCTTCCGGCGGCGGCGGTGCACCCACCTGGATGGCTTGATTGCCGGTGACGTTGAGGGCGCGCTGTCCACCGACGCTGACGGTCTGGTTGGCCCCGACGCTGATCGACTGCGTTGCGCCGACGCTCTGGGCGTGAGCGTTGCGGACCCGCTCGGTGTGGTTTCGCTGGGCGTGAAAGTAGACCTCTTCTTTGCCGGCCGCGTCTTCGAAGCGCAGTTCGTTGAAGCCGTCGCCGCCGGGCGAGCTCTGGGTCTTGATGCCGCTTTGGGTTTTGTTGTCGGGAAGCGAGTACGGAGGGGTGTGGCTGCCGCTATAGACAGAGCCGACGCAGACCGGGCGGTCGGGGTCGCCGCCGAGGAAACTGACGAGCACCTCCATGCCGACGCGCGGGATGAACTGGGTGCCGAAGCCGGCTCCGGCCCAGCTGTGTGCGACCCGGAGCCAGCAGCTGGTGTCGGTGTCGCGGTCGCGTTGCTCTCGATCCCAGTGCATCCGCACCTGGACCCGACCGTGCACGTCGGTGTGAATCTCTTCGCCGGAGGGGCCGACGACGGTCGCGGTCTGGACCCCGAAGATCCGCGGACGAGCCGAGGGGGGCGGCGCGAATGCTTGTTCCAGCGACGCACAGACGAACCGGTTGTCGTAGTTGCTGCCGCCTTGCCCACCGAGCTCCACCTGCGCGTTGTCGGCGCTGTGCGCGACCCGGATGCAGTAGTAGGGGCCGTTGAGCTCGGTGTCGGGGTGTCCATCGAGCTCGAACGTGGCGCCAGGGGACATGCTCATGACGTTGGAGCTGCCATCGAACACGCTCGCCTCCAGTGCGATGCGCTGGTGGGCGCGGTTCAAGCGGTCGGCGGTGTTGTCGAGGTGCGGTCCATCGCCCCCGGCGTCTTCTTGGAGCCGGGGACCGCCGTGCACGTAGGTCGAGCCGATATGTCGCGGGGAGACCTGCTCGGGCTCGAGGGACGCATGCAGCTGGCCGGGGGCGGCCTGCTTCCAGTCCCATTGTTCGTGCTCTCCGTGCCCGGCGTGGACGCGGTGCTGCCATGTGAAGGATGCGACCGTCTCTTCATCGGCCAACTCGCCACCATCTCCGCGGACCGGGATGTGTTGAGGAGGCGGGGTGGCGTCCAGGCCTTCGACGTTGCGCAGCACGGAAGCGAAGCGGTCTTGGTCGTCGAGGAGGACGACCCGTTCCGCCGACTCGTCGGCCTCGAACGCGATGGTGATGCCCTCCTCAGCGAGGATGCGCTTGAGGAAGCTGAGGTCCGTCTCCTGGTACTGGACGCAGTAGTCCCGGGTCGAGAGATCTCGAGCCAGCCGGGTCACATCGAGCTCGGCGCTGCGGCTCGCGAGGAAGTCGTCCGCGACCTCTTGCGTGATCTCGACGACAGTCGAATCTTGGAAGACTCGACTCCTCCGGGTGTTGTCCAACAGACCCAGCGCGGGCACGACCAACAAGCGCGCGTGATAGGCCTCGGAGAACGAGCCGATGTACTCCGCAGTCGCGACGACGCCATGGAAGAACCGTCCGTCGTTCTCCGCTGGGTTGGCCGCATCTTCGCGCAGCATGTGCAGCGTGAAGTCGGCGCCTGCGAGTCTCGATGGATCGAAGTGCGGGTGGTTGGTCATGACCTCGACGGTCATGCGCCACGGTTGCCCCAACTCTTCGCGGAGGTCGAGGTGACGGACTCGGAGGAACGTGCCGTCGAGTTCCAGCGGCTCGGAGTAGGGACCCCAGGCCTGCGCCACGAGTGTGGCGTGATACTGGATGAGCGGTAGCGCGGACGGCGGGGCCATGACGAGCCCTCGGAGTGTAGCGAGTTTTCCTCGCTTCCCCTTGTTCGAGGGCCGCACCCTGTCCGCTGGGTCCGTATGGTTGTGCCGCCCGATTGTGGACCGCGGAGCCCGGACCGGCGGCGCGCGAGCTGTTACAGCGGGACAGGCGGTCCCGTCAAGCCCTGGTGCGCATCCTCCGAACCGTACCGCTACCTGTCCGACGCGGCCAGATCTGGAAAAAATGCTCGCGCGGCTCCGCTTCTCATGTTGGTCGTGTCCACGCGGTCGGAAAATGCGTATCCTCCTCGCCGTGAAGCTCGATCCGGACAAGCTCACCGACGCGCTCGTTGAAGCGTATGACCTGACTCCCGCGCAGCGGCAGGTCATCTACTTCACGTTGATGGGGCAGACGATGGCTCAGATCTCGACGCGTACGGGCAAGGCCATTCGTACGATCAAGCTGCACCGCACTGAGGCGTTCGCTCGTCTTGCGGTCGGCTCGACCGGCGAGCTGTGGGGACTCCTCTTCAAGATGGCGGGCCACGAACTCGAGCCATTGTCGGACCACCCGGTTCGTTGGGAAGAGTTGTTCAAGACCTGCGGCGCGACGGTCGACATCGATCGCATCATGCGGCTGACCGGTCGACCCCGTCGGGTCGTGATCAAGAAGCTCAAAGACTTCGGCTACGAAGTCGCCTGAGCGCAACGTCTTCTCTCGAGGTGAAAGCCTCACGAGCCCGAGACAACGTCTCCGCTTCGTGAGGCTTTTGTCGTTCGGTCATGCGCCGTCGGTGCGGCACAGCTCGACGATGCTCCACACCGTCGGGTCGCCCGACTCTTGGCCCTCGCGTTCGCATTGGGCGTACTTCCCCAGCTTGTGCAGCGCGCGAACGCGGTGACGTTCGCGTTGGGTCTTCTTGGTCGTCCAACACGCCTTTCGTTTGGTGTGTCCCAGGACGGTCTTCCACTCTCCGAGAAGCGCCGCGTCGACGGTCTGCTGGCGGACGCTCGCGCAGTCCTTGGGTGGTTTCTTGGTCGGAGTGGATGCCGGCTTGTGTTTGCCCTTCTTGGAGCGGGTCGGCTTTGGACTCGGCTCGGGCTCGGGCTCGACGGATGGTTCTGGTTCTGGTTCTGGCTCTGGTTCCGGTTCCGGCTCTGGCTCTGGCTCGGGCTCGGGCTCTGGCTCTGGCTCTGGGGGGTCCGCGCGCAGCTCGTCGGAATGGGACGATTCGGCGCTGGCGGCCACCTGAGCGTCGTTCGCAGCAACGAGCTCGGACCGATCGGTGTCCGGAGCCATCGCGTGCGGTCTCACGAGCCACCAGCCGGTCATGCTGCCGAGCACGATGACCACAGCGGTCGCAACACCCCACAGAGCGGGTCGTAGGCCGGATCGAGCCTTCGGGGGGGGCACGACGTCCGTGCCCCCGCGTTGTGCGCCGCTGGGGCGTACAATTGGTGCAGACACCAGCGAGACGTCCAAGCCCAGGCTTGGGAGGATGGCGATCAGCCCCGCCTCGACCTCGCGTGCCGACTGGATGCGCCGGGTGCTGTCGGTCTGAAGCATGCCTTCGAGCAGCGCCTGAAGCTCCGCCGGGATCGGCGGCAGGCCTTCCAGGCTCGCACCGCGTAACCCCCAGCCCGCCTTGGGGGGCGCTCGGCCCGTGAGCATCTCGAGCAGAAGCACGCCCATCGCCCAGATGTCGACGGTCGCCGAGTCGGAGATGCCCGCGGCCTGCTCGGGGGACATGTATTGGGCGGTCCCGATGACGGTGCCCCCCGCAGTCAGGTCCTGCGAGCGGCCGGTCTCGGCGAGATCTGCCGAGATCCCAAAGTCGAGCACCTTGGCGACCTCCCGCCCTGCGCTGGACTCGAGCATGATGTTCGAAGGCTTGATGTCGCGGTGCACGACATCCATCTGGTGGGCTGCCGATAGACCGGCTGCGACATCCCGCATCAGCGACACCGCCCGGGCGACCTCCATGGGCTCTTCACGTCCCGCGAGTTGGTCGAGCTCGTCGCGCAGATCGTGTCCGCGGACGAGGTCCATGACAAGGTAGCGACGTCCGTCGGGAAGGCTACCGACGTCGTGGACGGATACGATCTGGGGGCAGCCCGAGAGGCGACCCATCACGAGCGCTTCCCGGTCGAACCTCGCGACGAAGTCGGGCTGATGAACGTAGCCGGTGTGCAGCACCTTGATGGCGACACGCGCGTTGGTGGTGCGGTGGTGCCCCAGGTAGATCGTCGCCATCCCGCCGTCTCGCAGGACATTGTCGAGGACGTGGCGATCGACCACCGTACCCGGAGGCAAGAGCTCGGGCATCGTCGGGAGTACGGCGGTGACGATGTCTGGCACGGGTTACTCGGATGCCTGGGTCTCGTCGCCGGAGTCGTTCAGGATGAAGTATGCGGCCGCCCCGGCGGCGGACAGGGCGAGGACGAGGCCGGCAACAAACATGACGACGGTTCTGACGGGGCTGCGCTCTTGGACGACGAATCTCGTCATCGAGGGCTCGTTGGCCATCGGAACGTGGGCGGAGGGGGCGGCGTGCCCAGGCGGTGGAGCGGCGACCGCGTGAGGGCGTGCCGCCGGTGGCACGGGAGCAGGGGGTCGTTGCGGGGCAGGGGCGCCGGGCCTGACGTGGGCAAGGCCGAACTGACTCGGCGGTGCTACGAAGGCGGTGCCCTCTTCAGGCTCGGTGCTGGATCCGGCTTGGGCCTGCGGGTTGGGCAGGAAGATGCGGCTGGCGCAGCTTTCGATAATGGCCGGCGCAATGCTGGAATCCTTGATGTCGGCCAGCGACTGCGTGGCGAAGATAACGCTGACATTCTTTTTGCGCAGCGTCTTCAGCCACTGACGGATGCGCGCGGCAAACACCGGATCATCGAGGAACAGCCAGGACTCATCGAGAATCAATAGCGAGGGCGCACCGTCGAAACGTTCGTCAAAACGCGCGAACAGATAGCCCAATACAGCCAGCACCGCCGCCTTGCTGTGCATCAGCTCTTCCATCTCGAAGGCCTGCACCTCGGCGCTGCCGAGCCGGTCATGGTCGGCATCCAGTAGCTTGCCGTGGGCTCCGCCCAACGCATAGG
>CAJXVA010000143.1 GCA_913061055.1 uncultured Pseudomonadota bacterium
TCGTCGGCAGCGTCAGATGTGTATAAGAGACAGCCCTGGGGCCCGGCGGAGCTGCAGCGGGCGCCGGAGCCTCGCACGGCGCGGCCCTGGTTGCCGCGACCCCGAACCCAGACGACCGTGACGTTCGAGAACGATCCGTCGGGAACCCGAACGATCATCGAGATCGAGACCGAGTCCGAGGTCGACACGCTGGAGCGCATCACCTTGGCGCTGGCCGCCGAGGGCATCGCGATCATCTTGGCGCGGATCAACGTCGAGGCGGAACGCGCGGTGGATACGTTCTACGTGGAGCGACTCAGTGACGCCCAGCAGACGAAGCTAACCGAGCGCCTCGCGCTATGGCTCGATCCGGGCGAGTAGGGCTCGTTGTCAGCGCGGGCCCCACGACAGGGCCTGGTCCCGCTCCGCATCCGTTACCATGCGGCCATGCGTCAGACTCTGGCTTCGGCGGTGGTGCTGCTCTGCGTGCTCGGTGGGTGCGACTCCAAGCCCACGACGCCACCCGAAGATCCCGACGGCGCGGAGAGCCTGGAGCCGTCCGACCCGATCGAGGCCGCGGCCAAGAAGATGGCGGATGGGGATTCGCAAGGCGCGCTGGCGGTGCTCGAGGATGCGTTGGCCAAGACCCCTGACGATCACGAGCTGCTGTTCTCCAAGGGCGTGGCCCTGCGCAAGCTCGGGCGGACTGACGAGGCGCTCGCGGCCTGGGATGCGACGCTGGCGAAAGAGCCGGACTTCTTCGGGGCGCTGCACGCCAAGGGGGCGGTCTATGTCGAACGCGAAGCTTGGGATGAGGCGATCGTCGCCTTGCAAGCCGCCGCGTCTGCCAAGCCCGACTACGCCGATGCGCACTACAACCTTGCGCTGGCGATCCTGGGCCGGGGCGGTCCGGACTCGGTTTCGCAAGCGCAGAAGGCTCTGGAGACGGCGAACTCGCTCGACGCTGAGGACCTCGATGTCGCGCTGCTGCTCGCGGATCTGTACGTCAAACAGAACCGGTTGGACGACGCCAGGCCGGTCCTCGAAGGGGCGGCCGGACACATGCCCCAGGACGCGCGCTTCCAGGCGTCGCTGGGGCGGCTCGAGCTCAAAGCGGGAGATGGCGCCGCGGCGCTGGCGGCTTTCGACAAGGCGCTCGCGGTGAGTGCCGAGGACGTCGGCTACCAACTCGGGCAGGCTCAGGCCTTGCTGCGGCTGAACCGTTCGGAAGAAGCCGAGACCAAGCTCGCGGCGCTGTCCGAGCGCGCGCCCGAGTCGGCTGTGGTTTGGCTGGAGTGGGGGACCGCGCTCGCCAAGCAGGGCAAGTTTGGGCCCGCCCTGGAGAAGATGGACGAGGCCCTGCGCCGAGCCCCCCATCTGATCTCGGCCCAGGTCCGCCGCATTGGGCTGCTGTCGGATCTCGGGCGGTGCAAGGACGCGAAGGCCGCGATGCGCACGTTGCGAGAGGCCACCGAGGCTCCAGGGGCTCTGAGCGTGGCGCAGGGGGCTGTCTCTCGCTGCAAGCGCTGAGCGAGGCCTCCGGGAGCTCCTCCGGGCTGCGTGAGCGTTGTGGCGCCGGCACCCCTGTTGCGCCCGCGGCCATTTCCCTATCATCGCGCATGGCCGAGCGAAGCGTGCCCGACATCCGCGAAGCACTCACCTTCGACGACGTCCTCCTCGAGCCGGGCTTCTCGGAAGTCCTGCCCTCGGAGGTGACGCTGCACTCTCGGCTCACCCGCGACATCACGCTGCGGATGCCGGTGCTCTCCGCGGCGATGGACACGGTGACCGAGGCCGCGACCGCGATCTGCATGGCGCGTCACGGCGGCCTGGGCATCGTGCACAAGAACCTCACCCCGGCTGAGCAGGCCGGCGAGGTCCGGCTGGTGAAGAAGGCGCAGAGCGGCATGGTGGCCGACCCGGTCACGGTGGGTCCGGACGCGAAGCTCGAAGAGGCGCTGGCTCTGATGGAGAAGTTCGGTTTCTCCGGTCTGCCGGTCGTGGAGGGCAATCGCCCGATCGGCATTCTCACCAGCCGAGATGTTCGCTTCGAGACCAGCACCGGTCGGCTCGTTCGGGACGTCATGACCAAGGACCCGATCTCGGTCCCCGAAGGCACCTCGCTGGAGGACTCTCGCCGGCTGCTGCACAAGCACCGCATCGAGAAGCTTCTCGTGACCGGGGCCGACGGCGCGCTGCTCGGGCTCATTACGGTCAAGGACATCGTGCAGGCTGCCTCGACTCCGGACGCGCTGCGGGACAGCAAAGGGCGCCTGCGCGTGGGGGCTGCGGTCGGCACCTCCGCCGACACGATGGAACGGGTTCAGGCTCTGGTCGAACAAGCCGTCGACGTCATCGTCGTCGACACTGCCCATGGCCACAGCAAGGGGGTCCTGGACAGCGTGCGTGCGATTCGAGCCGCGTACCCGAGCCTGCAGATCATCGGGGGCAACATCGCCACGCCCGCGGCTGTCGACGCGCTCGCCCGGGCCGGCGTTGACGGGGTGAAGGTCGGGATCGGACCCGGCTCGATCTGCACCACCCGCGTCGTCGCCGGGGTGGGCGTGCCGCAGATCAGCGCGATCATGGAGTGCGCGGTTGCAGCCCGCAAACACGGGGTTCCGCTCATTGCCGATGGTGGCGTGAAGTACTCCGGGGACATGGTCAAGGCGCTGGCCGCCGGTGCCGATTCGGTCATGATGGGCAGCTTGTTCGCCGGCACCGACGAAGCCCCCGGCGAGTTGGTCCTGTACCAAGGCCGCAGCTACAAGACCTATCGCGGCATGGGATCCATCGGCGCGATGCGGGCCGGGAGCAAGGACCGCTACTTCCAGTCCGGTGCCTCGGACCGCAAGCTCGTGCCCGAAGGCATCGAAGGTCGCGTGCCGTATCGCGGCGCACTGGCCGAGAGCCTGTTCCAGCTCATGGGTGGCCTCCGCTCGGGCATGGGCTACGTGGGCGCCGCAACCCTCGAAGAGCTCCGCACCAAGTCCACGTTCCGGCGCATCTCGTCCGCCGGGCTGCGTGAGAGCCACGTTCACGACGTCATCATCACCAAAGAAGCCCCCAACTACCGCGTTGGATAGTTGGCGCGGCAGATAGGACAGAGCCTCCCGTGGCCCATCATCAAACGCTCATCGTCGTCGACTTCGGTTCGCAGGTCACTCAACTCATCGCGCGCTGCGTTCGCGAGCAGGGCGTCTACGCGGAAATCGTTCCGTTCAACAAGGCGCTCGAGCGCATCCAGGCCGTCAACCCCTTGGGCATTGTGCTCAGTGGGGGGCCGTCCTCGATCTACGAGGAGCACTCCCCCAAGTTGGACCCTGCCGTGTTCGAGACCGGCGTGCCGGTGTTGGGCATTTGCTACGGCCTGTATGTGATGGTCGACGCCCTGGGAGGATCGGTCGTCTCGGCGACGGACCGCGAGTACGGAGGGGCGACGCTGAGCGTCGAGACCTCAAGCGGCCCGCTGTCACCGTTCGAGGCGGGCTCCGAGCAGACCGTCTGGATGAGCCACGGGGACCACGTCGAGGTCTTGCCAGAGGGCTTCAACCGGCTTGGCCGTACGCCAAACTGTGCCTTTGCTGCGATCGAGGATCCGCAGCGGCGCATGTGGGGCGTGCAGTTCCACCCCGAGGTGTTCCACACCCCACGCGGCCGGGAAATCCTCGGCGCGTTCACGACACTGTGCGGCTTCGATGGCGACTGGACGATGGCTGCCTTCGTCGAGGAGGCGGTCGAGAAGATTCGCGTCGCGGTCGGCGAGAGCGGCCACGTCATCTGCGGGCTCTCCGGCGGCGTCGACTCTTCGGTCGCGGCCATGTTGGTCGAGAAGGCCATCGGCGACCGGCTACACTGCGTGTTCGTCGACAACGGCCTGCTTCGCAAGAACGAGCGGCAGGAGGTCGAGCGCATGTTCGAGGGCAAGCTGCACAACCCGCTGCGGGTCGTCGATGCTGCCGATGCGTTTCTCTCGCAGCTCGCGGGCGTCACCGACCCCGAGGTCAAACGCAAGCGCATCGGGGCCACGTTCATCGACGCGTTTGATGGCGAGGCGGGGACGATCGGCGGCGCGAAGTACCTGGTCCAGGGCACGCTGTACCCGGACGTCATCGAGAGCGTCAGCGTGGGTGGTCCGTCCTCCACGATCAAGACGCACCACAACGTCGGTGGCCTGCCCGAGCGCATGCACATGACGGTCGTCGAGCCCTTGCGGGCGCTGTTCAAGGACGAGGTGCGCAAGCTGGGCCTCGAGCTCGGGATGGACGAGGACATGGTCTGGCGTCATCCGTTCCCCGGCCCCGGTCTCGCGGTCCGGGTGCTCGGCGAGGTCACCCAAGAACGTTGCGACAAGCTTCGCGAAGCCGATGCGATCATCATCGAAGAGATTCGCAAGGCCGGGCTGTACCGGGATCTGTGGCAGGTGTTTGGCGTGCTGCTGCCCGTCAACTCCGTCGGGGTGATGGGAGACGGCCGCACCTACGAGAACGCGCTGGCGATTCGTGCGGTGTCGAGCACGGACGCCATGACGGCCGACTGGGCCAAGCTGCCCTACGAGGTGTTGGGCATCATGAGCAACCGGATCATCAACGAGGTCCGCGGCATCAACCGCGTTTGTTACGACATCAGTAGCAAGCCTCCTGCGACCATCGAGTGGGAGTGAACTGGTGGCTCGGGTGCGACACGACGACGGAGGAGGACAGGACGCGGACCGGGTGGTCTCTGCCGACGTTCGCGAAGAAGACGCCGCCGAGCGGCTCTCGTTGCGCCCTCAAAAAATGTCCGAGTACATCGGGCAGACCGCGCTGAAGAACAAGCTCTCCGTGTTCGTCGAGGCCGCCCGGCAGCGCAAAGAAGCACTCGACCACACCCTGCTGCACGGTCCGCCCGGCCTCGGCAAGACCACGATGGCGCAGATCCTCGCCAACGAGCTCGGGGTCAAGATTCACATCACCTCGGGCCCGGCGGTGGAACACAAAGGTGTCCTCGCAGGGCATCTCACGGCGCTGGAGTCGGGCGACGTCCTGTTCATCGACGAGATTCACCGGCTCAGCCCCACCGTCGAGGAGAGCCTGTATTCCGCGATGGAAGACGGCCGCATCGATTTGGCGGTGGGGGAGGGCTCTCGCGCTCGAACCATGCCGTTCGAGTTGGCCCCGTTCACGCTTGTGGGGGCCACGACCCGTACGGCGCTGCTCTCCGCCCCCTTGCGCGAGCGGTTTCAGATCGTCGAAGGCCTCGAGTTCTACTCGGACGAGGAACTCAGCCAGATCGTGACCCGAACCGCATCGTTGCTGGAGTGTCCTGCGACCAAAGAGGGAGCGAAACTCGTCGGCCGACGTTCTCGCGGTACCCCGCGGATCGCCAACCGCCTGACCCGACGGGTTCGCGACTTTGCCCAGGTCCGGGGGCGGAAGACCATCGACATCGAGGACGCCGAGTACGCCTTGGAGCAGCTCGGCATCGACCTCGAAGGCCTCGATGGCGTCGACCGGAAGATCCTCGCGACGATCATCGACGCGTTTGATGGCGGGCCGGTGGGGATCGACGCGCTGGCGGCGACGATCAGCGAGCCTCGGGACACGCTCGAGGACGTGTACGAGCCGTTCTTACTGCAGCGAGGGTTCCTGGTGCGGACACCTCGAGGGCGGCAGGTGACGCGCAAGGCGACGCTGCACTTGGGTCGCGCGAGCAAGACGCCTCGTGGGGATACGCGGCAGGGCGAGCTGGACTTGTAGGGGCGGCTTCAAACGCCGCGCACTACGGGCATGCCGGCCCACAGCTCTGGTTGCCGACATCGTCGACGCAGAACTGGTCCCAGATGCCGTCGCCCTCGTCGTCCATGCCGCAGCACCAGGGGTCGTTGTCGCAGACGCAGGCCTCGATCTCGGGGTCGTTGCAGCCCGGGGTGGTGTTGGCCTCGCAGCAGCTGTTGCCGCTCGAGACCATGCAGGCGGCGGTGTCGAGGGCGAGGGTGAGGTCGTAGTTGGTCGCGCCTTCGACGTCGATGCCTTCGTAGACGCGCAGGAAGTAGTCACCTGCGGGCTGACAGGCCGAGACGATCGACTCGTCGGAGGTGCCGCCGAGCGAGCTGGCGATGAGTTCGCCGTCGCTGTTGGTCAGCGCCAGATCCAGGTCTTCGTTTGAGGGGCCGGCGAGCGTCCCGGTGATGACGGCGTCGTCCGAGAGCTGGAACAGCCACCAGTCTTCGTCGTTGGGACACAGGATCGCGGAGTACTCGCCATCGTCGACCGGAGGCAGCGCGCCGCCTTGTTCCGGGTTGTCGTCGTCCTCGGCCGCATCGTCCTCGCAGGTCCCGCCGCTGCCGCCTTCGCAGCTGCCGCTGACCGGCAGGCATTGCCGACCCATCGCGCCGTCGACGGACGTCGTGCTGGCCGGCGAGCACACGTAGCCCTCGGCACAGTCGTCTTCGCAGGCGCGTCCGCACGACGCTTCTCCGTCGGAGTTCGACACGCACAGGTCGCCCGACTCGCCGCACTGCACGTCGGCGGAACACCCTTCGCACAGGCCTGCACCCCCGCTGCCTCCGCTGTTGGTGATCGCGACCTGATACGCACCCACGGGCGGCGCGTCGGTGCGGTGATCGCAGTCGCCGTCGACGTCGTCGTTGTCGCTGGCTTGAACCAGGTACCACAGCGTGGCGGTGCTGCCCTCGGGCTCGTTGGCGACCGGGTTGGGGATCGTCGCGCTCCAGGTCCCGTTGCGCTCGTCTCCATCGCTGAGCTCCATCGTCGCGACGTTGTTGAGCTTGTCGAACTGGACGGGGTTGCCCGGGTCCTCGAACGCGTAGAGCACGGCGGGTTGGCCCCGCAGCCCTTGATCGTCGGTGATCGTGGCGACGAGCTCGAGGTCGAGCACGGTGTTGAAGTCGACCACGTCGTGCGTGATGTCGGGGAACTCGCCGGGGCAGCCCTCACCCGAGGGCTTGCGAAGGATGATGACGAAGTCTTTGAGCGTGGGCTCGTTGTCCCCGTCGTCCGCCGACAGGGTGAGGCTCCACTGGTCGGCGACGTCCTTCTGCTCGCGACTGGGACACCACTCCCACGCGCCGGTGAACCCGCCCGGGTCTGGCTCGAGGACCGAGCCGGCGATCGTCGGCGCTGCCTGGGTGAGTGCGATGGACTCCGAGTCCGCGTCTTCCACTGCAACGTCGAACCGCGCGCAGTCCGATTCGACCAGGTCGAGCACGGTGCCCTGCGACAGGGGGCGCACGAACAGCGGTGCGCTTCCCGAACCACCACCCCCGGTCACGGCCACGGTGGTGGAGACCGACACATCGTGGGAGCCGTCGCTGACGACGAAGTCGAAGATGTGCGTCCCGACGTGGTTGGCCGCCGGCATGTACGAGAACACCCCGCCGGATCCGTCCATCGAGGCGAGGAACGTGGCGCTCGCCTGCACGTCCGGGACGCCCGGCGCCTCGAAGGTGTAGGTGAGCTCGTCGCCGTCCTTGTCCGTGGCGTAGACGCTGAACGTCAGCGTCTCGCCGACCGCGACGGCTTGTGAGCCCACGGGCGCCACGATCGGCGCCTGGTTGTCGTCTTTGCAGCCCGGCAGCCCAAGGGCGACCAGGAGGAGGGGAAGGCTCGAGCGGCGCACGGGATTCATCCAGGGCAGTTCGCGTCGCAGCTGTCGTCAGCAATGCCGACGCAGGTGGAGTCCCAAACACCGATGCAACAGTCCGCATCGATGTTGCACACGCAGGATTCCACCGTCGTGTCGGCACACCCGCCCCCGGAGGTTTCGCAACACACCGAGGGCGTGCAGGCGTCCGTGTCGTAGTCGATGTCGATGTTGTAGTTCCCTGGGACATCGCCACCTTGGTAGATGTCGACCAGCGCGTAGTACTTGCCCGGTTCGAGGCACGCCGATGTGATCTCCTCCGCCGAACCTGCGAGCGTGGAGCTATCGATGCCGGCCAAGCCAGCGTCCAACAGGGCGAGGTCGATATCGGGAGGACTGTCGCCGTCGACGACGATCGTCAGCTGCGTCGGCGAGGTCACATTGAGTGAGAACCAGTCGTCGTTGTCCGGGCAGATGACCAGGTCATCGTTGTAGTCGCCGTTGAGCGCGACGTCGTCCGCACTCTTTGGCGTGTCGTCGTCGGGGTCGAACTCGTCGCCTTCGCAACTGTCACCGCCGCCGCCACACACATCGTCGGTGGGTACACACTGGCGCCCTGCGGCCCCCTCGATCGACGTGAGCGGGTTCTCGCTGCACGCGTACCCTTCGCCGCACCCCTCGTCACAATCGGTGCCGCAGAAGGTGCCCTTGGCGAGCTGCAGGCACAGATCGTTGGTGTCGCCACACTGCACGTCGAAGGAGCAGGTCTCACAGATCCCAGCGCCTCCGCGACCCTCTCCGGGGTGGGTGATCGTCAGGGTGTGCACGCCGTTGGAGGGGGAGTTCGAGCGGTGGTTGCACCCGCCCTCGGGGTCGTCGGTATCGACCGCCTCGATCACGTAGTACAGCGTGGCCTCGTCGCCCTCGACGCCTTCTGCGACTGGGTTGGGAACGATCGCCCGCCAGGTGCCGGCGGTCGCGGTTCCGTCGTCGAGGGTCATGTTGGCGAGGCTGAGCTTGCTGAAGTCCACCTCGCCGGCCGTGATGGGGTCCTCGAGCGCGTAGTACAGCACCGGAGCGGAGATCCCGACGTCGTCGGTGAACTCGGCGACGATCGGGATGTCCTGCAGGGTCGAAAGGTCTTGGGGCGAGTGCGTGATCTGGGGGAACTCGCCGGGACAGTCGGCACCGGTCCCTGGGCGGATCACGATCGGGACGTTCTTGAGCGTGGGGGGGTTCTCCCCGTCGTCGGCGGACAGCGTGAGCTGGTGCTGGAACGTCTGCGCGTCCTCGGCACGTGGGCACCACTTCCACACCGCCTCCTTGCCGAAGGAGCCTGGGTCGACCGTCAAGGTCGCGCCCTGGAGCACCGGCGGCGCCTGAGTCAGCTCGAGCTCGACCGTGTCGAGGTCTTCGACGATGACCTCGAGGGAGGGGATCGTGGCGCAATCCGCTCCGGCTTCGAGGATCAGACCGGCTTTGGGTTCGCGGAAGGTCGGTGCACTGTCGATGCCCGATGCGCCCCGGACCTCGATCGTGATCGGGACCTTGGTCTCGAACTCCCCGTCGGAGACGATGAAGTCGAAGATGTGGTCACCCTCTTGCCCGGACACGGGGGTGTAGGTGAACAAGCCCTGGCCGTCGGGGGTTCGGGTGACCAGCGCGTGGGCCTCGATGCCCGCGATACTCGAGCGGTAGCTGAAGTTCAGCGAGCCGCCGTCGGGGTCGGAGGCGGTCAGCGTGACCCGCAGCTCCTGTCCAACGACCGCGACCTGGTTGCCCGGGTCGGACAGCAGGGGAGGCGAGCCCTCTTTGCAGCCGGCCAAAACCATCATCGCGGTGCCGCCGAGCAGCAACGCGTTCGAACGCATCATTAGGTTAAGCATGTCGCGACAGCTCCAGACTAGCGCGGGTGGGGGCCGCGTGTCGGTCCTTCGACGTTGAAGACGCCGGCGTGGTTCACTTGGATCACCGGCGCAACCGGCGACCAAGCGCCGGAGCCTGGGTCCAAACGCATCGATGCGCGCGCGGACTCCGCGAAGGGTGGGCGGAGACGAGCGTGTTGGGTAGGCTGGGCGCGTGGATCTTCGACCCGCCGTCCTCCCGATGATCTCGATCCTGGCCCTCGGGTCTTGTGCCGAGCCCGAGACCGGCCGCGAGCCGACCGGGCTCGAGACGCTGTCGCTGGCTTCGGTCGAGCCCAAGATCGTGCTGCCCGGGACTGTGATTCAGATCGAAGGGTCGTCGTTCCTCGACCAGCCCCTGGGTATCTCCTCGCTTCGGCTCAGCGGCCAGATCGACGGTCGCTCCGCGACGGTGGACTTGCCCGCCACGTTCGTCGACTTCGAATCGATGACGGTGGACGTCACCGACGACACGTTCACGGCCCTTGGCGCCGACGAAGGCACGTTCACCGGGCTGCTGAGCGTGATGGTCAACTACGTTCCGGAGGGGACCAGTTTCTTCACACCGCCGCTCGACGGATCGATCGAGTTTCGGCGCACCCTCGATCCCGTTTTGTCCGATGCGACCCGCCAGGGGGCGATCTACGTCAACTCGAACATCGACCTGGAGGGCTCGGGATTCCTGCTTGGCGGCGGGGAGGGCACCACGTTCGCCGTCGTGGAGGGCTGCACGGTTCCGGTCGACGGCAACGCCTGTGGGCCCAGCAGCCGCAGTGAGATCCCAATCGAGCCGGCGACCGCGTTCAGCCGAACCCGCGCGACCTTCCCATTCTCCCCGCACATTTCGGGGATCTCCGGCGGCCGCTTTGAAGGACGGCTCCATCTCGAGAACGTCATGCCCGATGGATCCCGCGCGTCGAGCGAGGAGATTCCCGTCGCCTACGACCTGCTCGAGACCACCGTCACCGCCATCGGCGATGGTGGGAGCGTCGGCCAGTACATCGACATCGAAGGGGGCGGCTTCGTCGGTGCCGACGACGGCATCACCCTGATGGAGCTGGAGGGCGAGTTCTTCCCCAAGAACTCCGTCGGAGGCGTGCCGGTGACCGGGCTTTCGTTCATCCCCGAGTACGTGGACGGCAACACCATGCGGTTCATCGTCAACGAGCAGGATGCGCTGGCGACCGGTCTGCAAGACCTCGGCGGCATCCGCTACGCCGAAGGAACGTTCGAGGGGACGATGCAGCCGGTCGTCAGTTTCAACAACGAGAACGTCACCGGCGCGGCGGCCCCGATCTCGTTCGAGATTCGCCCGGTCAAGCAGGTGGTTTGGGTTCAGTTCACGCCCGCCTACGTGGAGAGTTTGCGCGCCTTCGGCATCCGGGCGCTCGACCAGCGCCTTCGAGATCGCATCCTCGAGGTGATGCGACGGGACTACCAGACCATCAACGTCGAGCTCCGGGACGCCGAACCAGAAGACTTCGCAGAGTTCACCATCCTCGAGATCAACGGCCCGGACGTCAACGGTCTGGGCCTGCTCGGCTACGACAACACCTCGGGCAAGGACGTCGACAACCAGCGCCTCAGCGACCGTATTGGGGGCGTCAACGCGGTCACGCAGGAAGTGGACGGGTATCCCGGTTATGGGGGCGTCTTCATCGAGTCCCTCATGGCGTTCTCCGAGCACCCCCCGCCGGGCACGCCTGCATCGGACATCGGCAACCCGTTGTTCGACGACATCTTCGACGAGTTCCGTCCCGACCGCGGCCGACCCGTGAACTCCGACGATGAGATCGGTGGCGGCATCCCGGTGATCACCAGCGGCGCCAACTGTCCGACGCAAGACCGTCAGCTCCAGGCGGCCTGTGCCGTGTGGGCCCTGGGTTCACTCATCGGCACCACCGCGAGTCACGAGCTTGGACACGCGCTCGGGCTCGCCGATCCCTCCAACCTGACGCGCTTCCACAACCTGGGCGATGGCGACAAGCGACTGATGGACTCCGGTGGTGTCCGCCCGTTCGAGGAGCGGGCCGAGCTGATGGGGCAGGGGCCTTCGGTGTTCTGCGACTCGGCGTACGAGTACCTTCGGCGCATCCTGCCCAGCGGCGAGCCTGAGCTCGACATCGAGCGCCCGTTCTGCTGAGCACGGTCACCAAATCGGCGGACCTCGCGCGGTCCCGCGGGCCGGTGTTCGATCGGCGCGGTTCCCACCAAACCCAACGTTGCGTTCTCTCACGTGCTGAGCAACCGGTATGGCGGCTATTCGCCCACGTTTCGGCGCCAACACGGGGGAATTCAGCCGTTTTCGAGCAACCCGCGGGCCCGCGCCGACTCTGGGTCTTGACGCGGTTCAACGTAGGTTGACTGTATCCGCTGTACGACCGTATCCTACCAGCGGCTGGCGGGGACTACCAAGGTCGTCGCACTTCTACGCACCTCTCTGTGTTTATCACTCCTTCGTCCAAGAGAAGAATTTTCGATGTCCAAGCCTAACTCCACCACCACGGTCTTGAAGGTGATCGCAGGCCTCAGCCTGCTGAGCACCGCGGCTGCCTGCGGAAACGACAACGGCGGAGGCGGGCCGCTCGACAGCCAGCTCGGCTTCGACGAGGCGCGCTCCGAGGTCGTTGTGCTGCTCAACCGCGACCTCGGCGGGAGCGAGAAGGTCCACGCCCGGATTCGTTCACTGGCCGACGGTGACAGCCTCGACTGCGCGACGATGCAAGACGTCATCCCGACCTACAAGGGTCGCGGGGACGGTGTCTACGGTGGTCAGGCCGTGACCGAGGACATGTTTGAGGTCCCGACGACGCCAGCGGCGTTGCGCGGTGAGACGCCCGAAGAGCTTCAGGCCCGTTTGGAAAACACGTTCTACGTGGACGTGTGTGTTGAAGACGGTGGAGAGGTCCTTCACCAGGCTCGCTACACGCTCAACCAGGCGCTCGACCGCCTCGGCGAGAACGGCAAATTCGATGCTGACGACGACGGCGTGCGGATTGAGTCGAACAGCGCCTATGCGCAGGCGTGCGAAGAGGAGCTGGGCCCCAACCCGCTGTTCGGCGCGGTCGAAGGCAGTCCTGGCGACTACGAGATGGCCAACTGCCTCAACGGGACCCCGATCCAGACGAACGTCGATGGAGAGCCGGCCGACAGCTACGTTTCGAAGTGCGACGAGCCGCAGTACATCTACACCCACTGCGAGCCGGATGCGCGCACGGGCGCGAACGGGCCTCGCGTGCAGCAGGCACGCAACGACCAAGGCACCACATGGGTTCTGCTTTGCCGCAAATCGCTTGAGGAGGAGGGGCGCTACAACGACATCGCGATGATCGGGAGCAACCCGTTCACCGGGAAGACCTGCTTCTTCCAGAACCAGCTGCGCGGCTCGAACGGCAACCTGACCCGCGACTCGAAGGGCACCGAAGTTCCTTGGCCCGGAGACACGGTAGATTCGGACGTGTCCCCTCAGGGCAGCGTTCTTTGGGGCGCGAACCCCGAAGGAGGCTCGAACAAGGGCATCGCTTGTGCCGGGTGTCACGATGCCGACCCCTGGATTCACACGCCGTGGATCGACACCGCCAAGCGGGAAGACGGGACGCCCGTCATTCCGAAGATCGGAGTCCACGACGATTACGTCGAGGGCTACAATCGCCCGTATTCGCTGGTCGACCAAGCTGATCAGGGCTGGACGATCCCGAAGCGACTCGTTTCGGAGGAGGCAGCTGCATGCACGAAGTGCCACGCGATGAACTTCGGGCAGTGGATCAGCCCTTCGAGCATTCGTGGCACGAGCCATCCGGACGGGAACGGTTCCAACTTTGGGACGGGTCCTTGGGTCCAACGGATGGTCGGAGAGGACGGCGGATGGGCAGGCAAGGTCACGGACTCCCACCAAGGGTTTGAGGACGTGTTCTGGATGCCGCCGAACGCGGGCGAAGTGCTCAACGAAGACGAATGGGCCGACTCCGAGTACTCCTCGGCCGTCACGTTCATGATGGGCTGTGCGGCCAACGAGAACGACCCCGCTTGCATCTGGGAAGACGCGCCGACCGAGCCCGGCGACCCGACCGAGCTCCCGACCATCGAAGCGACCGGTCCGGAACTCGCTCGAGCTGCGCTCGCCGCAATCGGCGCCCGCTACCTCGACGAGTCCAACAACGAGGTCGACCAGAACAAGCGTTGTTCCGAGTGCCACGCGATGTCCCGATACAACGTCGGCGGCGAGTGGCTGGAGCGCACCAACGATGCGATCTCCGCCGGCATCAACCTGAACGAAGACCCGGACGAGTACACGCAAGAGCAGGCGATGGACCTCGTCAACTACATGCGCAAGGACTCGAGCAACCCTGAGTCGGTGTTTGCCCCGTTCAAGATCGGCGTGTTTTCGGCTGGCGCTCAGTTCCCGTACTTCCGGAAGCTGTTCGACAAGGCCTTCGGATCCGACGGGGCGATCGCGTATGCGGGCTTCCTCGCACGCGTCAGCATGCCCAAGGGCAGCCACCCTCCCTTCTCGGCTGAGGAGTTCGCGACGGTCATCAAGTGGTTCGTCGACGAGGACGTCGCCAACCTCGAAGCTGTGATGCCCGAGGCACCGCGGCCCGAGACCTGTGCCGACGTCACCGCGTTCGCGGGTCTGGGCACCAACGGCCTTCCCGCTGACGACTCCTGGTACACGAGCCACCTCGAAGACATGGAGTTCGAAGGCTGGCACGCCCGGAACGTCGAGAACGGCATCAACATGTTCGGCTGCGACGGCACCGACGGCACGGGTTGCTTCGATGGCTTTGACCGGGCTGGCTTCTCGGTTCGCGCCGGGGATACCGACGTGGTCGTCGCCGAGTTCGACTTCGACACCAGCTACTGGATGCGCACCAGCGCCGACGGCCGCTTCATCGGTAACGGTGGCGGCGGAGGCGATACCAACTTCAGCGCAACCGTCACCGACGTCATCGCTGGACGCGACATCGGCGTGCGCGGTTCGTACGACCCGGGCTTCTTCCCGAACAACGAGGGCTTCATCATGCAAGGTGGCGGCGCCGGTCTTTGCGGCCAGTCCGTCCTGAGCAACGCCGATGCCATCGCGGACGGCATCGACTTCACCGAGCCCGGTTGCAGCAACGCAGAGGGCATCAACCTGTACCAGCACGTCGCGGTGGACCTCGACGGTGGTGACTACTTCATCATCAACTCGCAGTTCACCTCGGACCCCGGTTCGGGCAACAGCGACCCCCGTGCCGGATTCGATGAAGGCTCGGAGATGAAGTTCAGCCCGCTCGTCTTCGACGGCGCCGGATGGGACCAGAAGGAAGCCATCGACGTGGATTCCCCCTACGAGGGAGACTCCGTGCTCTCACCGTCGGGTCGCATGGTCGTCAGCCGGTTCGCCGGTCCCGACGGCAACGCGCTGGGCTACATGTTCCGCCGTGTGCAGGCCTCGCCCTCCGGCGGCTCGTACGACGTCAGCATCAGCCAGCCGGTCCGCTTCGTGTGCGCTCCGGGAGCCAAAGCGAACATCAGCTTCGATGAGCGCTTCTCGGTCACCCACACCTACGAGAACGGGACCGCGAACCTCTACCTGACCGACCTGGTCACGATGGAGACCCATCAGATCACCGACATGCCGGAAGGCACTCGGGCTCTGTTCCCGCACTTCCGCTCCGACGGCTGGATCATGTTCTTGGTCCAGGGCAACGGTCCCGACCGCGCGGTGGGCATCGACTCGGCCATCGTCCTGGCGAACCAGGAGTAGGCTCGCGAACACGGAAGGGCCCCGTCGCTTTGCGCGCGGGGCCTTTTTTGTGGCTTCTCGCGGAAGCCCCAGGGCCGCCCCGAGAGTCGCCAGGCCGGACGCTGTCGGTACAATCCCGCGCGTGAGCGAACAGGATGATCGCCAACCAGACACGGCGGCCACACGCACGGGGGCGAACGCCACTCACGAACCGATTGTCGCCGCGCAGTCGCTTGGCCGCTATCAGATCCTGAGCGTCGCCGGGAGTGGTGGGATGGGTCGAGTCTACGCGGCCTTCGACCCTCACCTCGACCGACGCATTGCGCTCAAGGTTGTTCTCGGCTCCGTTGCGGGGCGGCATCGGGAGCGTGCGGCTCGAGAGGCGAAGGCGCTCGCCCGCGTCGCCCACCCGAACGTTGTCGCAATTCACGAGGTCAGCGAGCACGAGGGACAGCTTCTGATCGCAATGGAGTACATACGCGGACGGACGCTGAAGGCCTGGATGGCCGAGTTTGCACCGTCGGAGAGCACGGCCTGGCTGCTCGAGGCGCTGGACGTCTTGCTGCAGGCCGGCCGAGGGTTGTCCGCCGCACACGATGCGAACCTCGTGCATCGAGACTTCAAACCGTCGAACGTCCTCGTTGGGGCGGAAGGCCGTGTCCGGGTGGTGGACTTTGGACTCGCACGAGATGTCGGTGTGCAGGCTCCAAGCACGACCGACGAGAGCACCGGTTCGGGCTCTCGCCCCGGCGAGCCCATCACGAAGACCGGGGTGGTCGCAGGAACACCGGCTTATATGGCCCCCGAACAAGCCGCCGGCCGACCGCTCGATGTCCGGACGGACCAATACGCGTTCTGCGTGACTGCGTGGGAGTTGTTGTTTGGTGTCCGACCATCCGCAGATGAGGTGGAGCGGCCGGAGACCTCGGTCGTGCCGAGGGAACTTGGGAAGGCCTTGCGACGCGGGCTCTCGAAAAGACCGAGCGCTCGCTTCCCGGACATGAGTCCGCTCCTCCAGGAGTTGGATACGCGCCGGGACGAGCTTCTGCGGCAAGACCGGCGGCGCTTTACCAAGTTGTGGTTGCTTCCTGTCGCCGCTGGGATCGCGGGCACATGGGCCTGGGGAGCAGGGCGGAAAGATGCGTGCGCGGATGCGGGCACCGAACTGGATGAGCTGTGGGGACCATCCCGCTCTGACTCCCTGCGCGGGGTGTTCCTCGACAGCGGGCTCGCCTATGCGGAGAGAGACTGGACTCGGGTCTCCGGGACCATCGACCAGTTTGTGAGTGACTGGACCTCCCTCAATCGCAGCACCTGCGAGGCGGCGCACGAGGAGCCACAGTTGCCGACGACTGCGGGAACGCTCGGTTGTCTGGCCGAACGTCGTAGAGCGCTGAGCGCGTACCTCGATGTTGCCGTCGAAGGCTCTCCGGAAGCACTGGAGAAGGCTGTGGTAGGCGCCCTTCAGCTTCCCCAGGTTTCGCTGTGTGCGGAGGCGGACTTCGTGCTGCACGGCTTCGAGAGCCCCACGGAAAACGACGAGGTCGAAGTTGCCGAGGTTCGGAATGCGCTTGCACGCGCTGCGGCTTTCCGAAAAGCAGGACAATTCGGTCGCGCGAAGGACTTGCTCACCGAGTACGAATCAAGGGTGGAGCACCTCGGGTTTCCACCGCTCTCTCAGGACTACGCGCTAGAGCGCGCGGCCATCCCCGCCTCCACCAATGCTGCTTTTACCGCGAACGAGGGGCTTCTTCTGGAGGCCTACCTCGGCGCCTCCCGGGCGAATCGGAGGGCGGTGGCAGTCGACGCGGCGAGCCGCCTGTCGTCGGCGCTTACGTACCGAGGTGAGCTCGACGCTGGAACACGCTGGCTCCGCCTCGCAGAGCCGGACGCGCAAGACGGCTTCAGCGCTGAGTTGCGCTCCAGGCTTCTCACTCGTCGTGGGTCGATCCTCGTGATGATGGGGGACTTCGATGGTGCGATCGACGCTCACACTCACGCCGTCTCAGCAGACACGCGTCGGCTCGGCAAAGACGCTCCAGAACTGGTGGGCCCATTGACCGAACTTGGCCGGGCCCTTCGGCGTGCGGGGCGCTTTTCGGAGGCCGAGGTCGCTCTCGGACGTGCGCTCGACTCTGCCCGCAGCCTCGGGGAGACCCACCCCGCGACGGGCCACGTCCTCGAGCAGCAGTTCAGTCTTGCTTCGCAACTTCGGCAAGTCGAGCGAGCTCGCTCCCTCTCTGAGGCGCAGCTGTCGATATTCCGCGCAACGTACGGGGAAACCCACCCCGCTACGGCATCCGCGCTAACGAGCGTGGGGGCGGCTGCACGCCTTCGAGGAGAGAGCGCTCATGCGCTGGAGCATTTCCGGGCAGCCGACGAGATCTATGTGGCCGCAGGCGATGTCTACCGCCAACAACATGTCCGCGTTCTCAGCGCGATGGCAGGGGCCCTCAGCGACCTTGGGCGTCGCGACGAGGCCGCGGAGCTGTACCGGCAGGCAGACTCAACGCTCCGTGAGCTGTTGCCGGAGTCGCATCCGAAGGTCGCCGTCTCAGCGTATGACGTGGCCTTCGCCAGTTTCTTGCAAGGGGACTTCGCAGAAGCTCTGGAGCTGTTTCGGCGAGCGGACAAGCTCATCAGGCGCAATCTCGGAGCCGACCATCCCAGGGCTGGCCTTGTGCTAGGTGGTCTTGGCTCGACTCTCATGCAGCTGGAGCGGTATCCGGAGGCGATGGCGATGTACCAGGATCAGTTGGAAGTGGTGGAGGCTCGCCACGGCACCGAACATGCGATCCGAGCACAGCCGTTGTTCAACTTGGGTCTGTGTTCGGAGTCGATGGGGAACCCTGCGAAAGCCACGGAATTCTACATGGCGTCACTCAAGGCGATGGAGTCGGACGGGGCCGCTTCGACTCCGAAGCTCGCGCACCCGCTCCTCGGCTTAGCCAGCGTGGCCATCGCGCACGGAAGACCGCTCGACGCAGTCCCATTCGCTGAGCGTGCGCTCTCACTCGCCGGAGAGAATGCCCTCCTGCGAGCGGACTCTCAGGCAGCACTGGCGAAGGCGCTTTGGTCGGCCGGTCAGGAACGCGTCCGAGCCCGTGAACTCGCGGAGGCCGCGAGGGACGGGTTTCGAGCCATCGGCCCCGCCGCCGACGCAAACCTGCGAGACCTTGAGGACCACGGGCTTTGAGGAACGAGTGGATGTGTCCGTCCGGACGGGCTGGATCCGCCGCCGTCCGGGCGCGAGCAGGCATCGCATCGACGTGGCAGGAGGGGCGAAAGCGCCACTGTCTCGAAGACCCTCGGCTTCGGTCGGGGCGTTTTTGTGGTTGCGGATCACGCGCATTGCTGCCGACACACCCGCAGTGCCCGAAACTTGGGTGAACCAGCCTCCTGTGTTCACTCACGAATTCTGGGCGGGGATCTCTCAGATCAGGATATGCACTAGGCGTAAGTGTCGAGAATTGAGACGGATTGACGCCTGCGAAGGCTCATGCGAAGGTCTGCGCGCGCCTCCTAGCTTTCTGGGGGGTAACGTAGGTTGGCGGTCCCCGCTGTACGGCCGTATCCTACCTGTACCTCGCGGCATGGCCGCAGGTTGGTTGAGTTTCTACGCACCTCTCGTCACTCGCTTCGCGAATAGAAGAAATTTCATGTCCAAGCTCCACACCTCCATTAATGTGATCGCTGGCCTCGGCCTGCTGACGACGGCTGCAGCGTGCGGCGACAACGGCGGCGGGGGTGGCCCGCTCGAAAGTCAGTTGGGTTTCGACGAAGCGCGCTCGGAGGTGGTGGTGCTTCTCAACCGCGAGCTTGGCGGTGGAGAGAAGGTTCATGCGCGCGTCCGGTCCTTGGCCGAAGGAGACACCCTCGACTGTGGATCGATGGCCAGCGCTATCCCGACGTTTGGTGGACGCGGTGACTTGGTCTACGGAGGTGAAGCTGTCACGCAAGACATGTTCGAGGTCCCCACGACGCCCGCGGCGTTGCTGGGCGAGACCCCCGAGGAGCTTCAGGCTCGGTTGTCGAACACGTTCTACGTCGACGTTTGCATTGAGAAGAGCGGAGAGGTTCTTCATCAGGCCCGGTATACGCTCAACCAAGCGCTGGACCGACTCGGAGAGAACGGCAAGTTCGACGCCGACGACGACGGGGTCCGGATCGAGTCGAACAGCGCCTACGCTCAGGCGTGCGAGGCCGAGCTCGGCCCCAACCCACTGTTCAAGGCTGTCGACGGGAGTCCCGGCGACTACGAGATGGCCAACTGCCTGAATGGCACGCCGATTCAGACGAATGTCGATGGCGAGCCCGCCGATAGCTACGTCTCGAAATGTGACGAGCCGCAGTACATCTATAGCCATTGTGAGCCCGACGCTCGCACCGGTGCAAACGGACCTCGCATTCAGCAGGCGCGCAACGACGAAGGCAGCACCTGGGTGCTGCTGTGCCGCAAGTCCCTCGACGAAGAGGGGCGCTACAACGACATCGCGATGATCGGGAGCAACCCGTTCACCGGGAAGA
>CAJXVA010000144.1 GCA_913061055.1 uncultured Pseudomonadota bacterium
GCTCCCCGAAGTCCCCTGCGAAGCCCGGAGGGTCCCCCAAGGCGCCTGCAAAGCCGGGCGGATCTCCTCAGGCCCCCGCGAAACCGGGAGGCTCGAAGCCGCCCGCCAACAGCCCGAGTGCACCGGCGAAACCGTCAAAACCCACGGCCCCGGCGACCAAGCCGAGCCAGCCGACGCCCTCGAAGCCTGCTCCGAGCGCGCCGCAAAAACCCGGCGTGCAAAAGCCTGGGAATAAAAGTGCGATGGCGGGGAACCCGCTGCGTCGTGACGACACTAATCTTGGCGGAGGACGTCACGCACGGGTCGCGTCCTCCCGTCATCGGAACAAGGACGCGAACCTGCCGGCAACGGCTCGGTGGTCGTCGGTGTGGAGAGACCGCACCCGAGGTTGGACATGAGCACCACGAACCGAATCACATCACGCAACGCGGCCCTGGCTTCGTTCGGATCGCTCGGCCTCCTGGCATGTTTCATCGCGGCTCCGGTGAGTGCTGCACCGCCGCAGCGGGCATCCCCGCCCACTTCCACGCCTGCGAAGGCGAAGCCTCAACCGAAGAAATCCCCGGAGTCGAAGACCGACGCGACCCCGGCACCGAAGGCAAAGCCGCGAGCGAACAAGCCGAGCTCCGGTCCCCTCGACACCGCCGCGCGACGTGCATTGCGGGCGTCGTCTTCTCGTCAGCGGGCGTCGCTCGACGGAGAGCGCGTCGCGATGCGAACCGTCGCCCCCGCCGCCGCTGATGCTGATCCGCCCAAGCGCGGCAAAAGCAAGAAGAAACGCGGGAAGAAACGCGATGACGCCCGCGCGTCCAGCGACGGCGCCGCAGACCCCTCGGATCGCAAGATCTCACTGGACGAGGACTTCTTGGTCGAAGGTCGACTCGAGAAGCCAAACGCATTCTTCATCTTACGTCGCTCGCAGTCCGCGTACGATTGGGCGCGGCTCGATGCGAAATTCTTACCTTTGGTGCTTGAGTCCGTACAGGATCCTTTGTTCTAATCCCGCCTTGGGTGGATGGACCCCCATCTGTCTACGCTCCGCATTCATCGTCGCCGAACTTCGGCGGCGGCCGTCATGACCGCGGGGGACGAGCGGAACGCGCGCGCATTCTCGCTCGCCAAATCACCCCAGGTTAGGGCACGATGCAGAGCATCTTTTTCACCCCCCTACGAGCCACGAAACAAACCGGGTATCGACGTGCCACCGGTATCACTGCGGGACCTCGGTCCCGCCGACCAGCGCGGGACTTGGCGTCCCGCCGACCATTGCGGGACCTTGATGTCCCGCCGACGATGAGGAGGACAACGAGTCATGGACAATTTTGCTGAGTTCTACCAGCAGGGCGGCGCTTTCATGCACGCCATCGCCCTTACTGCCATTTTGGGCGCAGGCGTGATGATCGAGCGCTTCATCTTCCTGTTTTTCCGTTTCAACATTAACGGAGGACAGTTCTTCAACCAGATCCAGAAGCTGGTGATGGCCAACAACATCGACCGCGCTATCAAGCTGTGCAATGCCGCCGACAAGGCTGCGCTGGCTCGCGTGATCAAAGCTGGCCTGACCCGCGCCAACAAATCGGAGGCGGACATCGCTGCCGCCATCGAAGAGTCGATGCTTGAGGTTGGCCCTGCCATCACCAAGCGCGTCCCGATGATCTCGGCGCTCGCGAACATCGCGACTCTGCTGGGTCTGCTCGGAACCATCTTCGGGATGATCGAGGCGTTCAAGGCGGTTGCGACCGTCTCCGCTGACCAGCGCGCGACCGCACTGGCAAAAGGTATCTCGATCGCGATTAACACCACCGGCTTCGGTCTCATGGTGTCGATCCCGCTTCTTGCTTCCCACATCTTCATCTCGAACCTGGCCAAGAAGATCTCCGACGAAGTCGATCTCTACGCGGTCAAGCTCGAGAACCTCCTGGCCGCACGAGTGCGTCAGGGCTGATCTCTGGGGACTTCGGAACATGTTCATCCTCGGTCACCTGCGTCACCTCGCTTGAAGCGAGATGACGATGCTCGAGGGAAGCATCCCGTGAACCCAGGGTCTGCCCACACCACGGAGGAAGGAGAGACGCATGGCGAGACGTAAGAAAAAGAGCGTTGATGAGGGAGAGGTTGAAGCCAACCTCATCCCAGTCATGAACGTCATGTTCCTTCTCATCCCGGCCCTTCTGCTCGCGATGGAGGTGGCTCGCTTTGCGGCGATTAATGTGTCGCCGCCAAAGTTCGCTGCTCAGTCCGACCAGAAGGAAGAGGAAAAGAAGAAGGAAGAAAAGCCGCTGAACCTGAAGGTGTTCGTCATGAGTGACGGGTACCGGGTCAGCGCGTCCGGCCAACAGGCGGGCGCCGATGGCGGCAAGGCGGCCGACTCGACCAAGCCCACGATCCCCCTGGCGAAGCCGGGATCGGATCTGAGCGACTTCGATCGGTACAACTACGAGGCCCTCGAGACGAAGGCCGTCGAGTACAAGCGGCTGTTTCCCCACGAAACGGTCGTGACCATCAGCGCCGAGAACGACATCCCGCTGCAAGCCATCATCAAGACGATGGATGCGCTTCGAGGCCGCGACTGCACTCTCCTGAATGCAGTGTCAGCGGGCGAAGAAGTTCCTGCGGAGTGCCTGTTCTGGTCGCCCATCGTAGAGGCAGGTGCAGGCTGATGAGTGACCACCATGCAAATCAGGCGGCACAGTTGGCGGCTCAACAAGCGGCCCAGCAGGCTTTCCTCGCCAAGAAGAAAGCCAAGAAGGCCGCCCGTCGCAACAACGACATCGAAGAGGGCAACCTCAACATCACCTCGCTGATGGACGTTGTGTCCATCATCGTCGTGTACCTGCTCAAGAGCTACGGCACCGATCCGGTCGTCATCACCCCGACCGCGGGACAAAAAGTTCCGATGTCGCGGGCGGATGCGCCCATCCAGGACGGTGTTCCGGTGTACGTCTCGCAACGCTCCATCACGTTTGGATCGCAGCGAGTTGTGCAGCTCGACGAGAACGGTGACGTCGACCCGACGCAGGTCACCGGTCAGCTGATCGGCCCGCTCTTCGACCTCATGTCTGAGGAAGCAGAGCGCTCGAAACAGACCTCGGCCTCCAAGGACGAGCCTTGGGAGGGAACCGTCATCCTCGTGGGTGACGTGAACCTCAAGTTCTCGACCCTGGTCAAGGTGATGTACACCGCCGGCAAGGCGGAGTACTCGCAGTACGCATTCTGCGTCATTCAGCTGGGCGGCTAGCCACTCAGTACGTCGAACCCACGGCCCCGCTCGCGCACTCCCGGGTGACGCGAGCGGCGAGCCGAACCGACGAATCCCGCTGGCCTCCACGCCGGCGGGTTCGGCCACATCCGCGCGAGTGAGGTTTTTTCCTTGCTCGCGTTTGTCGTGGCGGGCCCGGCGACCGGATCTCGTCGCGGGTTTTTTTCATGCCGGGCTGTTTTCGTGACGGATCCGACGCTCGGCGCACATACACTTCTAGGGGGCGAAAGCCAGGCGGGGGATGACCGTTGTGTCCTGCGACCTGACGCTGATGTCTCGCCTCCCTTGGATCTCCGCTGCTCTCTTGTCCCTGTCCTTGGGCCAACCACTCGCTTCTACGTCCCGCACATGAGTGGCATGGTCACTGCAGTTCTGGCGCCAGGTCGGCTTCAGAGCCGCGTCCCTCCGTTGCGTCCCTTCCCGTGTTGCCGGGTGGGGGCCCAAATCAGCCCTACAGAAGGCGCGCCCTTGGTTGATGCTTTAGGAGTACCTCGCGACGCGACCCGTGCGTCCGTTCTCCCTCTCTTCGGCCCCATTTTCGGCAGAAACTGCTAAAACAAACAAAGCGGATGAGCGCCCCCTCCAAATCAGGTTCCAAAGTTCTGCGGCTCGTCGTCGTCGTCGACGAGACGGTCAGCGAGGATCTGCATCAGACCGCGCCGGGGGGCGTCAGCGTGGGCACCCACCATGGCGCCGACGTCGTGCTGTTCGGCAAGAAGGCGCCGACGCGGCACCAGCTGTTCGACGTCCGTCAGGGCGTCTACTTCCTGGACCTCCCGCCCGAGACTCGCGGCAAGGTCCGCGTGGGCAAGAAGGCCGTCTCGGTCGCCAAGCTTCGTCAGCGATACGGCAAGGGAAACACCTGCCGCATCAAGCTCGACCCGCGCGCCAAGGGCAAGCTCCGCATCGGCCAGAGCACCTTGGTGTTCCAGTTCGGCCCGCCCAAGCCGGTTCCGCCGCGACTTCCGTTTCCCGCGATCTTCAAAGCATCGGTCGTCGGCATGGTCGGCGCCCTGTTCGTGTACTCGCAGCTCATCGCGACCGGCCTTCTGGGGCCCGTGTTCCTGTGGGCGAACTTCAGCGAAGTCCCGGAGCAGGACGAGATGGACATCGACGAGCGCTTCCTCGTCGCGGTTGGGCACAAGCCCAAGGATGAGCGCGAAGAGGAGCCCGAGGAAGAAGAAGTCGACGAAGACGAGCTGGCCGAGGAAGACGAAGACGTCGTCGAGACCAAGGACAAGCCGAAGCCCGATCCCAAGAAGCTCGACAAGAAGCCGAAGAAATTCTCCAAGGCAGCCGTCAAGCAGGCTCGCAGCGTCGGTGTGGCCCGGGTGCTCGGCACCTACGGTGGCGATGGCCCTGGCACCGTGTTCGACGTCATTCAGAGCACCGAGAACCGACTCGGCGAGTTTGCGGATGCCGGCTTCACGACAACGGTCGAAGCCAACGGTCCCCTTGGCGACCTGGCTCCCATTGGCGGCGATGGCATCGACCTGCACGGTCAGCTCACCCAGACCAAAGGGTTCGACACCGGCGACGGTCCGGCCGTCGACAATGGGGTCAAGAAGCGGGAGCGGAAGATCAAAGGCCGAACCAAAGCGTCCGGTACCAGCGCGGCCGGTGGCGGCGACAAGCGAGCCATCAAGGCGACCATCAAGCACCGCACGAGCGCGCTTCAGCATTGCTACAACAAGGCGCTTCGGACTCAGCCCGACCTCTCGGGCAAGATGAGCTTCGCCATCGTCATCAACGTCATGGGCAGCGTCACGAGCGTGGCCATCGAAGAAGACACCCTGGGCAACGCCGGCGTGAAGGCCTGCACCAAAGCCAAGATCAAAGGGTGGCGCTTCCCGATGGGCGACGCTGAAGAGGGCGCTGACGTTTCCTTCTCCGTGGTATTCTCAGGTTCGTAATGGCAGGTCCGGTTCGATTGTTTGCGATGGCTGCAGCGCTCCCGGCGCTCCTTGTGGGAGGTCTCTCGTTCGCAGCTCCTGCTCCTGATGCCCCGGCTCCCTCGGCGGAAGCTGGAGGCGAGGCCGGGTCGGACAAGACCTACGATAGGGGCGCCGTATCCAAGGCGCAGTCGCGTTTGGAGGGCTCGATGGCGCAGCTGGGCAAGATGGCTCAGGCCGCCAAGTCCGACGGCGACACCCAGCTCGCCGGCTGTCTCGAGGACAAAGTCACCCGCGCCCAGGACATCATGTCCACCGCGACGCCCGAGCTCATGGTGCTCCGGGACGCCACGGCATCTGCGCAGGCGAAGTCTTTCGCCGCCGAAAAGCTCCAGGCGGCAGCAAATGCGATGGATGGTGTGATGGCATCCGCCAAGGGCTGCTCGGGCGAGCAGGAGCTCGAAGACCGGGATGACGTCACCCGAAACGAGCTCGACAAGACCGACGGGATCCCGATTCAGGATCCGACGATCGCGCCGACCGTCCCCGACGTGCCACCGGCCGTCGACGAAGCGCAGCCACCGACCGTTGCGTCGCCGTCTGCGTGACCGTAGAGCACTTCTGACCACGTTTGCGTCCGCTGCCGACCGCAACACGAAGGCCAGTCCTGAACGAGCGCACAGCTGCAATTCCGCGGCTTTGCGCTCGAAAAAATTGTCACGAGTCTGGCTGCGGGGCCGCACTCCTGTGGGGACCTTGCGTCCTTTCCCCGACCTTCGTCGCTGCCTTGGGGTGGCGGCGGACCTTCGGTTAGCCTCCCGCCAGAGCCGCGCGACTTGTCTTCCGCTTTTCCGAGACCGACCCCCGAGGTCACCCGCCGCAGCGCGGGGCTGTGGACGCTGTTCGCCGGCATTTTTCTTTCGGCCCTGTGCAGCCTGTCGCCCGCCGTCGCGCGCGCTGGCGGTGCGCAGAACCTGCCTCGCGTCGCCGATGGCGATGGCCTGAAGGTCGGCAAGAAGTCGAAGTTCCATGGCGGTATCGCGCTGCCGGTCGGGGTCGACTCCAACATCTTCAACAACGCCAGCAACGCGCCGAACGAGAGCCCCCGCGCCGGTGCGTTCCTGTACCCGACCGGGTGGGTCGGCGTGGGCAGCCGCGACGTCGTTGGCGGCGTGTTGCAGACGCCACCGGAGCGAACGTCTCGGTTGGCCGACTACAACATCGGTCTCATCGCAGGCTTCCGCCAGTTCCTCTCTGGTGACGAAAAGATTCGGACGGTTCCGAAGCTCTCGTTGGGTGTCGGTCTTCGCCTCTCTCTGCTGCCTGGCCGCCGGTTCGAGATCCGGATCTCCGACGACGTCTTCCGCGGCGCGGCTCCAGGCAGTATCGAGAGTCGCGGCACCGACTTCAACTTCAACCGCATCGAGCATGAGGGAGCGCTGGACTTCATCGCGCGCCCCGGCGGCGGACGACTCTCGCTGTCGTTGGGCTATCGCAACCGCTACATGCGGTTCGGCCTCGAGGATCTGGCCAAGAGCAACCACATGCGCCACGGCTTGGCGCACGAGACCAAGTGGCGCTTCCTGCCCAAGTCGGCGCTCGTCCTCAACTACAACTTCGACTGGACCTTCTACACGGACTGCTGCGTCTCGGTCGGCCTGGGCCGCAACGAGGACAGCTTCGCGCACCGCCTTCTGGGTGGCTACCGGGGGCAGATCGGCAAGAAGGTCGCGCTCAGTGCCCTGGTGGGGTGGGGGTGGGGCTTCTACCGAGATGACCCCAACGGCCCGAACTTCGGCTCCTTCCTGGGCAACGTGGGGCTGAGCTACTTCCCGACCCTGCGCACCACGCTGAGTCTCAACGGCGGCCGTACGTTCAACGACTCGATCTTCGGCAACTACTACACCGACAACGGGGCGAACTTCCTCGCGAGCCACCAGTTCCGCTGGCGCATGAACCTGCAGGCCGGACTCGGGGTGATCGGGCGCACCTACTCGGGTCTCCCGGTCGAGGGCGAAGAGACGCAAGATGTGACTCGCTATGAGGGCCGCGGCGCAGAGGGCTACCAGTCCGAGCACACGCTGTTTACTCTGCTCGCAAAGGTCGACCAGCCGATTGGGCGCATCTTCTCGGTGGGCCTGAGCTACACCATGTTGGTGGACAGCACGCAGTTCCGCGTCACCTATCCGCTCGACCCCGTACCGGGTGACCCGGGTGCCCCCACCGAATTCACCGATGAACTCGGCTACATCAAACACACCGCTTGGCTCATCGGTGCGATCCGAATCTAGCCCTGCGTCGCTGTGGCTCGGCCTTGTCTGGGCGGCCCTCGTCATCCTGGTCTCCGGTTGCCCGAAGACGACCGGGCCCGTCGTGCTGCCGCCGCCGGCGACCACGCCCAAGTCCGACGACGTGCGCGCCGGCGACAAGCTCTCGATCGTGGTGCGCGGCCAAGAGGAGATGTCGGGCGAATACGTCGTCTCCGCCGATGGCTCGATTCGGTTTCCCCGGATCGGTGAGGTCCCCGCGCTCAATCGCGATCCTGGGGATGTCGCCGCCGACATCGAGACCAAGCTCGCCGATGGGTGGCTACGTAACCCGCAGGTCAGCGTTTCGCTTCTCGAGCGGCAAGACCCGGAGCAGATCACCGTCCTGGGAGAGGTGAAGGAGGCCGGCTCCTACCCGCATGATGGGTCGCTGACGCTGATGCAGGCTATCTCGCTTGCCGGCGGCCTGACCACGGAGGCGCAGCGGCGGAAGGTGAAGCTCATCCGCGAGACCGCCCAGGGCCGCAAGACCGTGGAGGTCGACGTCCAGGCGATCGTCGAAAGTCGGGCTCAGGACCTTCCGATCGAGCCCGGGGACATCATCATGGTCCCAGAATCGCCGATTTAGGGCCTTACCCGCTCTCGTTGTTACACTGCGCCACGATGGCGACCGAACAGGAGCCCGTCCTCGGTATCGACCTGGGAACGACGAACTCGGCGTGTGCGGTCGTACGGGATGGGCGTGCGTCCGTGGTGCGTCGCGGAGATGACCGCATCATCCCTTCGGTCGTGGCGGCCATGGCGGACGGCCGCTGGATGGTGGGTACGCGCGCCAAGAAGCGGCGCTCGGTCGACCCGACCAACGTCATCTACTCCTCGAAGCGACTGATCGGCCGGCGCTTTGGCTCGCCGGAGGTCGTCGAGATGCGCCAGCGCGTCCCGTACAAGATCCTCGAGGGCAAGAACGAGGCGATCATGATCGAAGCGGGCGGCAAGGTCGTCAGCGCGGTCGAGGTCGGGGCCCACGTGCTCACCTATCTCCGCCAAATGGCGGAGGAGGCGCTCGGCCGCCGCGTCCGTCGCTCGGTCATCGCCGTACCGGCCAACTTCACCGATTCTCAGCGCAGCGCGACCCGCATCGCGGCCCGCCTCGCAGGCCTCGACGTCATCCGCGTGATCAACGAGCCCACCGCGGCGGCGCTGGCCTACGGCTACATCGAGGACACCGATCGAGTCATCGCGGTCTACGACTTCGGGGGAGGGACGTTCGACGTCACGATCCTGCAGATCACGCGCAACGTGTTCGAGGTGCTCGCGACATCGGGCGAGATGTTCCTCGGCGGGGATGACATCGACGAGGTGATCCTTCGTCTGATGGCCAATGCGTTCTCCCAGCAGCGCGGAGTCGCGGTGCAGGACAACCCGGTCGCGCTCGAGCGCCTGCGAGCCGTTGCCGAGCAGGTGAAGATTCAGCTCAGCACCCAGAGTTCGGCGTCGGTCCACGTCGAGGAGGTGCTGCCGGGTCAGCGCAGCGACCTGGACTTCACGCTTCGAGAGGAGGACCTGCAGCCGTACATCGAGCCGATCATCCGGCGCACGATTCCGGTCTGCCAAGACGCCCTGCGCTGCGCCGGACTCTCGCCGCACCAGGTCGACGAGATCGTGCTGGTCGGAGGGACGACTCGGCTGCCATTGGTGCGCTCGATCGTCGAGGAGACGTTCGGCAAGAAGCCGCAAACCTCGATCAATCCGATGAGTGTCGTCGCGGTGGGAGCGGCGATTCAAGGCGCCGCGTTGATGGGCTCGCTGGTGCCGATGGCCGATGGTGGTGTCTCGGCGCCCACCACCGGCTCCTCCGCCGTGTTGTTGGACGTGGTGCCGCGGAGCCTCGGCATTCACACGCTCGGCGGCTACGTGGACTTCATCATCGAACGCAACAGCGCGATTCCGCTGGAGCAGACCCGGATGTTCACGACCACGACCGACAACCAGCGGTACGTGCGGATTCAGGTGTGCCAGGGCGAAGACGAGGTGTTCGAGAACAACCTCAAGCTCGGTGAACTCGTGCTCTCCGGGTTGCGCGACGCGCCCCGCGGCGAGGTCACCGTCGCGGTGACGTTCGAGATCAACGCCGATGGTCTGCTCGAAGTCCGAGCGATGGACAAGGAGACGGGGCAACAGCAAGTCGCATCGATGCGGGTGCTCGGGGGTCTCGACGACCAAGAGATCGAACAGCTGGCCACTCGGATGGCCTCGGCGGGGATTCCTTCGAGTGGCGGCACCATCGTGCCTCGCTGAGACAACGGAAACGATGGCCACCCCGGACGACCTTCGCGCCCACGTCCTCTCTTTGCAGGAGGGCCTCGAGCGCATGACCTACTACGAGTTCCTCGGCGTGAGGCCGAGCAGCGACTACGTTGCGATCCGCGACGCGTACTACGACCGTGCTCAGCGATTGCACCCGGACCGGTTCGTCTCCTTCGGTGCGGGATCGCTGCAGCGGAGCGCGTACACGGTCTACAAGCGCATCTCCGAGGCGTTCTCCGTACTCAGCGATCCGCAGCTGCGCGTCGCGTACGACGAAGCCCGACTTCGTGGTGCACACCGCCTGGACGATGTGGCTCGGGCGCGCCGACGCTCGCCGCAGGAGCGCCAGATCTCCAACAACTTCGCCCGAATCTACTACCGGGCTGCCGTGGGCAAGCTGGAGCGCGGGCTGCTGCGCGCGGCCTGGATCGACACCCAGCTGGGACTGAGCCTCGAGGACGCACCCGGGCTTCGGGAACTCGAATCTCGAATCCTCGAAGACCCCGAGGGCCCGGTCGCACTTCAAGAGGAGACGATCGCATGAGAACCGCACGCGTTGCTCGCAAGACCAAAGAGACGGACATCACCGTAGACCTGGTGCTTCCCGACGATGCCCCGGCACCGCCGAGCATCAACACTCCGGTCCCGTTCCTGAGTCACATGCTCGAAGCGGTGGCGAAACACGGAGCGATGGCGCTGTCGGTCGAGGCGACGGGCGATGTGCACATCGATGGGCACCACACGGTCGAGGACGTCGGGTTGGTGCTGGGGTCCGCGATCGATGAGGCGCTGGGCGATCGAGTCGGGATCCATCGGTTCGGGCACTTTTCGCTGGCGATGGACGAGACGCTCGTCGACTGTGCCCTCGATTTGGGAGGGCGGCCGTACCTGGTGTTCGATCTCCCGGTCATCTCTGGCCGATGGTTGGGCACATTCGACTGCGACCTCGTCAAAGAGTTCTTCCAAGCGCTGGTCGTGCAGTCGCGCATGAACCTGCATCTGCACCTGCGGGCGGGCGGCAACGTGCATCACGTGGTGGAGGCGAGCTTCAAGGCGTTCGCACGCGCCCTCCGGATGGCCTGCGCGGCCGATCCCGCCATGGGGATTCCCTCGACCAAGGGCAAGATCTGATTTAGGGGAACCTCTCGGTTCCCTCGCTGCGGCCGGCGAGAGCGTTGTCGCGACCCCTGTCGCGACAACGCGGGGGCCCGGAAGCGAATCGCTCAGCGAATCGCGTGGGCGAAGCCGCCCTACGCTCTCCCTCCAAGGGGCGGGCTTCGCCCTGGCTCGGGAGCCTGCGGCTCCCTCCAGTGACGGCGGACGGTGGATGGGGCGAAGCCGCCCTACGCTCTCCCTCCAAGGTCGGGCTTCGCCCTTGCTCGAGAGCCTGCGGCTCCCTCCAGTGTCATCGGAGCCGGTGAGCCCTGGCTCGTGCCGTTCGGTCCGGTGGGCGGGCGTTTTCATTCGGGGGGTTCGTGGGTAGTCTGCGGCCGATGTCTTCGGATTCGACCCGACGCACCGCGCAGCGCCTCGAGCTTCACCAGACCTTGGCGTCGCTCAACGCCCACCCGCATGCCGCCCGCGAAGGCGAGGCCGGAGTGGAGGCGGCGAAGGCCAAGGCGGAGAAGGCGGCGGAGCGAATCGCGGCCTCGGGTCGTCAGTTGGCCATGGACCGCATCGAGCAGCTCCTGGATCCGGGCTCGTTCATCGAACTCGATCCGTTCGTCACCCACGCGGTCTCGGACTTCAACATGTCGTCCAAGAAGGCGTACGGCGACGGCGTCATCACGGGACACGGGACGGTCGATGGGCGCACGGTCTTCGTGTTCGCGCAGCAGGCCGAAGTCTTCGGCGGCAGCCTTGGGATGGCCCACGCGCGGAAGATCTGCAAGATCATGGATATGGCCACCGAGGTCGGCGCGCCGGTCGTCGGGCTCAATGACAGTGGCGGTGCCCGGATCCAAGAAGGCGTCGAGTCTCTGGCCGGCTACGCCGAGATCTTCAAGCGCAACGTGCTCGCCTCCGGCGTGGTGCCGCAGCTCTCGGTGATCCTCGGGCCGTGTGCGGGCGGAGCAGTCTACTCGCCCGCACTCACCGACTTGGTGTTGATGGTGGAGGACACCAGCTACATGTTCATCACCGGGCCGGACGTGATCAAGACCGTCACCCACGAAGAGGTGACCAAGGAAGAACTGGGCGGGGCAGGGACCCACAACGAGAAGAGCGGTGTGGCGCACTTCCGGTGTGCATCCGAGGCTGGAGCGCTGGCGATGGTCCGGCAACTCCTCGCCTTCTTGCCGTCCAACAACATGGACGCGCCGCCGGCGATCGCTGCAGCCGACGACCCGGCACGACCCTGCACCGGGCTGACGGACCTCGTTCCCGAAGACCCGACCAAGCCCTACGACATCCGGACCGTCGTCAAAGAAGTCGCCGACGGCGGACAGTTTCTCGAGGTTCAGGAGCACTTCGCGAAGAACATGGTGGTGGGATTCGTGAGGCTCGACGGCAAGCCCATCGGCGTCGTGGCAAACCAGCCGCTTGTGCTCGCGGGCTGCCTCGACATCAACGCCTCGGTGAAAGCAGCCCGCTTCGTTCGCATGTGTGACGCGTTCAACGTCCCACTGTTGACGCTCGTCGATGTGCCGGGATTCTTGCCGGGCACGGACCAGGAGTACGGCGGCATCATCCGGCACGGCGCGAAACTGCTGTACGCGTACACCGAAGCCACAGTGCCCAAGGTGACGCTGGTGACGCGGAAGGCGTACGGCGGGGCGTATGACGTGATGTCGAGCAAGCACATCCGCGGGGACATCAACCTGGCCTACCCGACCGCTGAGATCGCGGTGATGGGAGCCGAGGGCGCGGTCAACATCATCTTCCGCCGCGAGCTCGCGGCCGCAGAGGATCCCGAGGCCAAGCGAAAGCAGCTCGCCGACGAGTACCGGGAGCTGTTCGCCAACCCGTTCAAGGCGGCAGAGCTCGGCTTCATCGACCGGGTCATCCGTCCCGAAGACACCCGCTCCGAGGTGATCCGAAGCTTCGCGATGCTGAAGAACAAGCGGCAGGAAAACCCGCGCAAAAAGCACGGCAACATTCCGCTGTAGTCGCGGCGGACCCCGGAATTGCCCCAGGTCACGCAAGGACGGTGGCACGGAGCCTTGAACGTGGCACCATGAAGGGGATGCGCCGGTTTCTCTGTTTGGCCCTGGCGGGGCTTGGTGCCTGCGCCACGACGGGGACTTCGGCGCGATCGCTCCACTACGTGGACGACGAGTTGGTCTACTCCAACCCGCCCTCTGCCCTCGCGTACGAAGCCTACCTTCGGGCACGCGTGGCGCTGTCGGCCGAGCCCCCGAGGCTCGAGCAGGCACGCTCGGAGATCGAGGTCGCGCTCCACTACGACCGTCGTGCGCCGCATCTGTGGTCGACGCGGGCGGAGATCGCTGCGCTCCAAGGCGATGACGACGCTGCGGTGACGTCCGCCGAGCGGGCGCTCGCGCTTCGCCCTGGTTATGCGCCGGCGCAGGCGGTGTTGACCAGCGTGCGCGGCGGCCCGCGGGCAGCTCACGTCCCCGGTTGAGTCCGCTCCAAGCAGAACGTTCGTAACGATCCGCGCTCGGTGGGTACTGCCTTCACATGCGTGCCAGTTTCCTCGTCGTCGCTGCCCTGTTGACCGCCGGTTGCACCCAGACCGAGACGGAAGGGGTGGAGAACGCAGCGGGGGCGCTTCACAAGGCTCGGCCAGCGGTCAAAGGCTCCGCCGTGGGGCCCAACACGAAGCCGCGGAACACGAAGAACCTGGATCGTGCGTTCGACATCGAGGAGTCGAAGCCCGCAGACGCGAAGAATCTGGATCGCGCGTTCGACATCGAAGAGTCGAAGCCGCGGGATACGAAGACCTTGGACCGTGCGTTCGACATCGAAGAGTCAAAGCCTGCAGACGCGAAGAACCTCGATCGGGCGTTCGATATCGAAGAGTCGAAGCCGCTTGATGGTCGGGGTGCGGACCGTGCGTTCGACATCGAGGAATCGAAGCCCGCGAACATCAACCGCTCGAAGGCCCAGCCAGGTGGCGCGACGCCGGGAGCCAGGCCCGGGAGCGGCAAGACCGTCCCGCGCGGCTAGCTGGAGAACGGGTCGAGCCGCTTAGAGGTACGTGCTGAGGTACAGCACCAGGCAGTACCAGGGCATCCCGGCGAGCAGCAGCGCCCGACGGGCCCGGGAGATGCTGGGGCGGTCGCCACCTTTGATCAGCGCGGCGACGGCGACACACCAGGAGAACGCGGCCGTCACGACGGCCAGTGCGAACGCCTTGAGGACGTAGGGCGCGAACATCGGAAGCAGCGCTCCGAGGCCGGCAACCAGGGTGAGGCCGACGGGAACGGTGGCGCTGCCGAGGGCGATTCGGGCCAGCCAGTTCGGCTGCGTCGAGGCGGCCGAGGAGGGCTTGCGCAGGAACGAGACGACCCAGGCGAGCAAGAACGTGAAGGCGCCCAGGAGCGCAAACGCGATGCCGCCGAGCGCCAGGATCTCTTGGATGCGCTGCAGGAGTTCCCGCAGCCGGTCGAGGTCCGGGAGTCCCAGGAGGACGTAGTTCGCCAAGACCACCATGAAAAGGAGTGTAGCACCGGGGGTTGCTCCCGCATGCAAGCCCGGCGCGAAGTGCGGAGAGGTCGATCGCGCAGGGCGGCCGGTTTCGCGTACGGTGGCCGCGATGGAGCCTGTGGCCCTGGTCTTCGACTTCGACGGCACGCTGGTCGACAGCATGCCGATGCACTACCGATGCTGGCAGTTGGCGCTGGAGCCGTTTGGGCTGACGTTCGACCACGAGACGTTTCAGAACTGGGGCGGGGTCCCGACGCGTGAAATCGTCAGCCGGCTCAGCCGAGCTCAGGGCGTCCCGGTCGATCTCGAGGTCGTCATCCATGCGAAGGAGACGCTGACCCGGGCGCACGCGCACGAGGCCGAACCGATCGAGCCGGTCCTCTCGATTGCGCGGACTTCCCGCGGCGTCCTGCCGATGGCGATTGCGACCGGTGGCCCTCGCGCGCTCATCGGACCGCGGATGGAGGCCCTGGGCATCCACGACTGGTTCGGAGCCATCGTCACCGCGGACGACGTGGCCCGCGGCAAGCCCGAGCCCGACCCGTTCCTGCTCGCGGCCAAGCTGCTCGGTGTCGACCCGACCCGTTGTCGCGCCTACGAAGACGCGCCGTCGGGCCTCGCGTCGGCCCGCGCTGCGGGCATGGAGGTGATCGATGTGGCGACCCTCATCGGCCCAAGCGTCGCACCGCCGACATGAAGCTCGACTGGCTGCGAAACCCCGCCTGGGATGCGGCGTCCGACACCGCGAGCATGCCGTCTGAGAGCAGCGCCTGACAGCGCCGGACCTTGCGGAGCTGTAGGTACTCGCTCAGGGGCACGCCGATCGTGGCGTTGAACTCGGCCTTGAACGCCGAGCGCGGGATGCCGGCGATCTCGGCCAGTTCACCGAGCGTCCATGCATGCGCGGGGTTGCCCTCGACGGCTTTGAGCGCGCTGCGGATGCCCAAGGAGGCGAACATGCCGAACAAGCCGAAGCGGTCGTCTTCGGCCCCCGCCGCGCGCACGAGGATCTTGCCGAGAATGGCCTCCGCCAGCCGAGCGGCGACGTAGCGGTCTCCCACGCCGGGCATCAAGACCAGCTTGCTGGCGAGCAGCATGATCTCGAGGAGGTCGGCCTCGGGGCGGTCGACCAAGGCGTGCCCCGTCACGTCCGGTGCGTCTTTGTCCTGTGTGGCGGGCACGTCGAACGGAAGCGTCATCAGCCGCGCCTCGACCTGTCCCCCAGTGGCATAGTTGTGAACCGTGCCATCGGGGAGGTCCCCCTCGTGTTCGATCAGGTGCGCGTCGTCGATCGGCAGCCTGGAGGCGACGGTGTGGGGGACGTCGCGCGGCAGCAGGAGCATGCCCCCTTGTGGGATCTGCACGGGCGACTCTCCCAAGCCGTCGACGAAGGCGGTGCCTTGGACCATGCAGTGGACCACCGCGTGTTTCGAGCCAGGGTAGCGAACGCCCCACGGCCCCGTGAACGACCACTGTTCGACGTACGCCGACTTCGCTCCGGATGCGCGCGCCACATCGCTCAGGGGATCCGAGGGGGCGTGCGTGGGGGCGACGCGGTTCGACGAGGCGCGGAAGAACGGCATGCCCACAGCGTACCGGTACGCTGGGCAATCGATGCCCGGCGGAAGCCGATTGTTCACAGCGGGCCTCGAAACGGCGCTCCCGCGACGTCCGGGGCGCGGGCGGTCCTAGCTGTGGTCCGCTTCTGGTCCGTCCGAGCGCTCGACGAAGTACCGCGTCTGTTCCTGGTCTCGCTCCCAGTCCGCGCGTGAACCGTAGAAGATGTGGTTCTTGAAACCGGCATCCAGCGGGTCGTCGAGCGTGCCGGCCGTCAGGTAGATGTTGCTGTCATCCTCCTCGGCGGGGAGCGGCGTGCCACACGTCTTGCAGCGGGTGATCGTGTAGCTGGGACGGAGCGTGTAGGTGACCCGATGGTCCTCGCCGCTGAGCCACTCGAAGCGCTCGCGGGGCACGACCACGATCGTATTCCCCGTCCCGCCGCTGGCCTTGCGGCAGTTCGAGCAGTGACACATCCACACGCCGTCGAACTCGCCCTGGATGGCGTAGCTCAGCGCGCCACACAAACAGCTGCCCTTGCGTCGCATGCGGGCAGGCTACGACAAAAACAAAGGGCCCCGCAGCTGTGCGAGGCCCTTCTTCAGTGCACGCGGCAGGAGTCGAACCTGCGACTTTCGGCTTCGGAAGCCGACGCTCTATCCAGCTGAGCTACGCATGCGGGAGCAGAGGTGTAGCGAAGGCCGGGACCGGGCGCAAGCGCGGACCGAGAATCAGTGCGGATTCGTCATTCTGCAGCCGCGGGGGCGGTCTCGGCTGCGGGTGCGTCGGCGGGACACTCCTCGCCGCCCACGTAGTCGGCATCGCAGGGGTCGGTGATGGCCTGCTGCTCGCCACCGTCAGCGGGGCAGTCCTCTCCGCCCACATAGTCCGCGTCGCAGGGGTCGGTGACGGCCTGAACCTCGCCTTGGACTTCGACGGCTTTTTTCTCGCCCTTCTCCCAGGTGACCTCGAACTCCAGGTTGACGTCGGCCATGTTGGACGTCTGTCGGAGCTTTCGGTCGAGGGACGAGGCGTATCCGGCGCTGGAGACGAACTCGACCGTGCTCAGGCCACTGATGGTTCCTTCGACCGACTTCCCCTCGACCTCCCGCTTCATCTTGCCGTTGCTCTCGGTGTCCAAGGTCGCGACGGTCTCTCCGTCCCCGTTGGTGCGGAGTTTCTTGAGCTTTCCGCTCATGGTGCTGGTCGTGCCGTCCTCCTCCCGGTCACGGGACCACTCCCCACCTTCCTTGAGCGGCTCATCGGGCAGTCGGGCGAACGCCGACCGCAAGCCGCCGGTCATCTGGCCCATGATGGCGACGATCGCTGGCGGTTGCCCCTCGGGGAGCTCGGGCATGTTCTCGACTTCACCGCCCTCGTTCATGTTGAAGCGGAGCTCCACACCGTTGAGGGTGGTGGCGACCTCGGGATCGAAACCAGCGGCGGCGGCTGGGATGCCACCTGGCATGATGGCGTTGGCCTTGATGTTGTCGAACGTCGCGGCGAGGAGGGGACCGTCGGGCGAGGTGGCGCCCGTCACGATGAGCGCCACGTCGTACTCAAGCCGCATCTCGACGTTGCCCATACCGGTCTCGATGACCGTTTTTTGGCTGATGTGTCCGGCGTAGGTCTGCCCCGGCGTCAGGTCGTAACGCATCGTGACGCCCTCGTCCGGGACGACGGCAGCCGCGCCCGATTTCTTTTCGCAAGAGGTTCCGAAGCAGCCCAGGAGGGCGGCGGCGAGGGCGAGACGACGCAGACGCATGAGGCCTCATACCGAAGGGGGTGGCCCTGGGCAAGCGCCTCGGGCTGCCTGAGGCCCTAGACGCCGTTGTTTCGGCAGATTCGGGCGAAGACCTCCGCGCTGGGCCGGGGTGTGCGCTCCCCGGTCTCGAGGTCGAGGGCCAGCAGGCCAAAGCGGGGTCGCCACCCTTCGGCCCACTCGAAGTTGTCGACCAAGGACCAGTGGAAGTAGCCGCGCACGTCGAGGCCTTCGGTCAGGGCGTCCCGCACCGCGGCGACATGGCTGCGGAGGTAGCGAGCCCGCCGCGCGTCGTCGTCGGTCTGCATGCCGTTCTCGGTCACGAGCAGCGGGACGCCCAGCGGCGCCAGCCGACGCAGTCCGCGGAGCAACCCTTCGGGGTAGGGCTGGCCCCAGTCGGTGTCGCCGATCCGCACGGAGTCCGACTGCACGTGGGCCCCGAACGCTTGCCCGTAGGCGCGGATGGATGCTCTCACCGCATAGCGTCCGTAGTAGTTGAGCCCCAGCCAGTCCGCGCTCCCCACCAGGCCCTCGATACGTTGCCCGAGGCCGATCGGCGGCCACATGCGGCCGGTCTCGAGCGCTCGGAGAACAACACCGCTGACCGCTTGGTCTTGCAGCCAGGCCAACCCGCGATCGGCCAGGCTCTCGCGCGCGGGGTCGAACACCGGCATGTTGAGCACCAGGCCGACAGCGTCGTCCGGGCGCACGGCTTTGACGGCCCGGGTCATCGCGACGTGGGCCCGGAGCATGTTGGTCAGTGCCGGGCCAAACGCCCGCGGGTCGCGGAGCCCCGGTGGCCAGCGGTACTCCGCGTAGCCCATCAGGGCCACGAGGCTGGGTTCGTTGAGGGTGGCCCAACGCTCCACCATGCCGCCGAGTCGTGTCGCGCACGCCCGCGCAAAGCGTGTGATGGCCGGGATGATGTTCGGCGAGAGCCACGCCCCGTGGTCAGCGATCCAGTGCGGCAGCGTGAAGTGGTTGAGTGTGACCAGCCGCGACAACCCCCGCTCACCGGCATGGCGGAGGATGGCGGCATAACGCTCGAACGCGGCTTCGTCGAAGCGGCCCGGCTGGGGCTCGAGCCGACTCCACTCCACGCTCATCCGGGTGGCGTTGTGTCCCCAGGAGGCAGCCATGTCGAGGTCTCCCTCCGCGGCGCCGGACCACCAGCGGGCTGCTTGTCCACTGCGCGTCCCATCGGCGATCGCACCCGGGCGCGCCTCCCAGCGGGTCCAGTCGTTGTCGTTGCCGCCTTCGACTTGGTGGGACGAGGTGGCGCAGCCCCAGCAGAAGTCGGGAGGAAAGGTGGAGCTCGTCATCGTGGGTGTCCGTGGGCACGACCCACAACCGGCATCCGCGCAAAGCGCGGCCAACGCCCGCAACTCTAGCAACGGACGGCGGGATCGGGCAGGTACCCGCCGTTTGCGACCGGTTACGGGCGCTTCACGAAGTTTCGAGCCAGCTGGGGCGTCTCAATCAGTGTCCACCAAAGGAGGGCAGCAACAATGAAGATCGATATGGAACAGTTTCTCGCACTGACGGTGGCTCTTGGATGCGCAGGCGCAGTGACCTTCGCGGTTCTCAGCGACCGCAACGACATGAACGAGGTCATCGCGGGCATCGAAGCCGCCGAAGAGACGAGCCCCGCCGAGCCGACCGTGGCCGAAGAAATCGCCGCAACGGTCGTCGCCCCCGGCCCGATGCTGGCGGAACCGCAGGACCTCGACGCCGCGTCCGGCATCCCCGCGGTCATCCCCGACGATGAATCGGGCTACGCCCCGGGCCCCACGACCGAGATGGATCAGTGGTAACCCAGCCTTGTGAGCCCTGATCTCCACGCAATGACCCGCCGAGGAAATCCTTGGCGGGTCTCGTGCGTTCGGGGGCATGTGCAGCGTCGAACCCTTCTCGCCGGCCTCGGCGCTGGTCTTCTGACTCCGGGGACGGCCCTGAGCGCGGATCGGATGCGGCTGAGCATGCTGGTGGCCGAACTCGCCGCCGTCGCCGACGCGATGGAGGAAGACCCGACGGTGC
>CAJXVA010000145.1 GCA_913061055.1 uncultured Pseudomonadota bacterium
ATACGAGATGTAGAGAGGTCTTGTGGGCTCGGAGATGTGTATAAGAGACAGGAGTTTGGACAGCGGCGTGGTCTCTTCGACCTTGGCCGCCCATTGCTCGAGGCTCACCGCCTCGAACTCTTCGAACGTCACGGACTCGCTCACAGCACCCGCATCATACGGTGGGCCCCACAGCTCGGGGCTTCGCCGCTGTGAGGCACAACGCACGCTCGCGCGCCCCACTGCCGCGACGTTCCGCGGCGGAGCTCAACCCGACGTGGACGAGGTCATCGTCGTCCCACCACCGGTGGAGCCCGACCCGGTCGAGCCCGACCCGGAGCCGGTCGAACCCGAGCCTGAGCCCGAAGACGACGAGCCTCCGGAGCCGGTCGACGTGTCATCCGTCGTCGTTTCTGACTCGCTGGTCCCACCCGAGGAGGTGCTGCTGCTGGTCTCCGCATCGGTGTCGACGAACGCGCCAGTGCTCATGTCGACCGTATCCACGGAGCCATACGCTGGCTGCGCGCTCACCACACAGCCTGCAAACAGGCCGACGGACAACGCGGCACCCCGCAGCACGCGGGACGGAGTGTTGCAGTGGGGACAGGTGTCCCCGACCCGCTTCGGACGGCGGCACGCATGGCAGGACCTCAAATGCATGTCCTGATAGTGCACCGACTCGGGCACACGATCATGCCCCCTCCGAATCTGCCTCACGCGGTCTCAGCGCGGACGCGCAGCCGGTCGCTCTCGATGTGCTTGGAGTAGAACTCCCAGGTCTTGCGCCGGGCTCGCTCGAACGTGCAGCTCTCGGCGTAGGTTCGTGACTGCGTCGACATCCGCTCCAGCCGGGCGGCGTCACCCACGAGGCCGACCACCGCGTCCGCCCAGCGTCGCTGCTGCCCCGCGGGAAGGACGATGCCGGTCTCGTTGTGGTGGACGATCTCCGAGGGGCCACCCACGTCGGAGACGAGCGCGGGCGTTCCGCAGGCCATCGACTCCAAGACCACGTTGCCGAACGTATCGGTCGTGGACGGGAACATCATCATGTCGGAGGACGCGTAGGCGGAGGCGAGCGCATCTCCCTTGAGGTAGCCGGTGAACGCCACGGGGTAGCCCTCGAGCTCTTCCTTCATCTTTTCGAGATACGGACCCTCGCCGACGATCCCCAGCTCGACGTCCAACCCATGGTCATCGACCAGGTGCTTGAAGAGCTTGGCGAGGAACGGGAGGTTCTTCTCCAGCGAGACGCGCCCGACGTACACCAGCGTGTTCTTGCCGGTCAGGCCGTGGTCCGCCCAGAACGAGTCCTTCGCCAGCGCCGGCGTGAAGCGCTGCGAGTCGACCCCGCGCGGGACGATGGTCACCTTGCCAGATTGAATCCCGTTGCCCGCCATGACCTCGCGAGTGGCGTAGGTCGGTGCGAGCACCTGCTGCATCTGGTTGTAGAACCAGGCCGTGTACGCCTGCACGATGCGACCGATCGTGCGGTCGCCGATGATGCGGAAGGCGTACTCGGGAACGTTCGTGTGGTACTGGCCGATGACCGGCGTATCGAGCAGCCGCGCGGCCATCATGCCGACCAGTCCCACTGGGCCTGGCGTGGTGGCAACGATCAGGTCGATCTCGTTCTCGTCCATCCACCGGACTGTCTCGAGCGTGCTTGGCCAGCCGAGCTGATAGCTCTCGTAGCCCAAGATCGGGAAGCTGGCGATGGTGGGAAGGCGAACGATGCCGTGCTCGTCCACCGACGGCTCGAACCCATCGGGCTTGGCCCCGCAAAGGAACACCTCTTTGCCGTCGTCCCGCATCTCCTGCACCAAGCGACGCAGGTTGATGCTCAGCCCGTCGACGTTGTCGAGCGTGTCGCACAAGATGGCGACCTTCTGTCCCTGCCCCAGTGGCCTGGGCAGCTCGAGGCTCTCGTACAATCCGCGGGCGCGCCTGCGCTCCCCGTAGAAGTAACGGATGCCGAAGTAGTACGGCATGTTGAGCAGCGCCAAGCGGATGAGTGTGGGCAGCTCGTCGATCAGCGGCTCCAGATCGACCTTTTCCACGGCTTCCTTCATGGAGTCGGTGGAGGCCCGGAACGCCCGCAGCAGCGCCGTCTGAACGAGCGAGTAGATCTCGTCGTGGGTCTCGGGCTTGTGCCCTTCGGCCATCAAGCGCTTGAAGTCCGGGAACGAGTCCATCTCCGCCAGCGTCTCCATGGCGGCGGGGATCAGCCGCTGAAGTGCCGGCGGCAGATCAGCAGGGTCGTCGGGCAGGTCCTGGTTTTGGATGATGTCGACGAGCTGGTGGAAGACGCCCGGCTTGTTGCTGTCCTTCTGGACGGTGCTGTGCCGGAAGTACTGGATCGTCCCGATGGCTGCAGTGTGCGCCCAACTCTTGCAGGTCTTCTCGAAACCATCGACCCGCACCCGGCTGGTCTCGATGGCGTCGCGCAACGCGTCGAACGTGGCGTCCCCCTCGAACTCGACGAAGCTGCGCGCCATCGTGTGGCCCGAGTGGTCGTCGGATCCCGCGGTGGTCCTCCAGACGCGCCCGGGGGCCACGGGGATGTCGAACTCGTTGCTCCACCGCTCGAGGACCGACTGGTCGACCTTGTCGAGCACCTCGCGCATGAACCGCTCGTGCCCGGAGTCCTTCTGTCCGTTGATCACCTCGACGGTCTCGAACAGCAAGAACGACTTCTTGAGGAGCTCGGGGGTGAGTCGCTGGTTGACCGGCGAGAACGGGTGCGCGAGCGAGTGGAGGATCTTCTCTTCGCGGATGTAGTCGACGAGCTCGTAGATGTTGTAGCGGAGGCGCTGAAGCTCCTCGTGCTGCGCCTCGGTGATGCCGTAGCAGAGCACGTGAACGATGCATCCGTTCTCGGGGAACCGGGCCGAGACCTCTTCGGAGATGAAGACGTGGTCGCCGTGGTGGGCGATCTCGAGACAACCGTCGATGGCGTCATGGTCGGTGATGGTCACCAGACTCATGCCGCGGTCGATCATGGTCGTGTAGAGGTCTTCGGGCTCCGTGTAGCACTCCTCCACCTCGAGCGAGTTCAGGACGAAGAGCTTGAAGCGACCCGCGTACTTGCTGTGAACGTGGAGGTCGATCTTCTGCGTGGGGCGGACGATGGTCATGGGGTCCTCGGTGGAGGCGCCAACTCCGCGGACCCGGGGGCGGGGCGCGTCGCTGTTGGCTGGAACGGTTGTCGCTCCAGAGCGCCCGGTGGTTGCATGGTTTGGGCCTTCTCACAAAGAGAGGGCCCGGCACTCATGCATCCGGGGCTTCAGAATCGCTCGGCTTGGACCGCGAACCGCGGCGACGCCCGAATTCGAGCCCCAAGTGCAGCAAAATCGGCAGAACGACCACCGAGGCGACCAGCGCGAGCGTCATCCCGAGGACCGCGGCCCACGCCATCGACTCCAAACCCCGGTGGTTGGCGAACAGGATTCCGGAGAATCCCAGCACGGTGGTCAGGGTCGTGACGAAGATCGCCCCACCCGCCTCGCGAAGCACGCGCCCCATGTTGCTGCTGCCGGTCCGTTCGACCTCTTCGCGGTGTCGCTCGACCAGGTGGAGCGCGTCGTCTTGTCCCATCCCGAGCAGCAGGGGCAGCACGATGATGTTGAAGAAGTTCAGCTTCCAGTCGAGGCCCAAGAACACCGCCGCGAGCCACATCAATGAGAACCCGACCGTGACCGCCACGCCGAGCGCGCCCCACACGTTTCGCAGCAGCACCAACGCGGTCAGCAGCATCACCGCCACCGATACCGCCATCACCCGCGGGCCATCGGCGTCGATGGCGTCGAAGATCTCGGGGATGACGAAGAAGTCGGCCGCCAAGTCGACTTCTCCCTCGCTGGTCGTCATGGATCCGTACGCGGCGTAGATGCCCCGACTGTTGACGATGTTCGCTTTGGAACCCTTGGTGGCGACGATGACGAACCGTGCCACGTCGCCCTGCGTATCCTCGAACTGGCCGGTGACCCAGCCCGGTAGCGCATCGATCTGCACCGGCGCGGTGACCGAGAGGTACGGGTACCACTCGTCGATCTGCGCCTTGGTGGTGGCCGAGAGGCTCGCGCGTTTGCCATCGATGCGAGCCCGGATGTCGGCGATGACCTTGAGTTTCTCCTCCTGCTGTCGCGGGACGAATGCGTGCACAGACCAGACCTTGGCGAGGCGGCGCTGCATCTCCAGCAACCGGGCCCGGTCGTAGGTCCCCAGCAGCTCCGCGGTGTCCGGGGACATCACAGCCTCGGCGACGGCGAGGGCCTCGAGCGCCTCGAAGACCGGGTCTTCGAGGTCTTTGTCTTTACCGCCCCAACCATCATCCTCCCAGTCGTCCTCCTCGCCTTCGTCGTCCCAGTCCTCGTCCTCGTCTTCGTCGAGGTCGAGGTCGGCGATGTTGCTGTCGAGCGTCGCCGGAGGCTCCGGCATCGCGCGGGTTGGAGGCGTCTTGGGATCGAAGACCTCGATCTCCTCGGGGGTCATGGCGACCAGGGCGTCGAGCTGGCGCTGCACCTGCAGGGCCTGGGTGGCGGTATCCACCAGCACGACCGCCGGGTCGACGGTCTGCGCCTTGCCGACGGCATCGCGGTATCCAGCTCGCGGCGGCCCGGTGGGTTTGGGGCGCACCGGCCCGAGCTTCTTGAGGTCGTGCTGGTACTCCAAGCCGCCGAGGTTCATCGCCGCCCAGCCGGCGACGACCGTGCCGCCGACCGCGAAGAGCAGTGCCACGACGGAGAGCGCCCGGCCCCATCCGCCCAGCCCGCCGCTGTCCTCCCGAGGTGCGGGCGGCTTCCAGGGTCGGACTCGGTCGAACGCGATGCTCAGCGCCGGCATCAGAAACACCGACCCGAGCAGCGAGAACACAACCCCGACCGCCGCGACCTGGCCAAACTGGGCGAAGCCCTGGAAGTCAGCGATGGACAGCGCGGCGAAGGCCAGCGCGGTGCTCACCGCCCCCGCCGCGGTGGTCTTGCCGCTGGTCGCCAGGCACAGCGCGAGTGCGTCCTGCGAGGACAGGCCCCGGCCTCGTTCCTGACGCAGCCGCGCGAGCACGTGAATGCCGAAATCGATGCCGAGCCCCAACAGGACGGCGAAGATGAACGCCGAGACGATGTTGAGGACGCCAAAGGCAAGCCATCCAAAGGCCAGCGCGCCCACGACCGAAGCGAGCAACGGCAGCATCACCAGCGCCACCGCGCGCGGACTTCGGAAGTACAGCCCGAGCGTGACCAACAGGCCCAACAGCGCCGCGACCGAGCCTCCCCGCACCTCGTCCTGCACCGACTTGAGTCGCTTCTGGTGCTGCACGTAGCTGCCGTTGAGCTCGATCGCCATCTCGTGGTGAAAGCCGTGCGGGTCCAGCTCGTCGACGATGCGCTGAACGTCGGCGGTGAGCGCCTCGGCGAACTCGAGATCGGTGGCGGCACGCACCGGCCGCATCTTCACGACCATCACCCGGCCCTCGTCGGCCTCCATGTATTCCTGCGACGCTTCGGACACGCCGTAGCGTTCCCGCATCTCGTCGGGGTCAAACCCCAGCGCTTGTGCGTCGTCTTTGCCCCCGGCCTTCGCCGCCTTTTCTTCGTCGGTGGAGAAGTCGCCGAACGCCTCCTTGCGCACCTCTTCACGGATCTTCGCGATGACGCGCCGTCTCAGGTCCAGGAGGTCGGCCAGGCTGGCGTAGAGCAGCGCGTGGTCGTCGAAGTACTCCAGGTCGCGCTGGAACACGACGTAACGGAGGTCGTCGCGGCCTTCGAGAGCGTTGACCACAGCATCACCGAAGGCCACGTTGGCTTCGCGCGACGGCGAGCGGATCGTGACGTAGAGGTCGGACTGTTGTCCCGCCCGCTCCTGGAGCCGGTCCAGCCGAACCACGCTGGGGAACGTGGAGGGCAGCAGCCGTCGCAGCTCCTGGTCGATGCGAAGCTGGGTGGCCGCGAGCGTGCTGAGCACGGCGAAGACCAAGCCGACGAGCAGCACCACACGAAAGCGCCGGTGAATGAACGCCGACAACCGCTGGGCCCACGCAGGAGCGTCCTGTTCCTCCGCCATCTACACCGTGGGTAGCACGAGGCCGCGTGACGCGCCTAGCCACGCGACGCACCCTGGGAGGTGGGTCACGCGACTCGGTGGGCGACGACGCGGCGCCGATGGGTTGGTCAGCTGGCCGCGCGAAGCGGAAGCACGCGAGCGACCTTGCGGTCCGGCGCGGCGAAGTCGGTACGACCGCTCATCTGTCCGTACAGCTCGAACAAGCGATAGAAATGCCCGTCCATGGTGCCGATGTCCTGCGTCGCGGCCTCGCAGCCGCGAGCGAGCTGCGACCGATCGCGAGCGAGCAACCGAAGGATCGCCTCGGAGCAGTCGTTGCTGTCGCCAGAGCGGTACCGGGCACTGTAGTCGGGACCGGCGAGGGCCGCCGCGCCGCCGCGGTCGGGAACGATGACCGGCACGCCGGAGCAGACCGCTTCGGCCACGACGAGGCCGTAGGTCTCGGCAGCGGAGCCGTGCAGGAACGCGTCGGAGCTGGCGAGCGCACGGGACACGAAGTCCCGCTCCGAGACGTAGCCGTGCAGGTGCACGCCGGGGGTCTTGTTGGCCTTGTGCGCGTAGTACTTCTGCAGCGCACCGCGGCCGAAGATCACCAGGCCCATGGGGCGATGGCGGGAGGCCTTGGCAAAACCGTCGATGAAGGTGGCGACCCGCTTCTCGGGGTCGAGCCGGCTGATCGCGATGATGAGCTTGCCGTGCTCGGGCACGCCGCACTTGGCCAGGAGCTCCCGGCGGAGGTTCTCGTCGCGGTGGCTGGGGGAGAAGCGCTGCTTGTCGATGCCGAAGTCGACGACCGAGGTGCGCTCGATGCCGAACTGGCGAAGGCGCCGCGCCAGCCATCCACCGCTGACGACCGTGGTGTCGTAGGCGTCGCTGAGGGTGCGGATCTTCTTCCACATCGGCGCGCACATCCGGTCGACGCGGTCGAAGCCGAGGTGACGTCCAAAGAAAGTCTGCGCCCAGACGGCGACGGGGTCGGTGTGGAACACAAACGACTTCTTGGCGCGACCGTGATAGCTGGCGACGTACTTGCCGCCGTTCCACGGGGACGAGCCCTCGATGACGTCCGCGTCCTCGCGCTCGAGGACTTCGTGGACCTTGCGCTCGTCGTTGAACAGGCCGTAGCGACTGTCGAAGGGAGATCGCGGCGTCTTCACCCAGACGATCCGTCCGCCGTCCATCTCCTCCTCGCCGTCCTCGGTCCCGGGCGCCACGACGACACAGTCGACACCAGCGGCACGGGCCGCGGCGAACTTGTGGTGCATGTACGTACGGACGCCTCCGCCTTGCGTGGAGTAGGATTCGGCAACGTCGACGATCTTCATGCGGGGAAGCTTTCGGAAGAGGAGGAAGGAGGGGTGACCCGGGGTCCACCGGCGCCCGCTGGGGTTCGCGCGGGATGGTGCGCGAGGCGAGGCGGTGATTCGGAGAGGTTGTGTCGGGTCGGGGGTCGCACGATCGCGTCGTGCTGAAAAACTCTGGGTGGAGAACGAATGCCCAGTCCTGCAGGAGTCGAGCAAACAGCGCACCGAGGTGCCGGGTCTCGCGGGGGTAGTCGCCGACGACCCCCTTCCGGTTGCATCGGATCCGGCCTGGATCCGCGAAGATCACCGAAAAAGTGGTGATTCTTCGCACGAAATCGATCCGCCCCTAGAGCGATCGTGGCGCGGTGTGAGCTGACCACCAAGTTTTCGCCCTCGGTCGCTCGTGCGGCTGGGGTGCGCTCCCGTTCAGCTGGAACGGAGCCCATCTACGAGCCGGGGCAGGACGGACGCCGCCGGCGCGTCGACATGCAGCTCGGCATGGGGATCGCCGCGCGTTTCACCCAGGTTCACGATCGCCACCGGGATCCCGCCGGCCTCGGCTCGACGAACGAACCGGTAGCCCGAGAACACGGTCAACGAAGATCCCACCACGAGCAGCGCTTCGGCCGCGTCGACCATGGCGTAGGCCGAGTCCACCGTCGCTCTGGGGACGGCCCCGCCGAAGAACACAACCCGAGGCTTGAGCGGACCTCCACATCGTCGGCAAGGCGCGACGTCGAACGTATGGACCGCGTCCGCATCCAAGTCGACGTCCCCATCGGGCGCCACCGCGAGCACGTGCGCTTCGAAGCTCGGATTGCGATCCATCATCCGCCCGTGAACGGATGCTCGCGACTCGAGGGCACCACAGGCCAAACACACGACTTCATGAAGTGACCCGTGGAGCTCGAGCGCATCGGACCCGGCCGCATGATGCAGGCGGTCGACGTTCTGCGTGATCAGTCCCGTGATGGCGCCGCTGTCCTGCAGCTCTCGGAGCGCCCGATGGCCGGCGTTGGGACGGGCAGCTGCAAAGCGCGGCCACCCTCGGGTCGCCCGCGCCCAGTACCGTCGACGCGTCCCCGGACTCTCGGCGAACTCCCGATGCTGAATCGGAGTCCGTGGTTGGAGTCGAGTCTTGGCCCCGCGGTAGTCCGGGATGCCGGAGTCGGTGCTGATGCCCGCGCCCGTCAGTGTCGCGATCCGACGGCCGCGAAGAAGTGCCACCAGTTGGGCGAGCTGCGCATCCTGCTCAAGCACAGCGCGAAGGCTACCTCGACTCCGCGGTACGGCCCGCGGAACGTCGACGACAAGCCGCCTACGAGCACACAGCCCTGGCGACCCGCTCTACCGCGCGGCCGTCCGTGCCTCGACTCGCCGCGTTGCTAGGCTCCGCACATGTCTTATTTTGGGTTTGCTCGTATGACATCAATGTCGCTGTTGATCGCGGCCACCGGACTCACGGTGCTTGCCCCGACCGACGCAGAGGCCTGCTCGCCGAAGGAGTGTGCTGACTCGCCGCGCTTCCTCAGCCTTGCCCTCGGCGCCGCCGAGATTTCACCGGACGGGGTGATCGCATTCAACACCCACCAGGGCAACGACCAGTTGATCGCGCCCGACGATGTGCTCGAGCTGATCCGGGTGACGGTCACCGACGCCAACGAAGCAGCGGTTGCCGGTGCGCTCGAGCATGACGGGGGCGTCTACTTCTGGCGCCCAGAAGCCGCTCTTCCAGCCGGGACGACCCTCACCGTCCAGGTCAGCGTCGACAACGATGCCCTGGACGCAAGGAGCGTTTGCGGCATGGATACCTACGGCCCGCTCGAGGTGGCCATTGCCGAGACAGCACTGCCTGAACTCGCCCTGCCCGAACTGAGCCCGGCGACCGCCTACGACGTGCGCCCCCTCGTGCAGTTGGACACTGTGGTTTGTTGCGACGGCGCGTACCCAGAGCTCGCGATCGGCTCGTGTTTCGAGGAGGTCTACTGGCCCGAGGGCTTCTGCACGCCGAACCAAGGCACCGGTGTCGCCGACGTGACGTTCGACCTTTCAGCCCTCGACCCCCTGCTTGCAGGTTCGGTGAGAGTGGAGCTCCTGATCGACGGTGAGGTCACGAGTTCGGCACTGGGCTCACTCGCCCTTGCAACCTGGCGAGCCTCGAGGGATGAAGTCTTCGAGGCCCAGATCCAACTGGTTAGCTTGCTCGACGGTTCCACCATCCAGAGCGACGCGTTCATGGCCGACGGGGGTGATCCCGACGGCCTCGGGCCCCTCGAGCTCGACATCGCAGCCACGCTGGATCGCAACTGCGAGTCTGTGGCGTACACCTGCGAGCTCGACGGGGAGTTCGGCGAGGCGTGGGACCCCAAGGCCTGCGAGCCCTGGGATGACGATGGCGGGGACACCGACGGCGGCTCCGACAGTGACACCGACGGTGACTCCGACAGCGACACCGACACCGACACCGACGGTGGTTCCGACAGCGACTCCGACGGTGGCTCCGACAGCGACTCCGACGGTGGCTCCGACAGTGACTCCGACGGCGGCTCCGACAGTGACGCCGGATCCGGCAGCGACACCGACGGCGGCTCCGCGCAGGATGGCGATGGAGGCGGTTGCAGCGTCGGAGCGAGTGGCGAGGGCGGAGGCTGGTTGATGTTGTTCGGACTCGGCGCGCTGCCGCTGCTGCGACGGCGTCGTCGCTAGCGTGCGCCTGACGTCCGCGGCGCGCGGCCTCTTCGGATGCCGTGCGTCAGTGTTGCGACATGCAGACGTAGCAGCCGCCCGGCTTGTCGCACGCGGCGGTCGTCGACTTCGTGCACACGCCCAGCGGCGCGTCCCCAGTCTTACAAACCTGCCCCGCGTCTTCACAGACGTCCACCGGATTGGACGGCGAGCCAGGCTTGCCCGGGTCGGGCTGCGGGCAACCCATGACCAGCATACTGAGCAAGACGAGTGCGCTTCGCATGACCGCACCACGGTAACACCCCGAAGGCGGATGAACGCGGGAGCGGCGTCTACCCGTCATCACTGACCAAGCACCGGAACTCGATCTCGATGATCTCGGAGACCCGATCATCGGGATCGTCGGCCTCGGGGTGCAGCACGGCACGTGCGATGCCCTCCGTGACCTCCCCGGGCTCGATCCCGACGCTCTCGAAGGTGAGGTCCCCGTCGGACGGAAGCGTCGCCCGAATGCCGGTCCCGTCCACTTGGGACCACGCAGCGATGAAGCCGGGACCATTCTCCAAGGACGGGGGGTGCGTCCCGATTGTCGTCTCGTCGCGCCAGGTCACGCCCAAACTCAGTCCAGCGGCGACGTCCGACCCTTCGCAACTGTGCTGCACGATGTCGCCGATCTCGAACCGGCTGTAGCGGGCGGACACGTCGAGCTCCGCCTCGGTCCCATCGAGGAACACGAATGTGCCGCGAATCGACCCGTCATTCCCGGCTTCGGGGCCACCGGGATCCTCGCCCTCCGATACGCCAGTCTCCATGCCGCCGCTCCCGGAGCCAACCTCCACGCCGTCACCGCCCTCCTCGGAGCAACCCGAGGTGATGAGGAACGCGCAAACGACCAACAGGCGAGCGGGACCACGAAGCAAATGAGGTTGCATCGGGGGGTGAGTGCCCAGCACCCGAGATGTTTCGTGACTCCCCGTGTCGCTTTTTCTAGCGCGGTTTGACCGCGATGTAGGGGTTGGGGAAGTGCACGCCGTCCCCGGTGTGGCCCTGCTCCACCGCCGCCTGCAGCGTGAGGTGCGGGTCGAGCAAGTGCGGCCGAGCGAGCGCGCATAGGTCCGCCCGGCCACTGACCACGATCGTGTTGATCTGGTCCCACCCTTGGATGGCGCCCACCGCCATCGTCGCGATACCGGTCCGGTGACGGATGAGATCCGAGAACGGGGTCTGATACATGCGCCCGTATTCGGGCGACGCGTCGGACACGGTCTGTCCTGTAGAGACATCGATCAGATCGCAACCGTGGTCTTTCAGCATCTGCGCCAGTGCAACGGCGTCGTCTTCGCTGAGCCCGCCCGGGGCCCAATCGGTGGCGGAGATCCGGACCGTCAGCGGCTTGTGCTCGGGCCAGACTTCACGCATGGCGTCAAAGACCTCGAGCGGGTACCGCATGCGGCCCTCGATGCTGCCCCCGTAGCCATCGGTGCGCTGGTTGGTCAGCGGCGAGATGAACGTGGACAGCAGATACCCGTGCGCCATGTGCAGCTCGACCAGGTCGAACCCCGCCTGCTCAGCTCGCCGCGTCGCCGCCACGAAGTCGGATTTGACCCGCGCCATGTCCGACGCGTCCATCGGTTTGGGCGTCTGGTTTGCGTCGGTGTACGGCAGCGCGGAGGGAGCGAGTACCGGCCAGTTTCCCTCGGTCAACGGCCGGTCCATGCCTTCCCACAACAGGCGTGTGGATCCCTTGCGGCCGGCATGCCCGAGCTGGACGCCGATCTTTCCGGCGCTGTGACGGTGCACGAAGTCGGTCACCCGTCGCCACCCTTCGGTGTGTCCGTCGGTGTACAGACCCGTGCAACCCGGCGTGATGCGGGCGTCCGCCGAGACGTTGGTCATCTCGGTCATGATCAACCCCGCGCCTCCCACGGCCCGGCTTCCCAAGTGCATGAGGTGCCAGTCGTCCGGCATGCCGTCCTTGGCCATGTACTGGCACATCGGCGAAACCACGACCCGGTTGGGTACGGTGACATCCCGTAGCGAAAACGGTGTGAACATCGGCGGCGGTGGTGGCTGCGTGGTCACGCCAGCCTGCTTCGCGAACCACGTGTCCACCTCTTCGATGAAGGCAGGGTCGCGCAGCTTGAGGTTGCCGTGGGTGACCCGCTTGCTGCGGCTCATCATGCTGACCGTCAGCTGCAGAGGATGGTCGTTGCGGTAGCGCCGGATGTTCTCGAACCACCGCCGGCTCGTCGTTGCGGTCTTTTGAAGCTTGGCCGCATCGACCCAGCGCACGTCCTGATAGGCGCTCAGTGCCGCCGGCACGTCGTCCCCATGCTCGATGACCGCTTGAGACAAGAAGATGGCGTCCTCCATCGCCAGCTTGGTGCCCGAGCCGATGGAGAAGTGTGCGGTGTGAGCCGCATCCCCGATGAGGACCACGTTGCCGGTGTGCCAGGTCGCGTTCCGGACCCGGCGAAAGTTGATCCACGACGAGCGGTTGGTCATCAAGCCGTGCCCCTCGAGGTCTTCCTCGAACAGGGCCTCGCACCACTTGACCGACTCGTCCACGCTCATCTCGCCGAGCCCTGCCCCATCGAACGCCGCCTGGTCACACTCGACGATGAAGGTGCTGGTCTCGTGGTCGAATGGGTAGGCGTGAACCTGGAACAGTCCGTGCGGGGTGTCGCGGATGAAGAACTTGAACGCATCGAAGACCTTGCGCGTCCCCAGCCAGATGAACTTGGCGGTCCCCACCTCGATGTCCGGCTTGAACTGCTCGGCCATCGCGGTCCGCGTCTTCGAGTTGATCCCATCCGCAGCGACGATCAGGTCGGCGTCCGCGAACACGTCGATGCCGTCGACCTCGACTTCGAAGTGCATGTGGACCCCGAGCTCCCCGCAACGAGCCTGGAGGATCTGCAGCAGCCGCCGCCGAGCGATGCCCGAGAAGCCGTGCCCCGACGAACGAATCGTCTTGTCGGCGAAGCGGGTGTCGATCGCGTCCCAATGAACGAACTCCTCACGAATGCGCCGGGCCGTCTCGGCATCCGCCTCGAGAAAGTTGCCCAGCGTCTCGTCGGAGAACACCACACCCCAGCCGAACGTCTCGCCGGCCCGGTTGCGCTCGAGTACGTGCACATCGTGTTGGGGCTGCTGCTTCTTGAGGAGAAGCGCGAAGTACAACCCGCCAGGACCACCACCGATGACGCCGATCTTCATGAACCCGCAGAGTCTACGGAGCCCCACGCGTCGCGGTCCGTGATCTGAGGCGGTGAGAACCTTCACGGGGTATGCTCCGCGCCGCATGGCTCGACAAGACCGGTGGTTGATCGTCGCGTTCGGGCTCTCCGGTGCGGCGGCCCTGGGCTACGAGTTGCTGTGGACGCAGCTTCTGTCGCTGGCGCTGGGCCATGAGACGTTGGGCATGCTAGGCGTCCTTGCCGGCTTCTTTGGCGGCATGGCAGCGGGAGCCGCCGTGCTGCATCCACGGGTCCGGGCGGCGAAGAACCCGGCTGCGCTATTTGTGCGCCTGGAACTGGTGGCCGCCGGCTACGCCCTGCTCTCCCCGTGGCTCTTGCACGGGCTCGCCACCGCGATCCCCCCCGTGCTCGGCTCGGTCGCCGGCGACAACGACTCCCCGCTGGCGCTCGCCGTGGCGCTGGCCGTGTCCGCCCTCACCCTGCTACCTGCCACGTTCTGCATGGGCGCGACGCTTCCCGCGTTGGTCGAGGCGCGTCGGCGGGCCATCGCTGATGAGCCCGAAGGCCGCGGCGTTGGACGCCTGTACGCCGCCAACGCGTTGGGTGCCACCGCCGGCGTGTTGCTGACCGTCTACATCTTACTCCCCCAGCTTGGCACCGCCGTGGGTGCCCTCGTGCTCGCGATGATGGGCGGACTCAGTGCCTTCACCGCCCACCGCTGGTCGACCGGGCGCTCCCTCGCCCCTCGAGCGGAGACCGACGCTCCAGCCATCGACGCGTCGGCGGACCCCGATCCCGAGGTCGCGAATGAACCATGGCTGCTGCTGGTCGTCCTTGCGGGCACGGGCGTATGCGGCGTCGGCCTCGAGGTCGTGGGGGTGCAGGTCCTCTCGCAAACCCTCGAGAACACGATCTACACCTTCGCCCACACGCTCAGCGTGTATCTGTTGGGAACGTCCGTCGGCGCGTTCGCCTACGCACGCCTGGTGCGGCCCGCGACCGCTGGTCGCCCCGCCACGGTCTTGGCCGGACTGCTGGTCGCGCAAGCCCTCACGGTGCTGCTCGCTTCGTTCGCCCTGTCTGCCGCGCCAGGCATCATGGAGAGCCTGGTACCGAAGGACGCAACCTGGACGGTGCACCTTCGTGCTGAGCTTCTCGTTGCAGCACTCGTCTTCGGCCCGCCCACCATCGTCATGGGCGCCACCTTCAGCCACACCGTGGGTCTGCTCGCCCCCGCGGGAATCGGGCGCGCCTACGCGATCAACACGCTTGGCGGTGCTGCGGCCCCGTTGGTGTTCGCCCTTTGGGTCGTGCCCACGCAGGGCTACCGAGACGCCCTGTTCTTCGTCCTGTACGGCTATCTCCTCGTGTTCGGCGTGTTCACCTGGTACCGCCGGTTCACCGCGAAGCAGCAGCTCATCGCCATCGTCGGCGTGGTCGCCCTGACCTTCACCGCACCCGCAGACCTCGTCTTGGCGGCCCCCGACGACGGATGGACCGTGCTGGAGCAGGAAGAGACGATGATGGGACTCGTCATCGTCAGCGAGCAGAAGGACGAGCAAACCGGCAAGACCCTGCGCCGGCTGCAGGTCGGGCAGGAGTTCCGGATGGGTGGCGCCCGGGCGTTCGGTGAGCGGCGCATGGGGCACATCCCGCTGCTGTTGCACCCCCACCCCACGAGGGCGCTGTTCTTGGGCGTGGGCACCGGGGCGACCCTAGGCGCGGCGACGAGCCACGAGACGTTGATGCGCGTCGACGCCATCGAACTGGTCCCGTCGGTCCTCGACCAGCTCCACTACTTCGAGGACATCAACGGCGGCGTGGCCCAGGCACCCAACGTGCATCTCCACGCCGCCGACGCTCGCCGCTTCGTCGCGGCCTCGTCCGACGCCTACGACGTCGTGGTCGCAGACCTCTTCCACCCCGGGCGCAACGGCGCGGGTGGGCTCTATGCCCGCGAGCACTTCGAAACCGTCCGAGACCACCTCGCGCCGGGAGGCATCTTCGCCCAGTGGATCCCCCTGTACCAAATGGACATGGAGACGCTGAAGGTGATCGTACGGACCTTCACCGACGTCTTCGACCCAGCCCAGGCCTGGCTCGGCATCTACAACGTCGATACGCCCGCCGTCGCGCTGATCGGCGGCGCCGATGCGCAGGCGTTGCAGCTCGACCCCGTCCGCATCGCGGATGCCGTCGAGGCCCCCATCTACGCCGAGGTCCTCATGCAGGAGCCACGGGACCTCCTGGGTGCCGCGCTGATGGATCGGGACGGCCTCATCGCCTTCGCCGGGGACGGGCCACGCAACACCGACCTGCACCCGCGCGTCATGCTGCAAGCTCCCCAAGTCGCGTACGAAGGCAACCGAGGGCGAGGCTGGACCAACCTTTCCGCGATGCTCCAACATCGCACCACGCTGATTCTCGCCCCAGGCACGGACCCACCGTGGCCGGCGGACGCGCAGAGGTTCGCCGCTGCCATCGATGCCCATCTGCAGGCCGAAGCCATCCGCGGCGGCACGCCGGATCCCAGCGACCTTGCGAAGCTGCCCGAGGCCGCCGTCCTTCACTACCTCGAAGCGTATGAGGCGGCACCCGAGTTCGCCTCGGCCCGGGGGATGCTGTACCTGACCGGTGCCCGGGCGCCGCAGCACATGCGTACGATCTTCGAGCGCATGCTCGCCCGTACGCCGGACGAGCAGCGCGTCTACCAGGCCTATCTACAGGCGCTGGCGGCCGCTCGAGACAAACCCGAGTTCGACCGCGTCCGCGCAGTGGCCCAAGAGAAGTTCGGGCCACCGCCGGGCCCGTGAACGCTCAGCCTTTCTTGCCCTTGCCCTCGTCCGGGCCCGCCGGGTTCGGGTCCGGGCACACCTGCGCGAAGTTCAGGTTGTCGATGAACCAGCCGTACTCGAACCCGCAGCAACCGTCCCCCGTGTCGTAGGTGAACCGAACCTGCGCATCCATCCCGGCGAAGGCCGAGGTGTCGAGCATGATCGTGTCCCACTCATCGGCGCCTCGGGTGTTGACCTGGACACAGAACGGGAAGTCATCCAGCGCCTCGACGTCGCAGGCGGCCAAGGCCGTCCACGTCTCGCCAAGATCCGTCGAGACCTCGACCCGCTTGAGGTCGACGCCGGGATCTTCCTCATCGGCCCCACCGCCTTCGTCGACGTGCCACGAGTCGAACACCAACGTGTCCGGCATGACATCCACCGGGCTGGTGACGGTCGCGGTCGCAGTCTCCCCTTCACCGTCTTGAAGCCCGAGTGTGGATCCGTCGTTCCCCAAGAACGCTTGGTCGGTCGGCATGATCGCGGGGTCGCCGTTTTCGTTGCCGGGCATCTCGGAGAAGACATTCCAGCTTCCCCCCGCGGTGGTGTTCGTCGACCACCCAGAGAGGCCGGCCAAGAAAGTGTCGGTTGCGCTCTCGCAGTCCAGACAAGCGCCGTCGAGGCAGCCGTTGCAGTTTTCCTCGCCAGCCGGACAGTCCTCGCACGTCAGCAGGTTGACCAGGTTGTTCCCCTGGCAATACCCCGCGGCGTCGCAGGAGTCCGCGGAGCCGCAGCTGGTGGCGTCCCCGGAGCCGCAGGCCTGGCCTTCGCCGATGGGGTCGAGTGCACACGCGCCACCGCCACCGCAAACGCCTCCTCCGCACTCCGTCCCGAAGCTGTCGCAGACCACGTCGTCACCGCATACGCACTCGGTCGCGAAGTTGGTCATGTCGATGAACCACCCTCGCTCGAAGTCGCAGCAGCTGTCTCCGGTGTCGTAGCCGAACTCGACCAACCCAGCGAGGCCGACCATGTCCTTGGGCACCGCGAGACTCACGTCGTCCCAATCGTCCGCATCGCGGATGTTGATCGCTGAGCAGAGCGACTGATCGACGTCCAACGGAACGACCTTGCCGTCCGGTTGACAGTCGTGGAGCGTGACCCAGGAGTCGCCGCCGTCGGTCGAAATGCGGATGCGCTTGTTGTCGTAGCTCGCCCCGCCCTCGTCCAAGTGCCACGAGCGGAAGTCCAGGCTCGAGGGCAGCACGAAGGCCTTGGTCCGAGCGTAGGAGTCCTCGGCGTGGCCGCCTGGGTAGGGCGCGGAGCGGTTGCCATCCGTACCAAACACCTGTCCGCCGAACGGGATCGCAGGCAGCAGCATGTCGCCCCCCCCGCCTCCACCGAACTTGCCGCCGCCCAGGTACGCGGAGGGGGCTCCAGTGTAGAGCGCCCAATCGCCCGTCAGCTCCCAGCCGAGCAACGCACGGTCCGTCGCAAAGTCGTTGCCATCTGCAAAGGCGGCGCACGCCGAACATGCTCCGGCCCCGCACGCACACTCGAGTCCGTCACACTCCGAGCAGGCAGCCCCGTCCCCGGCGGCGTTGTCGAGGCAGGTCCCGTCTCCGTCGCAGGTGTCGGCGGCGTTGCACTCCGTATCGGCCGCGTCCCCACACGCAGTCCCAGCGTCCGCATTCGTGACCACACAGCGGCCCCCCTCACACGTCGCGTCTGCGCACTCGCTCGCGAATTCCGCACAGTCTTCAGGATCACCACACTCCGCGCCCTCGGTCGTATCCGAGCTGTCGGGGTCGATGGTGGGGTCCGTGGTTGTCGTCCCAGGGTCTGTCGTCGTCGTCCCGGGGTCCGTCGTCGTCGTCCCGGGATCCGTCGTCGGGGTCACGGTGGGGTCGGTCGTCGGTGTCCCGGTGCTCGTCCCCCCGTCGTCGTCGGTCGGACCATCGCCGGTGACATCGTCGGTGCAGCCTGCAAAGGGAGCGAGCGCGACGAGCAGAACAAGGGACCGTCGTACTGAAAGCAAGGGCATCCCCAGCACCGTGCCTCGCCCCCCAATCTCAGCGCAATGTCGGCGCGGTTCACTTTGTGAAACACTCTCGTCGCGCGCGGGATCGAAGCCCCGCCGCCGTCCCACCATGCGCGAACCTGACTCTCAGCTCGACCGGCTCGCGGCGTGGGTTCCCTGGCTCCTGGCCGGCTTGGGCCTCGCGTTGTTCGTTTCGATTCGGCTCCAGCTCATCGAGGACGAAGTCCCCAATCCCGACATCTCTGGCATTCTCTACAACGCAGACGGCCTGCTCCGTGGGGAGTTGCCGTACCTGCACAACGCGGAGATCAAGCCTTTGGGCGCCTTCTACGTCGTCGCAGCCACGTTTGAGGTGTTTGGGCGCGATCTCGACGCGGTTCAATGGGTGTTCAGCGCGTGGCTCTTGCTCGGACTTCCCGCGATGGTCCTGGGGCTCCCGGCCAACGCCTCTCGCACGGACAAGGCTCTATCCATGGGGGTCTACCTGTACTACGCAGGCATGTTTACCTACAACTACACCGCATGGATGATGCCGATGTATGCGTGGGCATTCGCCGGCGTCGTCCGGAGCCTGAGTGCGCGAAGCTGGCGGTGGGCGTTGCTCGGAGGCGTGGCTTCGGCGGTCGCATTCGGGTTCATGCAGCGTGGCGGGGTCGTGGGCATTCTCGCCCTCGCGCTGTGGGGATTGGATGCGCGGCGCCACCACCCGCAGTGGGCAGTCTTGGCCGGATGGATCGCCGGCGCGCTGGTCGGGGGTACGCTGATGGCGATTCCCTATCTCGGCGCGGGCCAAGTCGGCACCCTGCTCGAGCATCTGCTGCCGTTGTCGTTGTTCTCCTCGTACACCGGCAGCGCATCGGGCGGGTTCTTCGTCGGGCTGCTGCAGGTTCCCGGACTGCTCGCGACCACGTTTGGGGGTGCGCTCGCCCTCGCGGTCGTCGGGCTGCTGCTCTCCCGACGTACCCGTGATCGTCGTGCCGTCCCCGCCGCAGCGTTCATCGTGTTCTCGATCATCGGGACCGGTCTCGGTGGCGGACGTTTCTACCTGCACTACATGCCGCAAGTGCTCCCGGCCCTGGCGATCTTGATCGGCGCGTCGGGGTTGGGCGACTGCATTCAGGACACCCAGGAAGACCCACGTTGGCGAGCCGGAGCGCTCGCCGTGGTCGGACTCATCCTGTGCGGGTGGGTCTACACCGTCGCCGCCGGCGACCCGCATCGCTACGAATCTCGGGCCCGCCGGCTCGAGGATGGCAAGAGTGCAGCCCAAGCCGCCGGGGCCCACATTCGTGCTCGCACCGATCCGTCGGATACGATCTACGGCTGGGGATGGACCTCATGGCGGGTCTACTTCTGGGCCGACCGTCGCGCGCCGGGCCGCTACTACAAAGCACTCGGTCTCGTGACGACGTTCAACACCAACACGGCGTTCGATGCCTGTCTCTTATACACATCTCCGAGCCCACGAGACCTCTCTACATCTC
>CAJXVA010000146.1 GCA_913061055.1 uncultured Pseudomonadota bacterium
GAGGACTTGAAACGGGCGGTCCGTGGCGGGAACGACGCTCCCTGATTTTTGTGCAGCGCACAAAAATTGTATTGACAGGTCGAGGTCGACTGACTACTCCTCTGCCCATGGAAGCTCAGAACCCGTCCTCCGGCGCATCGACGGCCTCCGCCGCAAATGATGCGGTGCAAGATTTCTTTTCGCGTGCGCAGCAAATGTGGGCCCCGATGACGGAGACCATGCAGGAGCAGCGAACGCTGGTGACGCAAGGTCTCGATGACCTCGCCAAGGCCCAGGAAGCCAACCTTCGCCGGACCCGCGAGGCCGCCGACGAGATGACCGAGGTTGTCAAAGCATCGATGAACTACGGCATCCGTCTCAGCCAAGAGTGGATGAACCTGGGAATGACCGCGTCGCGCCGCACGATGAGCGCGTTCGCCAATACCAACGGCTAACCGCTCAACGAGACCCGTGCCCCCCGTTGAGTTCGCTCGACGGTGGGCACACGCGTTTCGATTCCACGCCGACACAAGGATCAACGATGCAACTGGACCAACTGAAAATCATCGTCACGGGGGCGGGCCGAGGTATGGGCGCCCACTTTGCAACTCAGCTCGCGAATGCCGGGGCCAAGGTCGCCGCTGGCGACGTCGACGTGGAGGGACTCGAGTCGCTTCCCGCAACCGTCGCCAAGCGCAAGCTCGATGTCACCGACGAAACCGATTGCGACGCGTTCGTTCAATGGGCGCAGGATGAGTTGGGCGGCGTCAACGGCCTGATCAACAACGCCGGCATCATCCGCGACGGCTTGCTCGCGAAGCGCAGCCGCAAGACCGGCGAGCTCTCCACGATGAGCACCGAGGCCTGGAACTCGGTCCTCGCGGTGAACCTGACCGGCGCGATGTTCATGACCCGCGCCTTCGCACTCAACGCCTTGCAAACCGAGATCGCAAGCGGCGTGGTGGTCAACATCTCCAGCATCTCTCGGCACGGGAGCCGCGGTCAGAGCAACTACGTGGCGACCAAGGCCGCCCTCGCAGCGAACACGGTGACGTGGTCTCGCGAGTTCGCGCCGATGCGGGTACGTGTGGGCGCGGTCGCCCCGGGGATGATCGAGACCCCCATGACGCAGGGCATGAACCAGAAGGCCCGCGACACCCTCGTGGCTGGCATCCCAGTTGGCCGAATCGGTACGCCGCAAGACATTTGGTGCGCCGTTCGATTTGTCCTCGAGTGCGAGTACTTCAACGGCCGCACCATCGACGTCGATGGTGGCGCCTCGATGGGCTGAGCGCGATGCGTGACAGGAGGCCCGCTCGGCTGGCGAGGGGTCTTCGTCGCGATGCCGCCGTGGTATCCTGACCAAGGTGGGTGTTGGCAGGCTGTGGCGTAGTGGATCGATCGGAGCCCTGCTCGTGGGCTTGTGTGTACCCGGCTGCTACGAGGGCGCGACCTCAGCGGCCGCCAGCGGCACAGACTCCGGCGCGAGCGACTCAGACGGCCCCGGGTCTGCATCCGACAGCGAGGACTCGAGCAGCGAGACCGGCGATCCACCACCGAGCGCCGCATGCGACTCCGATGAGGTGCAAGTCGGCCTCGCCCGCATGCGTCTGCTGACCCGGTACGAGTACGACAACACTGTGCTCGCACTCCTCGGCGACACCTCGTCCCCCGCTCAAAGCTTCCCGCCCGAAAACCAAAGCACGGCGTTCGAGAACAACGCCAGCGACCACCAAGTCACCAAGGACACCGTGCGTCGATACCTCGACGTTGCGGAAGACCTGGCCGCGACGGCACGGACCGCCGGCTTCCAGACGCTCCCCGAGGGGACGGTTCCTTGCGACGTCGCGACGGGCGACGCGGCTTGCGGTTCAGCCTTCATCGCGAGCTTTGGACGTCGGGCGTTTCGCAGGCCGCTCGAGGCCGACGAGCAAGCGCTGTTCGAGACACTCTTCACCACCGAGTTCACCTCGCGAGGGTTCGAGGAGGCGTTGGCGATCACGCTGCAGGCGATCATGCAGTCCCCGCAGTTCCTCTACCGGATCGAGATGATCCCCGAAGGGGCCAGCGTCGGCGAAGTCGTTGCGGTGACCGACTACGAAGCGGCTTCGCGACTGAGCTACTTCCTCGCAGCCACCACGCCCGACGCGGCGCTCCTGGATGCTGCCGCCGCCGGTGAGCTGAACACCGCGGAGCAACTCGAAGCCCAGGCCCGCCGAATTCTCGAGACCCCCGAAGCGCGGCTGGCCGTGCGTCAGTTCCACCGCCAATGGCTCGGCCTCTCGGCGCTCCAGTCCGTCACCAAGGACCCCGCCGCCTTCCCGGGACTCGAACTCGACACCGCAGCTGCAGATTGGTCCCAGAGCGTCCAAGACTTCACCGAGCATGTCGTCTTCGACGGCGGCGGTACGTTTGATGACCTCCTGCAGTCCGACGCGGTGTTCCTCTCACCGGCGCTCGCAGAGTTCTACGGCGCGACTCCCAATGGAGACGGCAGCTACACGATGCCCGGCGAGCGGGCAGGCCTGCTCACCCAGCCGGCGCTGATGGCCCTGTACGCGTATCCCGACCGCAGCTCTCCCATCGCCCGCGGAGTCTGGGTTCGACAGCGGATGCTCTGCCAGACGCTTCCGCCACCCCCGGACGACGTCGACATCGAACCGCCTTCAGTCGATCCGAGTGCAACCACTCGCGAACAGTTCGCCGAGCACACGTCCGAGCCCGCATGCGCCGGCTGCCACGTGCTCATCGACCCCCTCGGTTTTCCCTTCGAGCACTACGACGCCGTCGGCCAATGGCGAACGGACGAGAACGGGCTGGCAATCGATGCCTCGGGCGAGTTCAGCGGCGTGACCGACGAAGACTTGGTGGGTCCGGTCGACGATGCCGTGGACATGGCCGGCAAGCTCGCACAGAGCAGCGACTTCAGGGACTGCGCCACGGAGCAATGGTTCACGTTTGCGCTGGGCCGACTGCCGGACGAAGTTGCGGACGAGTGTTCGCTCCTGCAGGCGTCCGACGTCGTTGCCGAGAGCGGAGACATTCGCGACCTGCTGGTCGCCATCGTGGTCTCGGATGCCTTCCGGTACCGCGTCGTGGATGGAGGTGAAGGATGAGCCGCCGAATCTATCGTCGTCGTTTCCTGCAGGGCGCCGGCGGGCTGAGCCTCGCGCTGCCTCTGCTCAACATGCACTCGCAGCGCGCCGGTGCCGAGCCCGGCTACTCGGACGACGGATTCCCACTTCGGCTGATCCTCTTCCTGCATCCCAACGGCATCTGGCCCGCGACCTGGTGGCCCACCGCCGGCGCAGGCGGACAGACCGACTTCCAGCTGGGCGCCAGCATGGCTCCGATGGAGGCGTACAAGGATCGCCTCACAATCCTCGATGGCCTCAACATGACGGCTGCCGATGCGGGTCCCGGAGAACCGCACCAGTCGGGCATGGGCGCGGTCTGGACCGGTCAACCCCTCCAAGAGGGCGACATGGTTGGTGGCGATGGCTCACTTGCCGGTTGGGGCGGCGGCATCTCGGTCGACCAAGAAATCGCGGCCAGCATTGGTGCGGACTCGCTGTTCTCCAGCCTGGAGTTTGGCGTGCGCGCGAGCGCCTTCGGTGGCGGAGAGGTCCGAAGCCGCATGGTGTACTCCGGGGCGGCCGCGCCCCTATCTCCCGACGATGATCCGGTCTCGGGTTGGAACCGCATCTTCGCGGATCTCACGCTGTCTCCCTCGGAGATGGCAGAGCTTCGTGCCAAGCGTCTGTCCATTCTCGACACGGTCGACGGCCAGTTCTCGACGCTGATGGCCAGGGCGGGAGTCGAAGACCGGCAGAGGCTCGAGCAACACGCCGCACTCGTCCGGGATCTCGAGCTTCGCCTCGCGGAGGAGCCCGTCCTTGGAGAAGCGTGCGTCGTACCTGGCGTTCCCCCATCCGAGCCCTTCGACGATGCGAACACGATGGACCGCATCTCGCAGCGGCAGATCGATCTGTTGGTGATGTCATTGGCGTGCGACGTCACGCGTGTCGGCAGCGTCCAATATTCCAACGGCCGCAACCACACCCAGTTCCCTTGGCTGGGCAGCATGACCGATGGCCACGAGCTCTCCCACGCCGGGGACGATCTGGTCGACAGCTGGAACGAGTGGGCCACCCGGGAGCATTGGTACTGCGAACAATTCGCCTATCTGATGCAGCAACTCGACTCGATCCCGGAGGGCGAGGGCACCATGCTCGACAACACCCTCATCGTCTGGGGCAACGAGCTGGCGAAGGGCAACACGCACAGTCACTACCGCACGCCCTTCGTGATGGCAGGCAGCGCTGGTGGGCAATTCGAGACCGGGCGGTACCTGCAGGGCCTCGACCAGCCGCACAACAACCTGCTCGTCTCGATGCTCAACCTCTTCGGCAACGACGCCCAGACGTTTGGACACCCCGAGCACTGCACGGGCCCGATCTCCGGGCTCGTGTAACCAGACGCCCCGACTCCGCCCCTACGGACTGTCGACGCCGTCCAGCAAGCCGTAGCGCTGGAGCTGTCGGTAGATCGTGCTGCGAGCCACGCCAAGGACACGCGCGGCAGCGGAAACGTTCCCGTTGGCGTCGTGCAAAGCCTGAGCGAGTGCCGCCCGCTTGTGGTCGTGCATCGAGCCTGGCTCGCTCGACGGTCCGACGGCTGTCGGTGGTGACGAGCGTGGCAGTGGAATGTCGTCAGCGTCGATCTCGGGGCGTCCCTGCGCCAGTGCCAACGCGTGGTGAAGCACCATCTTGAGCTCTCGAGTGTTGCCCGGCCAGTCGTGGGATTGGAGGCGTGCCTGCGCCTGCACGCTCAATCGCGGTCGGGGCTCGAGCATCTCGGCCTCGGCGAGTTCACCGAGCAACTCGTCCGCCAACGCGGCAAGATCGTCGCGCGCTCGGAGCGGAGGAAGCCGAAGACACGCCCCCTTGATGCGGAAGTAGAGGTCCCGGCGAAACTCCCCGGACTCGACAAGCGCGTCGAGGTCCCGACATGTGGCGCAGATGAGCCGAACATTGACGTGCCGAAGCTTCGACTCGCCAACGCGTTGGTAGCTGCCGCTCTCCAAGAACCGAAGCAGCAACACCTGGAGGGCTTTGGGCATGTCCGCCAGCTCATCGAGGAACAACGTGCCTCCGGCCGCAGCCGCAACGATGCCCTCACGCCCCTTCGGGTCCGCTCCGGTAAATGCTCCTGGTGCGTACCCAAAGAGCTCACTGGCCATCAGCTCGGGCTGCACCGCGCCGCAGTTGAGGGAAACCATCGGTTCGCCGGCGCGGCCGCTTGCGCCGTGGACGGCCAGGGCCAACAGCTCCTTTCCAGTGCCGGTTTCCGAGCAGATCAGGATCGGCAGCGTCGTCTCGGCGACCACAGCAGCATGCTGCAGGACCGCATGGAGGCCGGGGTCAGACCCGCCGATGCGAGCAAACGAAGCGGGCAACGTGGGCGTCGTCGCGGATGCCGGGCGTACGCGTCGCCTGACGGCTTGTGGTTCGAGGAACACGACTGCCGCCCAGACATCTCCGGAGAGATCGAGGACAGGTTCCACATGCAGCTGCTGGTGGGGAAACGTGTGGGCGAGTCGAGCAGCTGCCTGTAGTGGAAGGTCCCCGACTTGGATCAGGCGCTCGAGATCCAGCCACGTGAGCCCCAGCAGCGCCTCGAGACGAGCAGGACCCGCCCGACCAAGGAGCTTCACCGCCGATGGGTTGGATGCCCGAACGGTGCCCGGTCGCTCCACGACGAAGGCCGGAACCGCACAGCGTTGCAGCGTCTGCTGAAGAACGCGCAACGAGTTTGGACCGCGCTGTGGCCAGAGTTCCAGCCGGAGACGGTCCTCGAGTGCAGTGACCGCGGAACGAATCGCGACGCTGATCGATGCATCGGCGCTGGGCAGCGCGCCCGTTGCATCGAGCACCGCGACCGTCTGTCCCCCCGGGTCGCGGATCGGGCTGGCGTAGCAGACCAACGCTCGGTTGGGCTCAGCGAAGTGCGCTCCCCCGACAACGCTGACCGGCGCGTCTTCGACCAAAGCCGTCCCGATCGCGTTCGTACCTCGCACGGACTCGGCCCAGTGCGCGCCCTCGACCAGCCGGACCCGGTCTGCCGTCGCCTCGAACTCGCCACCACCCATGCGGTGCAGCACGACCCCATCGCAGTCGGCGAGGAGGAGTGCGAAATGGCGATGAGCCAAGTCCTGCGCCAGACCATCAAGGACCGATTGACCGGACCGCACCAAGTGCTGCATCGACGACTGCCGGACCGCGAGCCGGCTCCCCACGTCGATGCTTTCGACGTGTCCAACCCCCGACGCATCCACCCCCATCGCACGCGCGCGACTCCAGGCCCGGTGGACCTGCTCGGATTCGTCGCCTGCGATGTCGAGTGTCAACGCGGCGGATTCGGGATCGGACGCCATGCAACCCAGCCAGCGCTCTGGAGCCCCGTGACCCCGTGAACGCAGCATCAGAATAGTTCGCGACCGTCGCGAAACGCAACAGGTGTCCCTGTCGCGCGCGCGACAGTCCGGCGCGACACATGCGTACTGAAGGTGTTGAGGCCTCTCCCCGGCACGTCTTGGCACCAAGCTTGCTCAATCGCTCCGCGAGAGCGCCCGCGCTGGGTGCTCCAAAACCCACCTCGAACCCAGGAGCACACCGTGGTCTACAAAGTCCCCAATACCGAAGGATCCCTCGTCACTTTCAAGAGTCGCTACGGCAACTATATCGGTGGAGAGTTCGTCGAACCGGCCCAAGGAAACTACTTCGAGAATGTGACCCCAGTGACCGGGAAGGTCTTCTGTGAGGTGGCCCGCTCGACGGCCGAGGACGTGGAGAAGGCCCTCGATGCGGCTCACAAGGCCGCGCCCGCATGGGGGAAGACCAGCGCGGGTGACCGCTCGACGGTATTGATGAAGATCGCTGATCGCCTGGAGCAGAACCTGGAGCGCTTCGCGGTCGCAGAGAGTTGGGACAACGGAAAAGCGGTCCGTGAAACACTGGCCGCGGACCTTCCGCTGGCCATCGATCACTTCCGCTACTTCGCCGGCTGCATTCGTGCCCAAGAGGGCTCGATGGCCGAGCTGGACGCCAATACTGTCGCGTATCACGTGCGAGAGCCGCTCGGCGTCGTCGGTCAGATCATCCCCTGGAACTTCCCCCTGCTCATGGCCGCGTGGAAGCTCGCGCCCGCACTCGCGGCCGGCAACGCAGTGGTCATCAAGCCGGCCGAACAGACGCCCGTCTCGCTGATGCTCTTTGCGGAGCTGTGTGGAGACCTACTCCCACCGGGTGTCCTCAACATCGTCAACGGGTTCGGTGTCGAGGCAGGCAAGCCCCTCGCCCAGAGCAACCGCATCGCCAAGATCGCGTTCACAGGCGAGACCACGACGGGGCGACTGATCATGCAGTACGCCACCGAGAACATCATCCCCGTCACGCTCGAGCTCGGCGGCAAGAGCCCCAACGTGTTCTTCGCCGACGTCATGCAAGAGAACGACGACTTTCTGCAGAAGGCCCTGGAGGGCTTCGGCATGTTCGCGCTCAATCAGGGCGAGGTGTGCACATGCCCCTCACGAGCGTTGGTCGAGAAGTCGATCTACGGCTCGTTCCTGGAGCTCGCGGTCGAGCGAGCCAAGGCGCACGTTCCCGGCAACCCGCTCGACCCAGCGACGACCATCGGTGCGCAAGCGTCGAACGACCAATTCGAGAAGATCCTCAGCTATCTCGACATCGGGAAGCAGGAGGGTGCAGAGGTGTTGATGGGCGGTGCACGGGCGGAGCTGGAAGGTGACCTCGCTGGCGGCTACTACGTCCAGCCCACCATCTTCCGAGGGCACAACAAGATGCGCGTCTTCCAAGAAGAGATCTTCGGGCCGGTGGTCTCCGTCACCAGCTTCGACGACTACGACGACGCGATCAACATCGCCAACGACACGCTGTACGGCCTCGGTGCCGGAGTCTGGACCCGGAGCGGCGCCACAGCATTCCGCGCCGGCCGAGCGATCGAGGCCGGCCGCGTCTGGACCAACTGCTACCACCTCTACCCAGCCCACGCCGCGTTCGGGGGCTACAAGCACTCGGGCATCGGCCGCGAGAACCATAAAATGATGCTGGACCACTACCAGCAGACGAAGAACCTGCTGGTGAGCTACGACCCCAAACCAATGGGATTCTTCTAGTGCCGATCGCCCGGGTCGGTGTCACGAACATCGCGGTGGCGCTGATCAGGCGGCTGCGCGACGAGCATGGTCCGCTGATGTTCCATCAGTCCGGCGGCTGCTGTGATGGCAGCGCACCGATGTGTTATCCCGCGGGGGAGTTCAAGGTCGGACGCAGCGACATCCTCTTGGGTGAAATCGAAGGCTGTCCGGTCTACATCGGCGCTGCGCAGTGGGAGCTGTGGAAACACACCCGCCTGGTGATCGACGCGGTCCCAGGTCGTGGTGCGGGCTTCTCACTCGAATCACCCGAAGGGATGCGGTTTTTGACCCGCTCCACCGTCCTCACCGACCCGGAGCGCGCCGAACTCGACGCCGCCTGCCCGGTGAGACAGATGGACGGGTAGCCACGGCCCGACAAAGGGGAGCACTTGCGCTACACATGTCCTGGGATGGGGCGATGGCACACCGGGGTTCTTCTTTGCGCGGTTTTGGCGACGTTGTCGGCATGCGACGACGCCCCGACCCGCGAACCGACCGGCAACATCGCTAGCGGTTGCGGCGAGGACTGTGATTCTGGGAGCTCCGGTGGCAGCTCCTCTACAGACGGCGCCGGTACCTCCCCGACGACAGCGGCCTCCTCCGCTTCGGGTGGGGAGGGCAGCGGCTCCGACAGCGACGGTCCCGCGACGAGCGGTACTCCAGAGGTCTGCAACAACGACGGTGTCGCGCAGGACGATGAGCTGTGTGATGGCAAGGATCTCGGGGGCCAAACCTGCGAGAGCCAGGGGTACTCCGGCGGCACGCTCGGCTGCTTCTCGACTTGCACGTTCAACACCGGCGGTTGCGATACCTGTGGAGACGCGCAACTGGGGAACAACGAGGCGTGCGACGGAGAGCAGCTCGCAGGACAAGACTGTGTCTCGCAGGGTTTCGATGGCGGTGAGCTGTCCTGCACCGACTGTGAGCTCGATGCTTCGCAGTGCTACGCGTGCGGGGATGGTTCGATCGGCGGGCCCGAGACCTGTGACGGGGTGAACCTGGGCGGAGCGTCGTGCGAATCCCTCGGGTTCGACGGGCCCGGGACGCTCGGCTGCAGCGACACATGCGAACTCGATACGTCGGGGTGTGCCTCCTGTGGAGACGGCGTCCAAAACGGCACGGAAGAGTGCGACGGCGGGGACTACGAGGAGCCAGACTGCAACGCGCAGGGCTGCATCGATTGTATCTGGCAGTGCACAGACACCTGTGGACTCGAGCTGGTGTATTGCTGCGACGACGTGTTTCGCTGCTGAGAGTGAGCCGGCCGGTCGTCGTGCTCCAGCGTCAGGCGGAGAGCAGCCACTGCGACAACCGTTCGGACCGCGAGACGTCGAGTTCGATGCCCGGGCGCGTCACCTCGGGAATCGCTTCGCCGTGAAAATCCGATCCGCCGGTGGCGACCATGTCGAACTTGTCCACGAGCCGTAGCCAGCCGGTCCGCTCCGCTTTCCCGTAGCGTCCGTACAACGCCTCCAGGCCTGTCAATCCGTGTTCGCGGTGGCGACGGCAGATCGACTCGACCAGCGCAAACGCCCCAAAGGTATGTGGATGGGCAAGCGACGCTTTCGCACCCGCACCAAGGCCCAGGTCGAGTCCGTCCCGCAAGGAGACGCGCTCGACCGGGACGTCCGCGGGTCCTCCGTCGCGAAGGAAACGAGAGAAGGACTCCTTCATGCTGGTGCAGATGCCGGCCTGGACGAGCGCTTTGGCAACGGCGGGGCGACCCGGAACACCATGGGTCTGAGCAAGAATCGCCTCGGGGTCCAGCTCGTGACCAAGCTTGGCCAAGCGGCCACAGATCTCGCGCAAGCGCTCGGTTCGAGCCACGAAGATCCGCTCCGTCCTGGTTCGAACCGCGTCGAGCCCCGGGCCTTCCCGAAGATCGTACAGCAACAAATGCACCGTCCGACCGTTGTCCTTGCAACTCAGCTCCATGCCCCGAAGCACGGTTGCCCCCGTTCCCTCGAGGGCCTGCTGGGTGTCCTCAAAGCCGGCGAAGGTGTCGTGGTCGGTGAGGCTGAACAGCTCCACTCCATACTCGCCCGCACGACGAGCAACCTCGGCGGCCGCGAGCGAGCCGTCCGAACATGTGGAATGACAATGGAGGTCGAGCTTCACGGCGAGCGTCTCGGGTGCAGGCGAGGATACGCGATTCGGCTCACCCGGGGGCTACAGCAACGCGTACCTCAGCCCCCGGTCGCGCACGACCAAGGTCTTCGCGCCGCAGTGCTCGAGGGCCACGCGCAAGATACTCAATCCGGCAACGACAACGTCTGCGCGTCCTGGCGGTAGGCACGGGCGCTCCATTCGGGTGCTTAGAGGTTCGGCAGCCAATGCGTCGCGCAACGCCACGACCTCGTCCAGGCTCCACCGGGTTCCGTCGATCCGGTCGCGGTCGTACGTATCGAGACCAAGGAGCAGGGCTGCGGTCGTCGTGACGGTGCCAGCGAGACCGTAGAGGTCGTCGGATGCCGGGAGCGGCTGGGACGCGAATGCTTGACGAGCCGCCGCTTCGATCGCGAGTACCTCACCGGCGAGAACGGGGTCGTGGCCCACGTGTGCCTCGGTGAGCCGAACCGAGCCAATCTTGTGAGACACAACTCCGTCGACGACTTCGCCTCGACCCACCGCGAGCTCAGTGGATGCGCCGCCAATGTCGATCACGCGCATCTCGCCGACTTGCGGATGCTCGCGGGCGACCGAGAGGTACGAGAGGCGGGCCTCTTCTTCACCGGAGATCATTCGCACCGGCACCCCGAGCGCTTCGCGGGCGCGCTCGAGAAACACATTTTTGTCCCGTGCCAACCGCAGTCCTTCGGTCGCAACAGCTTCGATCGGCGCACCCGCCTCGTCAGCCAGCGCCCGATAGTCCGTGAGCACAGCGATGGTCCGCTCGATCGCTTCGGGCAAGAGTGCTCCGCGCTTCGCGACGCCCTCCCCAAGACGCGCAACGCGAGCTTCATCGCGCTCGATCCGGATGGCACCATCCGCACCCCGCGAACCGAGCAGGAGCAGCACCGAGTTCGTACCGATGTCGATGACGGCCTTCACCCCACGGAAGGAAACACCCTTCAGCCGCCCCCCCGATGAGCCACGTCACGAGTTCTCAACATCAAGCCCATCCGGCAAAGAAAAAACCCCGCGGGCTCGAGGCCAGCGGGGCTTTCCAGTTTGAGCGTACGAGCTCTACTTCAGAGCGCGAGGTCCCCAGTCCGGGGTGGTACCCGCACGCATGACCTGGATCTGGTTGTTGCCGTCTTCGTTGGCGATGGTGATACCGCCGCGGGAGGACGAGAACGCGATCAGGCGTCCGTCGGGCGACCAGGTGGGGTCGGTGTTGCGACCGCCGCCTTGGGTCATTCGCTTGACCTTGCCGGACTTGACGTTGACCGCGAACACATCGAAGCGGCTTCCGTCGCGGCCCGCGTATGCGATCCACTGTCCGTACTCACCCTCACCGGGGCTCCAGTCGGGCGTCTGGTTGTAGTTGCCCTTCTTGCTGACCCGGGCCGCACCACCGCCGCCGGAGCTCATGCGGAAGACCTGAGGTCCGCCGGCACGGTTCGAGACGAATGCGATTTGATTGCCACCGGGGCTCCATGTCGGCGAGCCGTCGATGGCCGCGTTCTTGGTGAGCCGCGCCTTGACGCTGCCGCTCGTGCCGATGGTGTAGACCTCGGAGTTGCCGTCCTTGGACAGCGTGAGTGCGATGGCACCACCGGTGGGGCTCATCGCACCGCCGAGGTTGAGACCGGGATACTTGGAGATCCGGGTCGGTCCGCCGCCGCTGCTCATCCACAGGTCGGGGTTGCGCTTGGCATAGCTGGTGAAGATCACCTGGCCACCGGGGCCGAGCGACGGAAGGATGTTGAGCGAGCGGTTGGCGGTGACGCCCGCCACGTTGCCGCCGTCCATCTCCATCGTGAAGATGTTCTTCGAGACCGTCGGGCTACGGCGCGTACGCACGAAGGCGATGCGCGATCCGAACACGCCCAGCGTGCCGGTGTAGTGCTTGATGACCTCGTTCATGAAGCGGTGCGCAGCCTTGCGCTTGTCGCCCGCCGGGTAGCCCTTCGAAAGCACGGGCTTCTTGCCACGCGACAGATCGTAGAGCTGGAATTTGATTTGGCCGTTGACCTCGGCGTTCTTGATGACCGCCTGTGCGCCGGTCTCAACCCAGGCTTTCTTGTTGAAGCCCTGTTCTTTGATGAGGGCTGCTGGGAGTGACCGTCGGTCAACAACATCGAAGCCCGCAGAGAGCTTCGCGTTCTTGCGCACGACGTCGCCCACTTCGTCACCCGCCGGAACGGCGAGCTTGAGCAAGACCACAGTGCCGCCGACGCCCGTTTCCGGCTCGGCGTGTGCCTCGTTGATGAGTGCAGTGTCGTCTTGACCTGCCCAGTAGGCCCCGCCGAGGAGGATGCCGGCGAGAGCGGTGGTACCGATGAGAGTTCGCTTCATAGTCAGGTTGGACCTCGCTCCGAGGGGAGCATAGCCGTCCGGGGGGGACGGGGGAAGCGACCTTTACCGCGTGATAACCGACGTTTGCGGTTTTTTGTATGGGGCACAACGCCTCGTGCCCGCGATCCGGCGAGTTGTCTGCCCTCGACCCCACGTCTTTGCGCCAACCGGCCGCCAGCATGGCGTCCCGCGGAGCGCCGATGTCTCTATCGGAAGCCTTGGACTCGAGCGGTGCCCCAGGGTTTGGCCAGCCGACGGAGCCCCTGGGCCTACTCGATCCCCTCGTTCGACCAGACGAACGTGTACTTGATCTTCGCGCAGCTGCCCTTCATCTTCCTCGCGATCTCGACCGGAGGCTTGGGGAGCTTCAGCGACCGCACGGCATTGGCCACCCGTGCCCGATCGGCAGCCTCGAGAGTGCCGCCCTTCTTCTGCACTTTCTTCACACGGCCGTCTCTGCAGAGGGTGATCTGGAACTTCGCGGTTCCATCTCCCATCTTCGCTCCGAACGCACCCACCGGCAGCCGACTGAGTGCCTTCATCACGGCCGTGGCCCAAGGGTCGCCATCCTTCGCCAGGTCCGACCAACCATCCGCGTCTCCAAAGGGATCACCTTTTTGCACCGTGGTTGTCGGCAGCTCGTCGTACGGATTCGGTTTGCGGGTCGGAAGCTTGGACGGGAGAAGGTTCTGGTCCTCGTCGCGCGCGGGCTTGTCCGGCACTTCGTTGGGCGTCTCAGCAGGCTCCGGCTGTTCCTCCGCGGGACGGGCATCCTCGTCTTGGGTGACCGCGTCCGTGGCCTCGCGAACCTCGGCCTGTGTGTTCGGCAGGACGATCTTGTCAGGAAGCTCCGGGTCATCGAGCTCCACACCGATCTTCACGAGTGCGCCGGGCTCGAACTCGATCTCGAACTCGCTGTCGTCTCCGGTCTCGATCGGGCAGGCCTCGGTCACGGCCAAATTGAAGCCAACGGTGTGGACCTCCTTCTCAGCGTCGAGCCATCGTGTCTTGATCTCGCGTAGGCACGGCCCCTCTTCGAGCGTGTCGCATTCAGCCAGCACCGCGTCGGAGAACGCTTCGTTGTAGAGCTCGTCGTGCTGTTGCTCGAGCCAGGCCTGCTCGAAGGTGGCGAGGCAGTCCCGACTCAGCTGGTACGCCAAGAGCACCATCAGGCCAACGATCACACCGCAGCCGGCAAGCGCACCGGTGAGCGCGAATGGGCTCCGCGACAGCTCGCGCAGGTCACCGCCGTAGACCTTCGGCGCCGGGTCGAGTGCGCTTGCCACAGGCCTACTCGCCCCCTCGAGACGGCATCACGTTCGAACCCACGTGAAACCGACGGTCGCGCACGCCCGTTGCTTCAAACGAAACAAGCCCCCAGACCGCGAGGGCCGGGGGGCTTGAGGCACCTTGAGCGGGGCGCGAAGTGCTACTTCACGCCGCCGTTCGACCACACGAACGTGTATTTGATCTTGGCGCAGCTGCCCTTCATCTTCTTGGCGACCTTGGCCGGTGGCTTGGGAAGGTTGAGCGAGCGGACTGCGTTCGCCACTCGGGCTTGGTCGGCCGCGCTGAGGCTGCCGCCCTTCTTCTGAACCTTCTTCACCTTGCCGTCTTTGCACAGGGTGATCTGGAACTTCGTCGTGCCCTTACCCATCTTCGCCCCGAAGGCGCCAACCGGCATGTTGTTGAGGGCCTTCATCACCTGAGTCGCCCAGGGGTCGCCGTCCTTCTTGAGGTCGGACCAGCCGCCCGGGTCGCCGAACGGGTCACCCTTCTGCACCGTGGTGGTGGGAAGGTCGTCGTAGGGCGTGTTCTTCTTGGTGGGAAGCTTGGACGTCGGAAGCTTCTTGTCTTTCTTCTCGACCGGCTTCTTGGGCTTGTCCTTGGGCTTCTCCTTGGGCTTCTCTTCCTCTTCGGGCTTCTCCTCGGCGGGCTTGGCTTCCTCGTCCTCGGTGACCGCCTCTTCGGGAAGCTCTTCTTCTTCCGCCCGGGTCTCTTGAATGATGATCTTCTCGGGGATGTCCTTCTCGTCGATCTCGACCCCGAGCTTCACGAGCGTGCCGGGCTCGAAGTCGATCTCGAACTCATCGTCGTCCTCGGTCTCGGCCGGGCAAGCCTCGGTCACCGCGAGGTTGAACGTGATGCCATGGACGTCCATGTCGTCCGCGATCCACCGCGTCTTGATCTGGAGCAAACAGGCTTCGTCGTCGAGGGAGTCGCAGTCCGCGAGGACCGCGTCTTGGAACGCCTCGTTATAGAGCTCGTGATCACCGTGCTCCACCCAAGCCTCTTCGAAGGTCGCGATACAGTCCTGGCTCATCTGATAGGCCAGGAACACCATCAAGCTGAGGGTGAGGCCGCAGCCGAGGATCGCGAGAACGAAGGCGACCGGATTCCGGAAAAGCTCACGGAAATCGCCACCATAGACCTTGGGCGCAGCGTCGAGTGAACTAGGCATTTGGCTCTATTCGCTTCCTCGGACTCGCTTCATGTGCGGGTCCGCTATGAACCCGACGGACGAGACCTCTGCTTGCTTCAACGCAACGAGGACGTCAACGATCCTCTCGTAGGGCACATTTCGGTCGCCCTGAATGAAAACCTTGCCGTCTTCCTTGACCTTGACGTTGTTCTTCAGCTCTTCCGCGAGCTTGTCCTTGTCTTGGGACAACGGAAGGGTGCCGAGGAACACCTTCCCGGTCTTGTCGACCGAGATGATCGAATAGAAGAACTCTTCTTCGGTGATCTCTTCGCCGCGGCCCTCGGGCAGGTCGACGTCCATGCCTTCGGGTGACATGAGCGGCGTGGCGACCATGAACATGATGAGCAGGCAGAACATCACGTCGACGAGCGACGTGACGTTGATCGAACCCATCGGTTCGTTCGCGTCACTGGGAGCGTCGTTGATGAACTTGTTTGCCATGATCCTCGTCAGCGCAGAGGCAAGGCCTAGAAGAAGTGGCGCTTGACGATGTTCATGTAGTCGGAGCCGAAGTTACTCATCTCCGAACCGAGAACCTTCAGGCGACGCTGGAAGTAGTTGTAGGCGACCACGGCCGGAACGGCGGATGCCAGCGCCAACGCGGTGGTCACGAGTGCCTCGGCGATCGGCTGCGAGACCTCGGAGAGCTCGGCTTGCCCGGCGGCTGCGATATTGAGGAACGCCTCCATGATGCCGAAGACGGTGCCAAACAGGCCAATGAACGGAGCCGCCGACCCGGTGGTCGCCAGGAACGGAAGCAGGTTCTCGAGCTTGGTGGTCTCGGCGAGCTTGGCCCGGGCCAGGGCGCGCTCGACGTTGTCGGCGTCGCCCAGCTTGTCGTGCATGCTCGCGTTGTCACCTTCGGCCTGCGACTTCTTGACCTTCGACAGCTCGATGTAGCCAGCGCGGAACATGGCGGCGATCGGGCTGCTCTTGGCGCCTTCCGCCACGCGGTAGATGTCGTCGAGACGCTTGCTCTTCCAGAACTTGTCCAGGAACGCGACGGACTGCGACTGCGCCATCGTGACCTGGATGAACTTGAAGATGATCACGAAGATGCACAGCGCGACCAGCAACAGCAGCAGAATCACGACGCCGAGAACGATCCCCTTCGACGACGTGAGCAACTTGATGAGGTCCACCTCTGCGACAAGCGCAGAAGGAGCCGAAGCGGCGAAGAGGGCGATCGAGGGCGCGTTCACTTCGGCGCCAGGCTAACCGGCCCGCGGCGTACGCGTCAAACAGCAAGAAATGGCCTGCAGAGCCTGTTTCGGGGATGATTGCCCCGTTCGCCGGACTGCTCCAGACTGCTTGTCGTGCGAGGCGCTTTGGCGATCGCGGTGGCCAGCCTGCTGGTCGCGGCCCCGGGATGCTCGGTCGACACGGGAGTGGTCGAGTGGGCCTGGGCATTCGTCGACCGAGACGGCGACCCGATCTTCCCTTCGGGGGTCTTCGATCTGGGACGGACCTCCTCGTGTGCCCTGCCCGGCCGCACCGACTCAGGCCAAGTCCGCTACGACCTCGGCGCCGAGCTCGTCATCTGCGACCCGGAGTGTGCAGGCGGCTGCGAAGACCCGGATTGCCAAGTCGTCGCCCCCTTGGGTTTCGACTGTGACCGGTCACGCGGCAGCAACCCATCGGTCCCCTCCTCGGACGCCCCCTACCAGTTCACGATCAGCCCGGTTGTGACCCTCCCCGGCGGAAACGAGTGCCGGGACTTGGACGCTTGTATCGCCGCCCCTGGACCACGCGAGCGTGTCGTACACCCGGGCCTCGTGACCGATCTGCAGGTCTTCCAGCTGGTCGTCGGCATGGACCAAGGAGGACCCGATTCGGGCAGCGGATCATTGGATCTACAAGGATGTGGCTGTGAGTAAGTGGTTTCCGTGGCTCGGCTGTCTGGTCCTGTCCGCCTGTGTACTGCCGGCGGATGAGCCGACCGGGCTCGAGTTTTCGTGGCGCTTCATCGAATCCAACACGGTCGATGGTGAGGAGAGCCAACGCCTGCGCTCGTGTGGGGGGGGCTCGGTCCATGAGGTGGTGTTCTCGATCACCGACACCACCGACGCCTCACGCTCCGAGGTGTTCCGCTACGACTGTGAGACCGGCTATCAGACGATCTCCGAGTTCGCGACAGAGTCCTCCGACGCGTTCGTCGAGCTCCGGCCCAAGAAGTACGAGGTGCTGGTCGATGTCGTGAGCGAGACCCCCGCCGGCGCCGAGAACACGCGGAGGGCTCGAACGATGGAGATCGATGTGCTCGAGCGCACCATCACGCTCCAAGACTTCGATTTCGGCCTCGAACCCGTCGAATTGGAGCTGACCCTCGAGCAAACCGACCTTTGCGAAGAGATCGGGCTGTCGCTGCGCTACGCAGACCTGGACTCCGATCTCGCCGAGCCGCCACTCAATGAGGATGGCACCACCGTCGCGTCGCTGGTGTATCGCGAGGGGCTGGAGACCAACCACGGACTCTCGCTGTCCGGAGATCCCTCGGCTTGTCCCGAACTCCCCGCCGTGCACACCGTGCTGGAGGTCGATCCAGGGCGCTACCTGCTCGACGTCGCGGTGGACGCCACCGTATGCACAATCGATCTCGAGGTTGGCCCGGGTGCCGAGGCGCACGTCATCGACCTTGCCAACCTGCCATGCGAGGGCTAAAACGCCGCTTCGTGCGACTGTCGACCCTTGGAGCCCTGATCGGGCTCGCGCTCGCCGCAAGCGGCTGCCAAGAGCAGCGAAGCTACGCGATCAGGTGGCGGGTTGAGCCACGGACCACCACCGAGCCCACAACGGTGGAGCCGCAGGACGTCGAGATGTCCAGCCCCTCGGTGTGCTCGCGCGCCGGCGTCTCCGACGTCGAAGTGTGGGTCTACGATGAGCTGAACCGGGTCGCGGATCAGTTCGACCGGCCCTGTTTCCCGGAACGCTTTCGACAAGAGGGCGGATCGATTCGCGGCGCCACGCTTTCGCCCGGCGACTACACGCTCATCATCGCTGGAACGCGGGCGAACGGACTGCCGTGGGGAACCTGCCCCGCCGGCTCCGTTGCGCCAGACGATTCGGGTGACACCGACACCGACGGCTTCGTGGGCTCGGACGATGAGGATACGGACGGCGACGACACGGCGCTGTGCACGGGCAACTCCGTGTTCGGGTTCCTCAATGCCGCCGTCGCGGCCGGAACCCCGATGTGCAACGACGGCGAGTGCAACGTCGGGCTCGACAGCTGCGACTGCACCACGTTCACCGTCGAGGCTGAGAAGACCCGCCGCTTGGACGACTTCGTGCTCGCCGCCCCGCCGGATTGTGAAGACGGAATTGACGGCGACGAAGACGGCCTCGTCGACCAGCTCGATCCGGGATGCCAGCTTGGGGTCAGCGAATCGACCCCCGTGCTCAACCCAGAGATCGAGCTGAGCATCTCGGTGCTCTCCGGCAACCCGGTCGCCGATTGCGGCAACATCGGCGTCGGAGCCCTGAGCCTGACGATCGACGGCAACGAGGTCGATCCCATCCTGTGCAACATCGGGACGACCCGCTTCAGCACCCCGCTGGCGGTTGGTTCGCACGAGCTCACCGTCGTCGGTGTTGACGGCACCGGCACGTTCACACCGCTCACGGTCGAGAAGAGTCTCGACTTCAGCGTCAACGACCTCGGCGTCGCTTCCCCGCGCTCCCTCGAGATCGACTTCGCAGACGTCGACCTGCTCGAGCCGCTCGAGGCGCAGATCCAGTTTCAGTACGAGTTCGCTCCTGAAGAGGGCGAAGAGGGTCCTCTGTACTGCGGGGATGTCGGTGCCACCGACGTTCGCTACAGGATCCTCGACCTCGGCGGCCAACCGATCTCCTCTTTCACCGCTCCGCTGGACGGAAGCCTCTCTCCATGCACCCCAGCGAGAGTCGTCTCGCTGGAAGCTCCACGGTGGGGTGGATACACCGTCGAGGTCGAAGCCTTCAATGCCGACGGCGACCTGTGTTGGTCCAATGCCGACGCCCCGGCTTTGCTGACCCCGACCGAAGCTCAGACCGCCATCTTGCCGCCCGCCGAGGGCGCACCGGCCAGCTGCTTCAACGGCTGAAGCCCAGTTGATGGAGCGCGGACCAGATCCACGCTAGCCCGGCCGTAGCCCCGTAGTGCAGCCGATCTCAAGTCCGTGCCGGGTTTCGCACGGAGGGGTCGGAGCAAGAGAGCGAAGCATCCCGAAGGGATGCGCAGCGGAAGAGATAGAAGGTACCGAACGCAGGGCCGCCTAACCGAGGGTTTCGGAGCGACCCCACACCCCGAAGGGGGTCGCGCAGAAACCCGGCACGGACTT
>CAJXVA010000147.1 GCA_913061055.1 uncultured Pseudomonadota bacterium
GCAAAAGCCCCCATGGACCAACTCGACACCGCCCTCGGTCTCGCGCAGGGCAGCGTGCCGTCCGATGCGGATATCCTCGCAGCCGGCGGTGCCGCTCCCGCAACCCTCGGTCGTTGAAGTGCCCAGGCGGCAGCGACCCGTTGGCTCCCCGAATACGCATTCGTCATTGTCGAGGAGTTCGACCGGCACGGAGCTTTCCCAGAAGCAGTTCGCGAACTGAGGCTCTCCGGCCGGATCACTGAACGACTCGACTGCCACGCACCCAGCCTCGTCGAACTGTGCCGCACACATCTCGGCGAACTCCTCGAAGCTGGGCCCTGGGTCGCCGGAAGAACTTGAGCCGGTTTCGGAAGAGCCAGCGCCCGATGCCCCCTCCGTTCCCGCGCGCTGCCCGTCGCCATCGGCCGGACAGCCGCTGAGTGAGAGCAGCACAAGCAGGAGCACATTCTGCCGGCCAAGCATCGCTCAAGACCCTAGCACCAGTTTGACGGTAGCGCGCTTCCAGCCCGAGCCCTCGGTCACCGAGACAGCGGACGTCGGCGGCGCGTGCTCGTCAGGGGTGACCTTCACGGTGCGCAACGCCTCGGCCACGCGGCCAAGCTGGGAGGCTCGAGTCCGCCGACAACCGCGAGATTCAACCCGTCGTCGCGGACGGCCGACAACCACCAGCGCAGGCCATCCCAGGCCTGTCCGAGGGTCTGCGCGGACTCGAAGTCATCGGGTGGGGGGACGAAGCAGCGCACCACCGCATCGGGCGCTCCCAGCCGCGCTCCCACGACGCTCTCGAGCGCAGAGGCGAAGAATGCAGGGTCCTCCCGCGCGGAGGAACGATGAGAACGGACGCTGTCGCATCAACGGGAGCTGGGCGGGCTGCGCGACTTCGCATAGGCCCGGGCTCCGGTGGCGGCGCGGCGGAATCGGTTCGGCCAGTCCTCGGGATCGGGCAACGCTTCGAGCCGCACCAGGAGTGCCTCGACCTCCTCGCCCATCCCGAACCGGGCACCGTGCTCGCCAAGCAAGTAGATCGCGAGGGATTGGGCTTCGGCTTGGTCGAGATTCTTGATTGTCCGCGTATCGGTCAGCAGGAGTGCCTCAATATCCGCCACGAACTCCACAAGAATCTCGCGAGCCATGTGGGCCTCGTCGGTCGCGTCGGCGTCGATCGTTCGCAGAATCCGGTTCGTCAGGGGGACAAAAACCCTCTCCAAGGGCCGACGTCCGGTCTCGACTGCGGGCCGTGTCCGGGCGGTCGACATCACCCACTGCCGGACATCGGGGTCGGAGAGCCACGTGGGGTTACGTCCCAACACTCTGGCGAACCCCAAGGCCGTGGGCTCGCGCGGTCGTGTCCGAGTCGGCTCCTCGTCTGACGACCCCAGCGAGATCACGGTTGGGGGGAGGTTCCAGCCAGGAGCGTCGCGCGACCTGGGGACGTGCCCGTTGAGGAACTGCTCGAGCGCGGCGTCTCGCGACGCGGCTGTGGTGACTGCGGATGGGCATACCAGGCCACGGTTGCCATAGAGCTCGACGTCGATCCAGTCGACTCCGGAGATGAACGGCTCTTGTTCGCGCCAGAGGTCAACGGGTCCGGCAGCGCGCGGAGACACCGTTCGCTGCCGGTTGTTCAGGTCGAACAGGGCAAGGGTTGCGAAGACCAGGAGGTCCCGGCGTGCCCCCTCATGCCCCGAGACGAAGGGGACCGCCGCCTCGGCTGCAACGATCCGGCGGAGCACTGCTCGGGCGCGTTTCTCATGGCCGAAGCGCTGGCCGTAGAACCCGATCGCCTGGACGTGCAGAAGCAGCGTCTCGAACCGTACCGGGTCGAACCTGCGCTCGTCGAGGCGGGCCCCGGCCTGCGTGATCCAACGATCGAGCACCGCCAAAGCGCTTGGGTCGTCGGCCCGGCCGGGGTGGCCCCACAGCGAGTCCACGAAGAGGCGACCCGCCGTGTTCTGTGCCAGCACCAGGCTCTCGAGATCGCTACGAGGATCGTTCAGCCTTGCGGTCAGGTAGTCGCGCGCGGAAGCGTCGTTCAAGAACAGGTTCGATCGGGTGAGCTCGTAGAGTGCAAGCTGCCTCAGGAACGCTTTCGGCAGCGGGGGTCCGGCCTCGCCGGCGACGCGCTCGTATGCGGAGATCTCCGCGTCGGGCAGCTCGGCGAGACGGAGCAGAAGCGACGCTTTGCGAGGCATGACGTCGGTCGAGTCGCCGACCGCTCCGACCGCGTGGATCCGTGCGAGTTGGAGCCTCGAGTACGGCACCGGCTGACTCGAGAAGACGGCCCGCTCCATCCGGTCGACGAAGGACGACCTGCAGGCTGGCGCGTCGGATCGGTCGCTGTAGTCGTAAAAATGGCGCGGGACTGCCTCCAGCGCGCACGCCCGCTCCAGCGGCGGTCCCCGTTGCGCCCGCTCCCACATCGCACGCGCACTCTTGGTCCGAGGGTCATCGCCGACGAGGCAAGGACGGGATACCTCAAGTTGAGTGCCGCCACAGGCCACAGCGGCCAGTGCCAGGGCCAGGAGCGCCGCGAATGGAACATGGTCACCACGGATGAGGCTTCGAGCGAACATGAGGGGCGGAGCGACCGGGGCGAGCTGGAGCATCGACGCGGACTCGATGGACGCCGCCATGCCGCGTGGATTCATCGCAACGACCACATCGAGGCGGCCCGATGGCCCGGACTCGGGTTGCGAGCGGCGCAATGGGGGGACCACGGTGGTTCCTCGAGACGGGGCTGTCGACGCCACTTTGCGGTGGTGAGGGGCTTGCCGGTTCGTCCGATTTGGGCCGCCCACACCGGACATGCTCTGCATGGACGCGCGGGTGGGCCCAACAAATCTACGGCGCCGACACTGTGCCGGAGCCACACTTCGTTGGTGGGCCGCGCCCGACATCGAGCCTCCCGCTTCGTCCGTGTTCTGAGCGCGTCCGCTTGGCTCGCCGCCGTTGCAGCGGCGACGGCCATCGACCAAGCCCGGCCAAACCCCCGCGGTACAGGGCTCGACGGATGGTTCGGTGTGAAGCGCCGACACACCTGGGACGACGACCTGCTCGGCACCGCGCTCGTCCTCACCCTGATGGCGTTCCTCCTCAGCCTCATCGCGCTCGCGACGCAATCCACGGCGGACAAGCGGCGAGCCAGAACAGGACGCACCGTCCCGTTAATCCTCCTCGCAAGCGTCTCGGCCGTAGTGCTCGCGGTCCTGGGCTCGGTGGTGAGCTAGGACTCAACCAAGCAAGCTTCGGAGACAGCCGACACCGACCAATGCCGCATGACCGACCAGGGCGAGCCCCACCAGGTGCTTGAGCTCGTGGACCGGCTTGCCGAGCACCAAGCGAGCCCCTGCGAGCAGCCCGGGCACTCCCACCGCCGCCGCGGCCGCCAAGGCCCAGAACATGAGCGCTGCCACCTGGGCGGTTCCGCAGCCTTCGGGCTGCGCGGGGGCGAACCCATCGGTGGCGATGAACAAGGTCCCGAACGCAAAGGACGGCAGGATGACGAGCAAGGAGAGGGCGCGAGAGATCATCCACTCTCAGCGTGTGGGGAACTCGCGGGACCGTCCATCATGACTCCACCATGGGTTGGCGGCCCGCATCATCACTCGGTCACCGGCCTCGTAGGGTGGTGACGCCAGGGCTCGCGCATCATCTCGAATGCCGACCGCTGGCCGCCAGCGGTTCACTCCGCCAGGTCGACCCGCAAGGCGGCGTCGGACTTCGCGATGATCCACGCCGTCGGGCCTCCGTTCCATTGCATCTCACCGTCGCTGACAAACCGATCGGGCGCGTCGGCATCCGCGGACTCCCAGCTGTGCAGCACGTGCCAGTTCGCGCCGCGATCCGCGGTGATGCCGAGATGGAGCTTTCCGCCGTCGCCGCCCCACAGGGCCAACACTCGGTGGCCGCCATCCGAGAGCTCCGCGTGCCTCCCATCGCTGAAGCCCGGGGGAATGCCGAGCGGGGAAGCCTTCTTCGTCTCGAGCTCAACGATGTGCCACGGCGCGCCCTCGTGACCCAGGTCGACTTTGCCGTCCTCCGCGATGGCGAACCGGCCGTCCGGCGTCACGTCCACGATGTCTTGTGTCGCCTTCGTGACGTCGACGAGGTGCCGCGCCATCGCGGGAGGCTCGAACAGCATCACCCCGGGAACTCGATATCCGGTCGACCACACCGGACCGAAATCATCCTCGTTCACCCGGCGGGTCGACGGAGGGTTCTCGAATGGCGCCAAGCTGACCGGCTTCCGGGCGCTGTCGTGCCACGGTCGGTGCGGTTTTCCGTCTGGCGTGAACGCGAAGATTCGCCGTCCGTCCCGTGACCAGATCGGGGTGACCATCGGCCCCTCATGCGGGTCGAACTGGACCACCCGCCCCGTGTCGAAATCCAGGACGCTGTCCCAAGCATCGAAGCTGCTCCCGCCGACCGAGCGCGTCTCCCGTTCGCCACAGAGCACGACAGCCTTTTCGTCCGGCCGCCACCCCACGGGGTTGGACCCGCCCAAACAACGCGGTTGCGAGGTGCCGGCCTGCAGGCACACCGGCGCCACCTCGTCGCGGTGCAGACACCACGTGGCCTCGACCAGCCCTTCATCGTCGGGGATAGGCTCGCCCTTGCGATACAGACGCGCGGCCCCCGAAGGCGAGATGGAGACCAACCCGTCCTCTCCGACACCGGGCATGCGCACGACAGCGACCGATGCGTTGCGATACAGCGGAGTCGGGTCGGGTTGCACGGCTTGGGGCTGCGCCGGACCGGTCGCGGCCCCCTTGGGCTCGCCCGAGCATCCGAGCATGCCGGTCACAATGGCCGCCAATCCGAGAACGTTGTGCCCGCCGAGCATGGCCGGGAAGATACAGGGAAGGGCCGGCGCATCGGTGGACGTGCTGGCGTTCTTTTCGCCGCCGCTCGTCCCGTTGCGAACCGCGGGGGCGGCTGCTGACCCGCAAGCGGTCACGAGGAGCACTACCAGCGGGCACGAGCGCAGCACTTTGTGTCTGTGGCATTCCCCGCGTGGACGTGCTCGGCCCGACTTGAACGGCCAGCGCGGCATCCGATGACCTCTCCGTGTCATCGAAGGCCGGGTGGAGGCAATGGGGGGGACATGAACAGCCGACCCCGTCCAGTACTCGCTCTTGTCTCGGCCCCGCTCCGTGTTGCGGCGGCGCTGTGCACTTTCGTTGGGCTCGCCGCCGCCTCGGGGAGTGCATCGGCAGCCACGATGACCCGCCATGTGCTCAATCCGGCTCAGTATCCCGACGCGCGATGCAACGACGGCACACAGGCGGCCTTCTACTACGCCCCTGCGACCACGCCCGCGTTCGAGGACAACTGGGTCATCTACCTCGAAGGTGGAGGCGGCTGCTCGAGCCTCGACGGGTGCGAAGACCGGCTCAACGACTCCCCGCACAAGATGTCCACCGGATGCGTCGCGGAGGGGGACTGCGCCTCCGGCGGTGCGCCGTATGGCGTCGCCCAAACAGCGCTTCCGCCCACTCGCGACTTCGACGGCATCTTCGAGCCACAGAACGGATCCATTGGCCAAGCGAACCGCGTGCTCATCGAGTATTGCTCCTCGGACGGCTGGTCCGGTGAAGGCGGCCGTGCCGATGGCTCGTCGTTTGGGTTCACCAACCTCGATACCACCAGCGACATGGAGTTTCACGGTCACGACATCGTCGCCGCCGTGCTCGACCGTCTCGAGCAGCTTCCCACCACTCCCAATGACCCGGACAGCATCGTCCTGTTTGCGGGAGGCAGCGCCGGATCGATGGGCGCGATGCGCAACCTAGACTATGTTGCCGACCGCCTCCCGAACGCAGAAGTCCGCGGGTTCTTCGACTCCGCCTATCACGGCCCCATCGTCGCCAACCCCGACTACCCCGCCGCGTCGGACTACCCATGCACGTCCAGCTCTGCCCTCAACCCCCCACCCTCCCTTGCGGGCCCGACGATCTCCGCCAAATTCGACCTGTTTGACGCCTACGTCGATGACACCTGTGCGCAAGCCGTGGCTCCCGGCGAAGAGGCCGTGTGCATGAAGATCGAGAAGCTGCTGATCGACGACTTCATCGAGACGCCCTACACCGTCTATCAGTCGTTTCACGACTTCAACGCACGCACCGCTCCATCGGTCGCCGACCTCCTGAGCAGCCAGGGCCTCAGCGCCAGCCGGGCGAATCGCAACAGCTGCATCGAGGGTGCCGTCCTTGCTTTCGACGACGCCCTGCGCCAAGTCAACCCTCCCTCGTATGAGGGCAACTTCCTCCATTGTCAGCAGAAGCACGTCGTCGGCCCGACCACGTATGCGGTGACGAACACGATCGGTGGCGACAACGTCATCGACATGTTGACCCACTGGTTCACCGGGGTCGGCGACCTCTGGTACACGGATTCGAGCTGCCTCTGAGAGCCGTTCGCGGCGGTTCGCAGCACCTCGAGCGCGCGGAGCTTGCCCGCTGCGATCTGCCGACGCCGCAGGACCGAAGGCCTGACGGGCTGGCGGGAGCAAGAGCCCCTACCGCCGGGGTTGAGACGAACGCGGCGTGTCGTGGATGATCAACTGCGATTCGCCGAACAGCGCCGGGTTCGAAGCCGCCGCGCGCCATGCCGGCGTCTCAGATGAAGCCGCAGTCGCCGTTGCAGAAGTCTCGCAGGTCGCTGTCGCCGATGAACCCGCAGCTTCCGTTGCACAGGTCACGCAGGTCGCTGTCGCCGATGAACCCGCAGCTTCCGTTGCAGAAGTCCCGCAGGTCGCCGTCGTCGATGAACCCGCAGTCGTCGTTGCAGAAGTCCCGCAGGTCGGAGTTGTCGATGAACCCACAGTCGTCGCTGCAGAAGTCTCTCAGATCGCCGTCATCGACGAACCCGCAGTCGCCGTCGCACATGTCGTTGCCGTCGGCAGGCGAGCCGTTCATGAAGTACCAGGCCGCCGCCCTGCGCCGTACGGCGTCGAGGTCGTCGCCGCCGGTCGTAGTGGGGCCGACCGAGGTCGACTCGCCCATGCTCGCGGTTCCGGTCTGAGTCATCCCGTCGTCGGCGGTATCGGTCCCGGTGGTGCCATCGTCGAGTGCGCCCGTGCTCGGGCCCGGGCCATCATCGCCTGGGTTCCAACCCGTGCTGGTCCCGGGGCTTGTGGACGTGGTCTCGCCGGCCGCGTCCGTGGTCGCAACGGTCCCGGTCCCGTCATCCCCACCGCCGGTCGATGCCGGGGCCGTGCCCGCGCCCGTCGGCCCGGCCGTGAACATCGGCGAGCCGCCATCGGGTTCGATCGGCGTGCAGGCCAGCACCGCGACGAAGATGGCGAGCGGCAGCGTGCGAGAGGCGTGCACAACCGCAGTATCCCCCAAGTCTTCGGAAAGCTCCCGCGCCGAGTCACGGATCGCAGACGTTGCCGGACACCCACCGGCATGAAGCTGGCTTGGCTGATCGCAATTCTGGGAGCCTTGTGCGCGTGCAACCCGCCCGAGAACGTCGTGATCGACTCTGGACGCGTCTGCGTGGAGCCTGAGGCGGTGGTTGCCCACGAGGCGAACGCCGACCTGGTCCTGACGGTGCGCCTGGAGGAGTGTATCAGCGCTTGCGCACAGGACACGGAGGCGACCTGCGACGCGCGGTTGGAGGGAGATGAGATCGTCGTTCGCAGCGAGGGGCGCTGGTCCGAGTCGAACGAGACCTGCATCGCCGTCTGTGCGTCGCTCGAGGCTGAATGCGTGGTCGAGGATCTGCCGCCGGGCGAGTACACCGTGCGGCACGGCGACGGGTCGTGGCCGTTGCTGTTGCCCGCGGAGCTCGACGCCGAGTGCCTCGGGTGAACGCGTCCTCGAGGGACATATCGCGAAGCGAGACCGGCCCGCGAGAATGCGACAGCGCTGTCGCATTTGCGCGCGATTCCGCCCTCCTGGAAGTGCTCGAGTTCCACGACCGCAATCGCTATCCTCCAGCTCCTCGTGGCAAAGGACTGCCCCTTCTGCCGAATCCCGGAGGCCAGCAACGACTGGCCCTTCGACCGTGTCGTCGCGATCCCTGACCGCCACCCGGTGACCGAGGGCCACACGCTGGTCATCCCGCGCCGCCACGTCGCGACGTACTTCGACGCGACCCCGCAAGAGCAGGCCGAGATCTGGCAAGCCGTCGATGCGGTCAAAGCTCAGCTCGACGAGCGGCTCGCACCCGATGGCTACAACGTGGGGTTCAACGCGGGCGCGGCTGCCGGGCAGACCGTGATGCATCTGCATGTGCACGTGATCCCGCGCCGGGTTGGGGACACGGACGACCCACGCGGTGGTGTGCGGGGCGTGATCCCGGGCAAGCAGGCGTACGGGTCGCTCGCGCCGGGGCTCGTGGTCGGCGGCACAAAGGACCCACTGCTCGCCGACCTTGCGCCCGCGCTCGACGACGCGACGCACGTGGACCTCGCGCTCGCGTTCATCTTCGATCGGGGCGTCGACCTGCTCGAGGATCGGCTCGTCGATATTCTGCGCCGCGGGGGGCAGATCCGGATCGTGACGGGCCGCTACCAAGACGTGACCGAGCCGGTCGCGCTTCGACACCTTCGCTCGCTTCCTCTGGTGGCATCGCGTGAGTCAGACGCGCTCGGGCTTCGCATGTACCGGCCACAGTCGGCACGAGAGTCGTTCCACCCCAAGGCGTGGATGGTCCACGGCAGCGAGAGTTCGGCATGGGTCGGCAGCTCGAACCTCAGCCAGACCGCACTGCAGACCGGCGTGGAGTGGAACTACCGACTGGTCGCGCCGCGGGATGTGCAGAACGTTCGCGGGGCGTTCGAAGCGTTGTGGGAGGACGCGACGGAGATCGACGACGCGTGGATCAGCGCCTACGACGAGCAGCGGCAGGTCCCCACCCGGGGCGGGGCTCTCGTTCCGCTGGCGGTGGCGCAGGATGCACCGAGCGAGCGTCCTCAGCCGCGCGACGGTGTGCAGCAAGAGGCCCTGCAGCAGCTCGCGTTGACGCGTGCGCAGGGGAACACCGCGGGGATGGTGGTGTTGGCGACGGGCTTGGGGAAGACGTTCCTCAGCGCGTTCGACTCCCGCGACTTCGGGCGGGTGCTGTTCATCGCCCACCGCGAAGAGATCCTGACCCAGGCGCTGGAGACGTATCGGAAGGTTCGGCCGGACGACACACCGGGACTGTTCAACGGCACCGACAAGCAACCGGACGCCGACCTGTTGTTCGCGTCGATTCAGACGCTGAGCGCGGGCGACAACCTCGAGCACTTCGCGTCGGACGCGTTCGACTACATCGTGGTCGACGAGTTCCATCACGCCGCGGCGGACACGTATCGCCGGGTGCTGGACCACTTCGCGCCCGAGTTCCTGCTGGGCCTGACCGCGACCCCCGAGCGACTCGACGGCGTGAATCTGCTCGCGCTGTGCGAGGGCAACGAGGTGTATCGGGCCGGCATCCCGCGCGGCATCGAGTCCGAGCAGCTCTCGCCGTTTCGCTACTTTGGCATCGGCGACGAGGTGACGTACGAACCGCTGCCGTGGCGGAGCTACACCGACGAGCGGCTCACCGACATGGTGGCCACGGAGGCTCGGGCCGAGCATTGCCTCAGCGAGCTGCGGGCGCGAACTTCGGGCCGAGTTCGGGCGCTGGGGTTCTGCGTCACGCAGCGGCACGCGGACTTCATGCGGGCGTTCTTCACCGAGCGTGGAGTCGCCTGTGCGTCCGTCCATACCGGCCCAACCGCAGATCCGCGCACTGCGACCCTCGAGCAGCTGGCATCGGGCGAGCTGGAGGTCGTCTTCTGCGTGGACATGTTCAACGAAGGCGTCGACGTGCCCTCCGTCGACACCGTGTTGATGCTGCGCCCCACCCACAGCAGCATCGTCTGGCTGCAGCAGCTTGGGCGAGGTCTTCGCTACTTGCCGGGCAAGACCCTGACGGTGCTGGACTTCATCGGCAACCACGCCGCGTTTCTGCGGCGACCCGAGGTGTTGCTCCAAACGCTGGGCGTGGAGGTCGAAGCCGGTGGCGAGGTATGGGCTGTGGCGGAGTATGCCGCGAAGCTTCCCAAGGGCGTCGCGGTGGACTTCGACCTTCGGGCGCAGGACATTCTCGGCGCCCTGCGAGATGCCTCGAAGCGACAGGGCACGAAGCCCGAGCGGTGGTACCGGGCCTACCGAGAGGCTCATGGGGTCCGGCCGTCGGCGCTGGTTGCAGAGGAGGCGGGATACCGAAAGGGGCTCAGCAAGAAGGGCGATGGGTGGTTCGGGTTCGTGGCGCGGGAGGGAGACCTCTCGGCGGACGAGACCGGGGCGCTGGAGGTTCACGAAGCGCTCTTCTCGGCGCTGGAGAGCGAGTCGTTGGGCAAGAGCTACGAGATGCTCGTGGTGCGGGCGCTGCTTCGGCACCCGGCGTTTCCGGGGCCGGTTCCGAAGACGGATCTGACCGCGTGGATCTCGAGTCGTGCCGCTCGGAGTCCGACGCTGATGCGAGACCTCGGGGATGCGACCGGGGTTGCCGAGGTTCGCCAGCGGCTGGAGGAGGAGGCGTTCCCGAAGGTGGCCACGCTCGGTAGCGCGGTGTTCGAGAACGAAGATGAACACCTCGCCGCGCCGGGGCTGGGCGATGCGCCGTCGATGGACGCGCTGGCCCGGATGCTTCGCGAGCTGATCGATCTCCACCTCGAGCGGTACTTCGCCGAGCAGAACAAGTCCGCGATGAAGCTGCCGCCCATGCGTGATGCCGACGGGGGCGAAGTGAACGCGCGGTTCGATGTGGAAGAGCACGGCGGCGTACCGCACGTGGTGTTTCACAGTCGGGGCGGGAAGCGGGGGAGTGACGGTGAGCGAAACTCGGAGTACCGGACCGGGCTGGCCTTGCTGTTGCGACGGCTTCACCAGCAGGGGGCTGTGATTGCGCGCATCGAGGTCGACTCCGCGAAGGCACGAGCCCTCGCGGTCGAGAAGCGCACGTTGAGCGTTGATGTGTCGGACCTCAGTGCACCGGATCTGCTGTCGCGTGCAATTGGCACCGCCACGAGAGCGGTCGGGCAGAAGCCAGGAGCGAAGGGAGGCAACGACACGAAGCGGCTTCGGATCGTGTTGAGCGAGCCTGCCCCGATCGGGGAACTGTGGCGCAGGCTGTGGAACGGCGGCGGGTAGCCCGTGCCCGACGGACCGACGTGGGCGCGGTCGCCGATGCAGATCAAACCGGCGGCGGTATCAGCCCCATGTTGATCTGCTCGCATGCGTCGAGGTAGCCGGCTTGATCGCCCGGACACGCCTGGCCCGGCTGGAGCGCCTGACACCACCCACGTTTGTCGGCGACACTGAGCTGTACAAGGCAATCTTGGAAGTCCTCGTTGCCGATGTCGGCACTTCCGGCAAACGTCGCGCACCCCTGTCCATTGGGGTCCTGGTGGGTGCGATGGCGGGGAAGCGCCCAGTTGGAGGTTCCGTCGAGGATGTCCGCACCGGTGGCGGGGCGCCAGGTGTCACCATCGAGGATGCAGTCCTCGGGCTGGATCGCGCGCGTCTGGCAACAGACCCGCGAAGCACCACAAACGGCTTCCACGTCGCCGGCCGCCCAGGTGGGATTGCACGGGACGGGACAGTTGGCCGCAGCGGCCTCGGAAAGGCCCGAACCCGCCGGGATGTCGCTGGTGCGCACGCACATCCCCGAGGTTCCCAGGCCATTGTTGCTGCCCGAGAACAGTGGAGTCGAGCCCAACGACACGTTCTGGTACTGCGGCACGTCACCGCCCACCGCCGCCGGATCGTCGGAGCAGCAGGCGTACTCACTTCCGGTTTGATCTTGGCGAGGGTTGCAAGCCGCGGTCGGAAACCCGAGCGGCCCAGGCTCGCCTGGCCCCACAGTGGGGCCACCAGCCGAGAGCTCACCACAGTTCACGTATCCGTTCTCATCCGGCTGCGGGTCGTTCCCGGGATCCGGCTCGGGCTCGGGTGGCGGCTCGCAAGCCTCACTGCTCTCGCCCAGCCCCGCGAGCTTCTGCCCGCACGCGGTCTGGCAGTCGTCGCCCGATGCGCTGTCGAAGCAGCTTCCATTGTTGCCGTAGACCGTGGCCTCCGACTCGAACTCTTCCGGATCGGTCTCGGCGAGACATTCGAGGTACGCGTCGCAGTTGTCGCGCTCCTCGACGGGAACGTTCGAACCACAGGCCACCAGGCCCGAAACCACACCGATGAGGATCCATCCGCCTCGTTCCATCCCAGGGACTATATCTCGACGCGCGGCCGGACGTGCGTGGGCCGATCCGTCATGTCGCCGGGCCGGTCGCGACAAGTCGTCATGACGAATCGTCGATCGTACCGAACGCTTGCGGACCGTGCAGCACAGTGGTTTGTTGGAAGGCGATGCGACAGCAAGGAATGCTCATCGTCGCCGCTGCATTGTTCGGGTGTGGACCAAGCGTCGCCGAAGACCCCATCGAAGTCGTCGAGGTCTGCGGTCGCGAAGGGCCGGTTCGTCTTCTGAATGTCGAGGTCCCCCCATCCAACCCCACAGGTGCGACGTGGGGCTCGGCCGTGATCGGTGAACGCCGTCTCGCGGCTTGGTTCGACAGCAGCGCCAGCGAATACGAAGATGCATTCGGCGCCTACCTGCTCGACGCCTGTGGTGGCAACGAGATCGAGCTCGGCGACCGCGAGCTTCCGCTGGTGGTCGGCGACGCGGCCTTCGTCTGCGACCCCGAGACCGGCGATGTCCGCCCGCTCGACGTGAATACGGGCGAAGCCGGCGAGGTCTTGGGGTCCAGCCTCGACTGCAACCCATGGTTCAGGTTCGGCAACCACCTCACCCTGCGCAACGTCGAGCAGAACACCTGGAGCCTCCTCAACCCCGATGGCCTGATCCACCTGCCATTGGAGGCCGACCCGCTATTCGAAGAGTTCAACACGCTTGCGTACACCGACTACCTCTCCAGGTGGGGCTGGCTCTCGGCGGAGGTCGAGCAACGCCAAGCGAACTACCTCTTGTGGGAGAGCAGTATCGTGAACCTCTCCACAGGCGAGCTCCTGCCAGCACCCAACAACTCGATGTGGGTGTTCGGGGTAGAGGACGGCCTCGACATGTTCATCGTCTACGAGCCGGACACGGGCGGCGTGTCCCAGACCGCGTGGTGGGACGATCTGACGTCCGAGCCGCGACCGGCATTCGCTGTGCGCGGCGCCGAGTCTATCTGGGGCGCCGACCCGCACCTGCCCGCACTTCTCACCGAGGACGAAGTCCTTCTCGTCGAGCGTGGTGAAACGTTTCCCCGGCCAGCACTTCTCGAGACAACGACGGGACTCCAGCGTGTCGACGAGACCCTGTTCGCCCAGCAGTCCGACGATTGGATTCGGGTTTGGGACATCCCGCAGGGCCAACTCCTCGTCGACTTTCCCGTGCCCGGCTATCGATGCAGCTCCGCGAGACCGGAAGGCGACGCCCTTGTGGGCACCTTCGCCGACACGCCCGAATGCAATTCCAAGACTCGCTGGAGCATTCCCTTGGATGGCTCCGATCCGCAGCCGCTCTTCGACTACCCACGCGGCATGGGCATTGGCCACTTCACGCACCTCGACAACCTCGGCTTCACCGCGCCCACCGATGGCCAGGGCGAGCTCGCGTGGATCGACCTGCTGACCGGCCGTCGGCAGACTGTGGTTCCCCGCATCGATGGCCTCGCGTTCCTGTCGCACACCCCGCTTCCCCGTGAGCCGCTGGGCGATGCGACGCAGATGGAGTACTTCGTTCACGAGGGCGAGGATGCGGGCTTGTGGGTTGTCGGCACTCCTGAGCAGCAAGAGTGAGTGCGTCGGCGTTGGCGGGCTGATGCTCGAAGGCACAAAGACTGAACTCGATGAGAGGGACACCTGAGGCGGTGCCGGCACTCGCCCGCTGCCGCCTCCTGTGCGACCCTGCAGACCGTCGTGGCGTAGCGCAGCGGCTGACGGCTGCGGATCTACGACGTTGGCGAGGCTGAGCTAGCGCCTCGACCCAAGCTTCAGTAGACCTTGATCTTCTTGAGCTTCGTAAGCCCGGCGACGGAGCGTTTCGCGCTCTCCGCTGAGGGCCCGCTCAAGAACAGCTGCTCCAAGTTTACAAGACCCGCGAGGCGATCCCCGACGTCGACTTGGCGACACGCCGCGAGGCTGAGATACCGAAGCGATCGCAAGTTCGAAAACGACTCCGGAAGCGTCTCCAAGAACTGCGCGGCCTCCAGGTTGAGCCACTCGAGGTTCTGCAGGTCGCCGAAGTTTTCCGGGAGCGTTTTGCCGCGGTAGTAGTGGAGGTCGAGCTTCTTCAGCGACGCAAGCTCCCCGAAGCTGGCAGGAAGCCCATCATCGTTGCCTTGGATGTGGAGGCTCTCGAGAGCCGCAAGAGCTCCAAGCCCATCCGGTAACCGGGCACCACCCACGTGGAGTTCCTGGAGCTTCGACAGGTTCGTAAGCGAGCTCGGCACATCAACTTCCTCCTGCCAGGCCGAGTTGAAGCGCAAGGAGGTCAGACTGCCCAGGTTGCCGATATCGTCGGGGAGGGGGTAGCTCAGCCGTCCAAGATGCAACGTCTCCAGCGTAGTGCATTGGGTAAGACCTTGGTCGTCGATGCCCCCTGTGACGCCATCTGCGGTCAGGGAACGAAGCTTTCTGAGGTTGGCGATTTCCGCGGGGAGTCGGTCGACCTTCGCGAGCGTCAGCTCCTCCAAGGTGGTGATGCTGGTGACGGCGCTCGGAAAGCCCTCCCCAAGGTAGTTGATGCTGAGGTCCAATGTGCGCAGCGGAAGCTCTCTCACCCACTCGGGCACTTCGGCCAAGTCCATGTTGTTGTAGTGCATGTCGAGGTGTTCCAAGCGTTTCAGGTTTCGAACGACCGGCGGTACGTTCTTGAACTTGTTCTTGCGCAAGTTCAGCGTACGCAACTGGACACAATCGCCGAGGCTGTCCGGGAGGACGGTGAGACCCATGTCGGACAGGTCGAGCACCTCGAGAGTGTGCGCCTCCGCCTCGATCTTTGCGCCAACCGCCGCGGTGGCTTTCTCGAGCGTCACCAAGAGTTCTGTGGCCGCGCCCTTGTGGTGCAGGAGTCGGTCGAGCACGAAGGCCGAGAGCGTGGATTCCTGCAAAGGCTCCATCAATGAGGCGCCGATCCACGCCTCGATCGTCGCGTCGGGATCCCCTTGAACGATGAGCTCACTCATCTCGTCGCCGGGACCGTTGTCGAGGACGGTGACCTGCCCGGCCCACTTGCCCTGATTGATCTGCACCAACGTCGCCCCATCGAACAACATGCCGACCAGGTAAAAGTAAGGGTCGAGGGCTTCATCGTCGATATGGTCAGCGGCGCTGCACGCCGGATGCAGCACCGAGATGTCCGGATAGGACCCGGGGTACGTCGTGGCCGGTTTCCCGAAGTCGTTGAGGGTCCCCACTCCCAGCGCCCCCGATCGAAAGACCTGAAGGTAGTCGTCGCACAGGTGCGGAAGCTCCTCGTGGTGCGCTTGAATCTCGGCCTCCGTGGGAGCCGGGATCTGCGCGACGTGAGCGGCCATCAAGCTCTCGAGCGAGGTCGGGTCGAAGTACTTCGATGCCAGCTTCTTGGCGACCTCTTTGTCGAGATTCGCGGCTGCGGCCTCCGCGGTCTTGAACGTCTTGGTTTTCGAGGTCGCGGGCTTCTTCGCGTCCACTCCGCCCTGGGTGATCGTCCGGTCTGGGCCATCGACTTCGATCCGCCAGAACTTCCGTTTCTTCCCGAGGTGGTGTTCGAGATAGGCGTTCATGGACGCGGATCATACCCGCCGCCTTGGACGGCTCAAAACCAGGTCCCGCAGAGTCCGGTTTCAGGGACCAAGAACGAGAGCATCACCGCCCAACGAGTTGGCGGAAGTCCGCGTCGAGGTGAAAGCCACGCGACTCGAGCAGGACCTCGAGCAACTTGACCTTACCCTTGACTTCGCCTTTCGCCTCGCCCTCCGCGATCAAGCGCCGGAAGGTGGAGCTTTGGTACTCGCACTTGTTCTTCATCTTCAGTGTCATTTCGTACTCCAAGGCTTTGCTCGCTGCGGCATCGAGGTGGTGAAAGACCATGTCAGTGTACAGCGTCGCACGGGCTGGTCGAGGGACTGCGCGGCTCGTAGCCCCGCGCGACCGACTTCAAGCGCGTGTTCGGAGTGGCCATGGGCGATCACGGAGAGCGCGGTCACCCCCGGCGTGCGAACCGCTTCGCTGAGGTCGGTCACCACTGGGACTCGGGATGGCCCAATGACCGTGGGGCGCATGACCGAAGTTCCTCGGCCGTCGAGGTCGATGGGCTGGGCGCACCAACGCGCGACACCACCGTCGGGCGCGAGCACGACGACCATCGCGGGACAGCGGTACTGCGCGCGCAGGACGGCTTGGTATGCGGACCAGGTGCGGCGTTTGTCCGTGTCGCGAGTGAGCTGCACTTCGAAGATCATCATTCGCTTCGGCTTGTGAGCGCCCTGGGAACGAGCTCAAAGAAGAGGTCGGCCCGGTACTCGGGGGCCTGGATCTCGCTGTAGCTGGTCGCGGCTGCGGAGTTGGAGGTCCGCGGGCATCGGCTGGCCGGTCGCCCATTCCGCGATGGTGCGCGTCATGGTTTCGCTCTCGCGGACCATGGCGACGAGCACCTCGTGAAGCTGCGACGGCATCCGGGGCGGAAGGTAGTGCGCGGGTTGAAGGGCGGCTCAGAAAACGCGGGCGGAGGTGCAGGTGTGCTCGGCACACTGGCGGCCGCAGCGTCAGTCGACCTGAGCCACGGTGAGGCGCAACTCCTGCTCCTCCTCGGTCCCCGACGAGAGCCCAACTCGGAACAGCCCCTCGGTCAGCCGGACCCGGTGAGTCTCGCCGGCCGCGAACGGGGTTGCGATTGCCCGCTCGACCTCGTTGAATACATCCCCGCCCAGGCGGACGTCGCTCGGTTCGTCGTCGAGCGAGTCGAGAAGGCAGCCCTCGAGCGTGAAACTGAGACCACCGTCGAGTCGGAACTCGTAGGTTCCTTCCCCCAACTCGATCGTCCGATGAACGGCAGCGCCCACGGTGGAACTGAAGGCTCCTGAGAAGTCGCGGCGCTCGTACTGCGTTGCGTGTTCCGACTCGCACGAGAAGGTCGAGTTAGCCTCCCACACGCCTTCCCGAACTGGGAGGATCTCAGGGTCTGTACATGCAGAGAAGCGTGCGTAAGCGAAGGGAGCATCGCGGTTGTACTGAGCGATTAGCTCTTCGACCGAAATGCCCAGGCTGGCCGACGGGTCGAAGCCACCTTGCAGGAGGCTCCGGTAGCCATCGAGCCCGTACGTGGCGATCAGGTACCGTTGAAAGTGGGTCGTCCGCACGTAGTTTGAGAGGTCCTCGGATCCAAGATCGAGGAGTTCGAGGTCGCGCGAGCCGTCGATCAGGCTCAAGCCGCCTGCCAGCGCATTCGCACTGCCTTCCGCCCAAAAATCGCTGGGGAATGTGTCCACCGGCTTGATCGCATGCGACAGCTCGTGGGCCACGGCGTTCCACGGTGACAGGGTTTGCTCACCGTAACCGTCGTAGCAGCCTTGCGCACCACCGCAAAGCTCCATGACCTCGTCGAGAGGAAGGAGGACGATGGACACAGGGCCATCCCTGGCCTCACCCAATACGTCCTCGAGGAACTCAACCTGCGCATCGATCTGCAGAAGGTCGCCTGCGCAAGGTCGGTCCTGCGGTGCACGGTAGGCGACGCGCGCGTGGTCGGTCTCGAGTGTGAACGCCGGGAGGTCCTCCGACGGTGCACACGCCGTGACGACGACGAGACACGCAAGCCACTGGCCTGCACGAACGGGCTTCCATCCGGCCGCGCCCGGTGGTCTTGCAAGGCCCACCTCAGAGTCCGTGGAACGCCGAGTCAGTCTTCGAACAGATCGTCGAGGGTCTCGAGCGAGGCCGCCCGAACCACGAGCGCGTCGAGTTCGTCTGCGTCGGAGGCCTCTAGACGCTCGCGGATCCGGGCGTCGAGGTGAAACCCGCGCGCTTCAAGCAGCACCTCAAGCGCACGAAGCTTGCCTTCTGCCTTACCTTCTGCCTTGCCGAGCGCTTTGCCCTCGGCGATCAGCCGGCGGAAGGTGATGCTTTGGTACTCGTACTTGTTCTTCAGCTTCAGTGCCATTTCGCGCTCCAGGGCCCGGCGCGCTGCGCCGTCGAGGTGGTGAAAGACGAGGTCAGTGTACAGCTGCGCGTCGGCCTCGTCGAGTGACTGCGCGGCGTGCAAGCCAGCGCGGCCGACCTCGAGCGCGTCACAGCTGCGGCCATGCGCAATGACGGAGAGTGCCGTCACGCCCGGCGTGCGGACCGCTTCTTCCGGATCTGTGACCACCGGAACCAACGAGGGGCCGATGACGGTAGGACGCATCACGGACATGCCGCGGCCATCGAGGTCTATGGGCTCCGCACACCACTGCGCAACCTCGGGAGCGGGCGCAAGGACAACGACCATTGCAGGGCAGCGGTACTGCGCGCGCAGGACGGCCTGGTACGCCGGCCAGGTTCGGCGTTTGTCCGAGTCGCGGGTGAGCTGCACCTCGAAAATGATCATCAAGCTGGGTTGTTCGGCGCCCCTGGGGACGAACTCGACGACGAGGTCGGCGCGGTACTCGGGGGGCTGGATCTCGCTGTAGTTCTGGTCCCGTGTGCGGAGTTGGGTCTCCGCGGGGATGCTCTGGCCGGTGGCCCATTCGGCGAGCGTGCGCGCCATGGTTTCGCTCTCGCGGAGCATGGCGACGAGCACCTCGTGAAGCTGCGACGGCATCCGGGGCGGAACGTAGTGCCGGCGCTGATGCGGGGCGAACGAAACTTGATTGGAGGTACAGGTACACTCGCGGCGAGTATCTCGGCCCGCGTGGTGTGACGGACCGTGCCCTCAGCGCCTCACCGGCAGCAAAGATCAGCCGTGCCGTCGTTGTCGTTGTCCGCCCGGTACACACGCGACCGTGCTGCGCCGCTGTCATCGCGAAGCCAGGACACCGCGAGGCTGTCGGAGCACGAACTCGTCGCGAGCTGTGGTGTGGTCAGCAGGAGGTGGTTGCCCGCGATGACTTGTTCGTCCATGAGCGGCTCGGCGTTGGCGTCGAAGGTGCGGACCCAGCCGGTGAAGAGCTCGTGGATGGTGTACGCGACGGCGACGTTGCCGTCGGCGTTGATGCCCACGCTGACCGGGGGGACGTGGCGCTCGCGGGGGTGGTCGACGTAGACGGGGCCGTGCTGGTTGACCTGGGCGACTCCGAGGAGCTGAGCGTCGGTGTCGTAGACGTGCAGGAAGCCGTCGTCTGAGTCGTTGGAAACCCAGGTGATGGCGAACCGGCCGTCGCTCGCCATGTCGACGTCGCAGGGGCTGGTGGTTGGGTCACCCGGGGCGGAGGCGGGCCATGCGTCTTCGAGGGGGGTGCCGTCCTGGTTCTGTCTCTTATACACATCTGACGCTGCCGACGAGCGATCTAGTGTAGA
>CAJXVA010000148.1 GCA_913061055.1 uncultured Pseudomonadota bacterium
GGCATACGAGATGTAGAGAGGTCTCGTGGCTCGGAGATGTGTATAAGAGACAGGGTCATGTTGTTGGGGGATTTCGGTGCTGAAACTCTGAGGCGCGCGCGGGCAGCAGCGCGACAGATGACTGTAGTTTTCTATGGGTGCTCGGAGGTCGAGTGCGACCGTGCATTCGTTGCCCCCTCGGGTCGCTCTAAGTGACCCCCCGGGCCACAAGCCCGGTTGCCGCATGTCACGGCAAGGCGACCCGCAGGCGTTCTGCGCGGCTGCGAACCTCGATGGCGGATGACGGCCTATCCGCCCCGATGGCAAGCGAGACGCGGCCTTGTTCGTCTTCCCCGACCTCCGCCCACACCCCGCGGGGAACAAGCGGACAGTCCGGCAGGTCGTCGATGGGATGCCCGAGCACTGCGCTGTGTGCCAGGTGACAATCAACCACGCGTCCCAGGCTCTCGGGAGTCATCCCGACGACGGGTCGATACACGATTGTGACAACAGCCCCTTCGACGCCGCCGTCATGGATGTCGACCGAGACCAGGTCCCGCGGGTGGAGCACCGGGCTGCGCTCTCGGTCGGAGGCTGCAACCGACCGGCAAGCCGTAGCCGCCTGCGCTTCGAGGGTATCCGCCGCCTGACGATGCAGCTGCGCGGCGTGGGCGTGCTGTCGTCGCTCGGTCCGGTGGCGGCCATTGGTGCCGCTACGCGACGACCAGCACAGCCCGGACACCTCGGCGTCCCCAGTGCACCCCGCGAGCGGGTCTGCCCCTGGGTGATATCGACCACCGTGTGCCGAGGCCCGTGCTTGTTCGAGGCTGGCCGCTTTGTTGTGCTCCTGTACGCTCATCGCGTCAGGCTGGGTCCCGGGCGGTCGTCGGTTCGCACAACCGGCCATGAGCATGAACGCGGCTGCGAGTGCCCATCGTTCCCTCCCGGAGAGAACCGAACCGCTCATCGCTGGTCAGCCTTCGGAGCGTCCGCGAAGTCGCGCTCTGTGCCGCACGCGGACATTGCCTCGTCGAGCTGCTCGAGCGCGCATGCGTACGCGGCGGTTCGTAGCGGTACGCTCCGCTCACTGGAGAACTGTGCCACGCGCTCGAATGCGGTGGTCATGATGTCCTGGAGGCGCTCGTGAACTTCTGATTCAGCCCAGCGAACGCCGCCGCGGTTCTGCGCCCACTCGAAGTAGCTCACGGTCACTCCGCCGGCGTTCGCGAGGATATCGGGCAAGACCCGGACGCCTCGACGATTCAGGATCGTGTCGGCCTCCGGGGTTGTTGGCCCGTTGGCGACCTCGACGATGGTGCTCGCTTGGATACGCTCGGCGTTGTGATGCGTAATCTGCCGCTCGAGCGCGGCGGGAATGAGGAGGTCGACGTCCGATTCCAGAAGCTCTGTGTTGGTGATGACTTGATCCGGTCGGGCATCACCGCACCAGCAGGTCTCCGCGCCACAGTCCGGGCAATCGCAGACGGATGCGCCCGCGTATCCGGTGCGAAGAGAGCGGCTGCGTTGTTTTCGTTCGAGCAGCGCAGGAACATCGAGCCCTGTTGCCCGGAAAACGCCGCCCTTTGAATCGCTGATTGCGACGACACGGTATCCGTCGGCGTGCAGCAAGCGGGCGACATGCTGGCCTGCGTTGCCGAAACCCTGGACGGCGACGCGGATCTTGGTGGGTTGCCAGCCGAGCTGGGCCTCCAGCTGCTTGATGCAATAGTAGGCGCCACGCCCAGTGGCGTCATCGCGCCCCAGGCTTCCGCCCAGCGCGATGGGTTTGCCCGTGATGACCCCCGGCTCCCGGCTTTGGTGGCCCTGAGAGTACTCGTCCATCATCCAGCCCATCACCATGGCGTTGGTATAGACGTCGGGGGCCGGGATATCGCGTGTTGGCCCGATGACGCTCGCCATGGCTCGAGCGTAGGCACGGCTGAGCCTCTCGAGTTCGGTGCCGGAGAGCTGCTTCGGATCGACCACCACACCCCCCTTTCCACCGCCGAAGGGAATGCCGACCACGGCACACTTGAACGTCATCCAAAAAGCGAGGGCTTGCACCTCCGCGAGGTCGACCGCGGGGTGAAAGCGAATCCCTCCCTTTGAGGGTCCGCGAGTGTCGTCGTAGCGCACCCGGTACGACGGCAGAAGGGCCAGTGAACCGTCGTCCATGCGCACTGCAAGCGTGGCTTGGGCGATGCTCTTGGGATGTCGCAGTCTGGCCACTGTTTCCGGATCGACTTGGACATGCTTTGCCGCTTCATCCAGGCGGGACAGGGCGGCACGGAAGAGGTCGAGGTCAGCTGGATGATTCATGGTTCTCTTTCGGTCTTCGGGCACGAAGCGGGCTGTCCCGCGTGTCGGAAGGATGTGGCCCGGGGTAAGGGGGAAAGCGACGGCCCCGAACCGTTCGTCGAACATGGACCTCGGTCGACCGCGCGAGCGCGCATTTGTCGACTGGATGGGCAGACGCCGAGTAACCGCCCAGGCCACAGAAAGCATTGGTTCGCGCCGCACCCCGCCGGCGCTCCACGACCGATGGATCGCAACGGTCATCGAGCTGGCGCTGCTGTGGGTGCCGGCGTTGCCGTCGTGACCCGTGGCCGCGAACGAACAGCGTTTGGCCGCTGCTCAGGTGCAGCTGTGACCGCTGAGGTCACGGGAAGGACATGCCCGAGCGCAAGAATAGCAACCTCATGCTGCGCGCAGCGGCATCAGTGTCCCGAATAGACGGAGTACACCGATGACACGGACCACACGAACTCAACCCACTTCCAAGAAATCTGTATCGCAGTCCCCCCCGCCGACACCACCTCGACCGACCACTGTTGAGTGTGCCGCTTGCGACGCCCAAGCAGTGTTTCTCGCAGGGACGTTCAACAGCTGGAGCGAGAACTCGACGCCGATGCGGAGGCAGCCGGACGGGCGTTGGGTCGCGACGCTCAAGGTCGAGCCCGGCCGCCACGAGTACAAGTTCGTCAGGGACGGACGGTGGTGCTGTGACGACTGTGCCGAGGCCGGTCCAAAGGTCGACAACGGTCTCGGCACGATGAACCACGTCCTCATCGTGGAATAGGTCCCCTTCGGAGGTCGTGCTGTACTGTCACGGCCATGCAAGACGACCCGCGCGTGCAGACCCTCAATCGGGGATGCCAGTGCATCACCACGGACGCTGAGGCACTCGCGGCGCAGCTGGACGGCCAGCTCCCGGACGCCGCCGCGCTGCTGCGCGACGGGATGCCCAACGTGTTCTCCAGCGGTCCGGTGTTCATCGGAGCCGAGCAGGTGTCCTCGATCGTCGACACCATCCGGGCTATCGAGAGCGTGGGCTGCAACGAGGCGTATCGGGAGGCGGTTCTCGCCGACGCCCCGCCCTCAGCTCGGGTCTCGACGCCAGCCAAGGGCGTGCTGTTCGGTTACGACTTCCACCTCGCGGCCGAGGGCCCCAAGCTCATCGAGATCAATACGAACGCCGGCGGCGTCCTGCTCAACCTCGCACTCGCACGGGCGCAGGTAGCGTGCTGCCCGGAGGTCCAGCCGCTGATGCGGACCGCGCTCGACGAGGGCGCGGTGGAGGCGTCGATCGTGAACATGTTCCGCGAGGAGGCCAAGGTGGCGGGCCACCCCGAGCTTCGGCGGGTCGCCATCGTCGACGAGGATCCGCCCTCGCAGTTCCTGTACCCGGAGATGCTCCTGTTCGCGGCACTCCTCGAGCGCAACGGAATCGACGCGCGTGTCGTGGGCCCCGAGGAGCTGCAGAGCGATGGGGGCCTGATCACGCATCTCGGCGATCCGGTCGAGCTGATCTACAACCGGCTGACGGATTTCTACCTCGAGTCGGACAGCGTCGCGGCCGTTCGCGATGCGTGGGAGACCGGGAAAACGGTGGTGACTCCGCACCCGGCCGCCTACGCGGTGCTCGCTGACAAGCGAAACCTCGAGGTCTTGTCCGACCCCGAACGGCTCCGTGAGTTCGGCGTTGCACAGGGGGAACTCGACCTGCTGGCGGCCGCCGTCCCGGCCACGCGTCGGGTCGATCCTCAAGACGCCGAGGCACTCTGGGCAGACCGCAAACAGCTGTTCTTCAAGCCTGCCACCGGGTTCGGGAGTCGGGCGACGTACGCGGGGAAGAAGATCACCCGCAAAGTCTTCGCCAATGTCCTGCACGGCGAGTACGTGGCCCAGCAGCTCATCGCACCGAGCGAGCGCGTGGTCAACGTCGATGGTGCGCCGACCACGATGAAGGTCGACATCCGCGCCTACACCTACGGTGGCGAGGTGTTGTTGTTCGCCGCTCGGGTGTATCGCGGGCAAGTGACGAACTTCCGCACCCCGGGCAGCGGATTTGCACCGCTGTTCGTGCTGCCTGCATTGGCCTGAACGCCACCGTCGGTACCGAAAACAGTGGCCGCGCGGCCGCCTCCATCACGGCTGGCAGGCCTGGGGGGTCCAGCCAAGCACCCGCGCGAACGGGGTGAAGTATCCGAGTGGGTCGTGTGGCCCGCACGTGGGCGCCTCGAGCGAGCACTGCGTCTCGTCGTCGCACGCGGTTCCGAACGTGTTGCCCTCGCCGACCTCGCACACCGCGAACGCGAAGTCGCCGGAGACGAATCGGCAGAGCTCGTCTTCGGCGCAGTCTTCGGTGTCGTCGCATTCGAGAAACAAGTTCACGCCGTCTGTGCAGCCGTGGCGAAAGTCCCGGCCGAGCTCGTCGTACAGCGAATCGGACGTCCGCTCCAGGCAATGGGCATCGAGGCCTTCGGGGTGGGAGCAGCCCAGGCAAAACTCGGTGGCGAGGTCACAGACCTCTTCACCGCAAGGGACCGTGCCCAAGGGCGGTTCAGGCGTCACGCCGGTACTCGTGTCGGCCATTTGGGTGGTGCTGCCGGAGCCAGTCTCGGCAACGACACCGCCGCTGGAAGTCGAGGACGAGCTGGCTGGGGACGCGTCGGTCGTCGAGTCTCCAGGATTGGTCGACGATCCCTGCGTCGATGCATCGAAGCCCCCCTCGCTCGTGCCGTCACCGGGTTGCTGGGTCGACCCGGCCGACCCCTCCTCGCCGTCCGGTACGGCGGCACCGCAGCCCAGCCCGAGAGTCCCAACTATGAGCGCGCAACGAAGACCATTATTCATGTCGCCGAATTTGGGGGACATCAACGATTGCGTCCATTCGATTCTTTTTCGGAAAACACATAGATAATGCTGATGTATTGTCGACGACATTGACCCGTACCAACGACCTCGACCTGACCCTTCTACGCACGTTCCGGCTGTTCGCCCGCCTGGGTAGCGTCCAGGCGACCGCGCTGGAGCTGGGGCGATCGCAGCCCGCCATCAGCGCGCGGTTGCACCAGCTTCAGCGGGAAATCGGGGCTGACCTTTTCGTGAAGAGCGGCCGGCGGTTGGTGCTGACGCCGCTGGGGCGAACCCTCGACCGCCGGGCCGGAGTTGTAGTCGACGGGGTTCGTGCCCTGTTGGATGAGGTCGCGACCGCGGCGGAACGTCCGATTGGCGTGCTGCGGATCGGGGCATTGCCGACCCTGGGCGTGTTTGTGTTGGGCCGGCTGCTTCCCGAGTTCGCATCGCGTTTCCCGGACGTGGAGCTCGAACTCGAGTACCAGCCCGACCCGACGAGCGCGTCCCTGCGCTCGGGAGAGTTCGATGTCTTGATGGGGGTCGGTGAACCGCCGGGCGGTGAGGTGGCCACGCAGATCATCGGAGTGGCCCGGCCCGTCCTCGTTGTCGCACGGTCCGGCACCAAGGCGAGGCGAACCCCCGTCCGGGCTCGAACGCTTCAGTCGATGTCTTGGGTCGGATACGGTCCGACCGACGACGCATTTTTCTCCGCCGTGTGGAGCTACCTCAGCGAGCACGGGCTCGCGTCGCGCGTGCGGCCCAGGGTTCGACACATCGAGACGCTCAAGGCGTTGGTTCGCCACAGCACGGACGCAACGATCTTGCCCGACTACACCGTCGTCGAAGCGGATTTGCACGCCCGCCCAATCGCAGATTTGAAGTTCTCAATGCCAGTTTGGGTCGCGGTGCGCTCGTCTTCGCTGGGCGTCTCCGCCATCGACGCCTTCCTCGACGCTCTACGGCAAGCCTGGCGTCGTCGAGGATGACGACGTCGGCTCCCCAGCGCAACTTCGGCGGCCGCCTACGCTGGGGCGGGGGAGCTTGGAGTTCGGACACGCTTCCTGCGGTGCTCGACCGTGGTCCGCGTCTTGCGACCGTCTCGCGCTGTGTAAACTCGGGTGCTTGCCGTGTTCCTCCCCTTCGCGGACGCGGGGTGCATCGGTGTCCAGGCCAGCATGGAGCTCGAACCCACCTCCGAGTGTATCGATCTCGCCGATACAGGCGGTCTCCATATCTCGGGTCCATAGAATCCGCTGATGGCGGACATGGCCCCAGTCGTGAGACCTGCGATCTACCTGCTTCTTTCCTTGCCAATCTGCGCATCGTGTAGCGACAGCCCCTCCGACGCCACATCCTTGGCCACGTCGGGTCCAACTTCGGAGACGACCGGAGCAGCTGACACGGCGGGCACGAGCGCTGGCTCGACAAGTCGAACGGCCGGCGAGACTACAAGCGTGGCCGGCACGACCGTTGGTGGCACGACCTTCGGCGACACGGCGTCAGCCACCTCTGCCGGAGCATCTAGCACCACGGGTGCGGGCAGCTCTTGCGTCGACCATGACCTTGGCTCGGATGTCGGGTCTGACGTCTTGCAGGCTGTAACCTCAGGTGACGACTTTACGCTGATGGAGTGTGTTCTCGCCGATGACGGGGGGGGCTTCGTCGTCGACCCGCCTATGGACGCAGACGATTTTGTCATCGTCTGGACCTTCCCGGCGACCGGCAGCTTTGCGATCTCGACGGTGGGGTCCGACGCCGCGATCGGGCTTGCTCCGCCGTCGTGTGACGCGAGGATCCTCGAATGTGAGGACCAGTGTGCGGGGCCTGCCGCATCCCTGGTGATCACTGGAGAGGCTGGTGACTCTGTGTTCCTCGTGATTGAGACCTACGAGGCTCCCGGGCAGTTCAGCCTCAGTATCACTGCGGGCGCCGAGGATGTCTGCATCGAAGATCGCGTTGGGGCGAGCTCGACTGGCGGCACGTGATGGCAAACAGGTCGCGCACGGGCGGCGTCCCATCACTTGTCACCTGTCCTCCTTGGCTGATCTCCCCCCGTGTTCTCGGTGGCGACCGGCGTACAAGTGAAGACGGCGCACCGGGAGCAAGCCGGCCAACGAGGTCGAGCGTGATGCGCCACCGAGAGCGATCGCATCGGTGCTCGACGATCGCGAATTGGCGCTCTAGCCCCAGCCGAGGTGGGCAAGCTCGACGAGTTCGGGGAGTTAACCACCGTCAACAGCGATCTCGCGCCGGGTCAGGTGGATCACACGGTGGTTGAGCACGTCACCGAGGTAGATGTGCGTACCGTCTGCGGTGATGACGATGTCCTCGGGCTCGGACGCAGAACCCACAATGCGCGGCAGCTCCCACGTCTCTAGCAGCACTCCTGTCACGTCGAAGATCACGACGGCGTCAGCCAGAGAATCACAAACGTAGATCCTGTTCTGCGCATCAACGAATACGCCGGTTGGCTTGGCGAAGCCGGGCCACTCGCCGACAATGACGCCTCCGCTCGAGAAGACTTGCACCCGGCCGTTTCCGCTGTCGGCGACGTAGACGTGCCCGGCCGAGTCGGTCGACATCCCCCAAACCCCCGAAAATTGTCCTGCTTCGCTGCCGGGACCGCCGAACTCGAGGATGAACTCCCCTGTGTCGCTAAACTTCTGAACAACGTTGCTCTCCAGGTCGCCGACATAGATGTTCCCGGAGAGGAGATCGATGCCGACGTCGTGGATGTGCTGGAACTGCGGGCTGGTCCAAAGCCGGACGAACTCGCCTTGGGTCGTGAGCACCTGAACCCGGTTGTTTTCTTGGTCGCCGGCGTAGAGGAGTCCTTGAGCGCGGTCCATTGCGAGACCGTGCGGATGATTGAACTGGCCCTCGCCGGGGCCAGCCTCGCCGAAGATCTCCAGAAGCGCGCCATCGGCTGTGAACTTCTGAAGCCGATCCTCGTGACTCGCAACGTAGACATTGCCATCCGCATCCAGTTCGACGCTGCTCGGCTCGACAAACTGGCCGGGTTCGGTTCCGAGTTCGCCCCAGACTCCAACCAACAGCGGCACGCGCCGGAGCGGCGGGCCACCGGTCTCCTCAGTGCTCTCAGCATCTCCCTCGTCGGGACCGGTCGAGGTGGTCCCGGTCAGGGTCGATCCATGTATCGTATCGATCGTGGAAGCGCCGGCGGTACCCTCGTCGCCTGCCTCGGTTGACACCGCTTGAGCGGTTCCGGAGGACGTCGCTGTCGCCCCTGTTCCGCCCTGGCCACCGTCGGTGGTGGTGCCTGGTGTACATCCGCCGCTCGACAGCAGCAGCCCGAGCAGCAAGCGACACGAGGCAAACCTCCAACCAGCAGGCGCTTCATCGATATCCACTGTGACAGCGTAGGCGTTGCGATCGACTCGGACAAGGCGTCCGCTCGACTCGCTCGTGGCACCAGGATGCATCGCGCCGGCTTCATCGGTCACGCCTTGGAGGGAGTGTGAGTGACCCGTACGGTTACACTTCGATTCGAGGTGGGCCCCGTTCCTCAGCGACGCACGCTGGCCGTTGGGAGGAGAGCTCGCCGTGGACGGGTCGGTTCGCTGCTGGCGTCTCGGCTCACTCATCGGTGCTTCGGGCAGTGGCAGCGCCGAAGAACACGAGCACGAGCACGATACCGCTGAGGATCGCCATCTCGGTCGGACTCACGGTTGCCTCGTTCGGGAACGACGCCAGCGCCGTGGAATGAACATCGGGACGCGGTTGCGGTACTGGTCGTAGAGTTCGCCGAACTGCGCCTGCATCTGGCGCTCCTCTCGTCGCGCAAGAAGCGTATAGGCCCCGACCAACACGGGGAACGCAGCGACCGAGACGACGGTCGGCCAGTGCACGATCCCTTCTCCGAGCAGGATCATGAACAGGCCGGTGTACTGCGGGTGGCGGACGTGGGCGTAGACGCCGGTCGTCAGCAGCCTGCCATCGCGCCGCGCGCGGTGCACGGCGCGCCACCCGTCTACGACCAGCGCCGCGCCGGAGAAGACGAGCGTGTAACCCAGGACCATCGCGACGACATGGGCCATTTGTGTGCCGAACAACTGGGCCCAAAGGTTGCCGCCGTCGGTCCACTGCAGGTCGATCCCGAGGTACCTCGCGAGGAAGTAGATCGTCAGTGGAAACCCGTACATCTCCGCGTAGAACGCGATGATGAACGCCTGTAGGGCTCCGACTCGCGACCACTCCTTCCATGTCTCCGGCGCCAGGTAGCGATACGCAGCCCACGACGTGAAGACGATGACGACGGCCGCCAGCCCCCATGCTCCAACGTTCACATCAGATTCTTTACGACGCCCAGCGTCGCGGCGGACGGCAACCCCTGCGATGGAACGACAGCTCCTTGTGACGTGGGGGGTCACTCTCCCGAGGGGCGCACGCAGGTCGGTCCAAACCCGGCGGCCCCCCCTCAGCGCCGGGGCCCATTGAATCTGGAGCACCACATCCACCGTCGACGGATGGTCGAACACGGCCTCCGCGCTCCCCGGTGGCCGCGTCATCGTTCACCGACGTATACGTCGCAAAGCGCAATTGGTACGGGCCAGACGGGGCCACGAGTTCCGAGGCGCACGTCGTGTCGGCGTCGCAGCCGAAGCAGGCCGGCACCTCGACTTCGAGGAAGATCCGCCCGTTCCAGGTCGTTTCGTAGGATTGGCCGGGCTCGATGGGGTTCAAGTTGAGCCCGGGGCACCAGCCGTGCCCGGGACTAGGGCACCAGCTCGCATCGGCGCACGTGCTTCGGCCGGTGCCGGGCACCGCGCCAACATCGGCGCCGACGGCCTCGAGCGAGAAGCCGGGGCAGCCGAACCCGAGCGAGCCCCCGATAAAGACCGTCTGTTCTGTTCTGTTCTGTTCTGTTGTGTTCTCCACCCGCAGGGTTGCCGGCGCGGCCGAGTCCAGCGGCTCGGCCGCGATTTCGAAATCCGTGTCGTTCGCTGGCTCGCACTCGCTTACGTTTTCAAAGGCAGACGGCTCCGACGCGCTGCTCGGAGGGCGTGCCCTACACTGGCGGCACAATGCGATCCTACTCGCTCGCCCTCGCACTCGTGAGCTGCAAACCGACCCATGTGCCCGACGTCGCCTCACCGGGTCCCCCGGTGGTAGAGGAGTCCGCAGAAGAGTCCGTGGCCGGCACGCAGCCTCGGGCCCGAACGATCTCATGGAGCTTGGACGGCAAGACCTGCGAGTCTGCGGGCCTCGCGACGGACGCGATCGTTGCGATCTACGACGACGGCCTGGAACGACGCGAGCGCGACACGGGAGCCCTCACCTGGAGGCGCCCGATCCGAGGCTGGCTTTCGAACGACGACGAGACCGCGTACGTCGCGACCGGTGCCGATCTGATCGCGGTCGACATCGACGGGGGAGCGGAGCGCTGGCGACACAGCGCTCCCGCCGGTGCCACCTTCCAGTCCCCCGTTGCCATCGATGGCGAGACTCTGTACGTAGCAGACAACCGGCTCCTCGGGGCCAAGCAAATGATCGTGGGTCCGAGTTGGCTTCACGCGTTGGATGCTGAGACCGGCGCCCTGAGGTGGAACGTCGAGCTGCCGACGGGTGTCATCGCAGCCGCCCCGACGTTCGATCGGGAGCGGATCTATGTCGTCCGCGAGTTCGGCCTGTCCGCGGTGTCGAAAGCACGCCAGGCCGTCGAGTGGTCGACGCACCAGGCCACATCACGCACGAGCGCCGTGGCCGTGGCGGACCGTTTGCTCGTGCCCGCGCACAAGCTTTTCGGCGTTTCGGCGGCGGACGGAAGCGAGGCCTGGAACATCCCCGGGCATACGCTTAGCACGGTCGAACCCCAGGTCCACGAAGGCCTGGCATACGCGGTCATACCCGCTCACCGCCGCGTCCCGAATACGTCGCGCTGGTTTGTTTCGTCCCTGGCCGAGCTCGAGCCGGCCGCGGGAGAGCTACGCTGGCAGCAGTGGTTCGAGCAGCCCGTTCGCGGCACGGTCGCAGTGACCGCCGATCGCATCCACGCCGCCGCATGGGACGGAAAGCTGTACGAGCTGGACCGGCGCTCCGGCGAAGTTCGTTGGTCGATGGACCTCGGCCTCGGGAAGGGGAGTCCGACTGTGCTCACGGACGATGAGGCGGTCTACGTGTGCGGCAACAAGCGACTACTGCGGATCGACCTCCCGCCGCCGGAGCCTAGAATGGGCTCACACCACGGGCGGCTAGCGCAGAAGGGGTGATGTCCGTGGCGCTGAAACCGACAATTGTCTTTCCGAATTGAGTGTGCATGTCTTGTGCCCAAGATGATGTCTGTTGAAGCCTGAGCCACCGGCGGAGCGTGACTTCCAGAAGGAGGACGGGGATTGCCAGACCCTCTCTTCGTAGCGGCCGTAGCATGAGGGTGATGTCTGTCTGGTACGTGTCAAGACTTTGCGCCGCCGCGAGCGGAAGCGGAGTCGCAGGTGTGCGGGCGCAAGGAGTGCGGTCGAAGGACGAACGCGCCCGTGCTCAAGCCGGCACGGGGTTCCGTCAACGAACGGCGGCCCTCGAATGCAAGGTTCCGCAGCTTCGCCGTGACGACATCCTCACCGACACTGCGCCCGGAGTATGGGGTGAGGAATGAATCTAGTGGCCTCGCCCCAACCCCTTTCTCGCCGGTCTGCTCAAGGAAGGCGCGTGGTCGATGTCGACAAAGGAAGTCTGAAGTGGCCCCGAAGTTGGAATGCGAGCAGACTCCGATTCTCTCAGTCGCGTGTCCACCACAACGGCGCAAACTCATGGCGTCCCGCGCAGCGCTATAGCTGCGGGCAAGCGTCGTCCTGGTGTGCCCGAGCGAACCACAACTCGGGAAAACCTGCTCTCATGCCTATCCACGCTCACCTGCTTTACCGCGTCGCGCACGAGATGCTGCGACTTGACCCCCGTCCGAAACACGTTCGATATTCCCACCGTGAACGACGAACGCATCGCTCGGCGGAGAACCTACCTGGCGTTGGCTCTGGCCACCGTCGTGTTGGGCTGCAAACCGGGCCTGCCGCCGGAGGGACCTGGACGGGACGCTGCCGAGGCGGAGGCAACCGCAACGCGGTACGACCCGCCGAGCAATCCCTACACCTCGTCTGCATTCGCGGGCGCGAAGTTACCGGCTTCTAGTGGACACGAGGGCATGGAGGGCATGGAGGGCATGGAGGGCATGGAACACATGGAGGACTCGACATCATCCAAAGACGATGCGCAGTCGAGCGCAGGCGAGTCTGAGCCGAGCATGCCGGACGGCCACAAATCTGGTGGGTCAAGCTCATGAAGGGCCGCTCGCTCATGTTGCTGGCCGTCGTAGCGGTGGCGGGGTGTCGCTCCGTCAACCCCGAGGCACCACGCACGGAACTCGGGGAGCTCCTCCAGGATCGGGCGGGGGCCACCGATGTGATTCCCGGGCAGCAGGACGAAGAGAGCCAGGCGCAAGTTCGCGAGCGTGTCGATGCACTCGCCTCGGAACCGTTGACGCCGGAGGCTGCCGTTCAGGTCGCGCTGCTGAACAACCGCGAGTTCCTCGCCGTCGTCGAAGGCCTGGGTATTGCGCAGGCGGACCTGGTTCAGGCCGGACTGCTGGAGAACCCCGTCCTCGCCGGGGACATCGTGAACTCCACCAAGGGGAACGGCCTTGGCGGCGGGCTGTCGATATCCACAAGCCTGCTGAGCGTGTTCCTGATCCCGGCCAAGCTTCGGCTGGCGAAAAGCGAGCTTGCGCATGCTGTGCTCTCGGTCGGTCAAGCCTCGCTGATGCTGATCCGCGAAGTCAAAGAGGCGTACGCGCAGACCCAGGCTGCCGACGCCGTCTTGGCGCTGCAACGCGATCAGGCGCGAGCGGCCGAGCTCGCGGCGGAACTTGTGCAACTCCAGTTCGCGGTTGGCAACGTTTCGCCCCTGGACGTTCAGCTGTTCGCGGCCGCCCTCGATGAGGCAAAGGTCGCATTGGCCGACGCAGAGTCGGACTCCGTGATGGCGCATGAGGAACTCACCCAGCTGCTCGGGCTCTGGGGTGAGCAGGCGCAGTGGACGCTCGCGCCCATGCCGAGCGGTCCGCTTCCCGCGCTACCGGAGCTTGGACGGCTTGAACAGCGCGGGATCCAGGATCGCCTCGATATCTCCGCGCAGCGTGCGGTCGTGCAGTCTATGGAGTTCGCGATCGAGCTGCGCCGCCGGGGCCTGGTACCGCAGGTTGAGATCGGCGCCGAGGGGCGCAACGAGGTCGGTACCGACGCCGGCCACGAGTGGGTGCTCGGGCCATCCTTGGCGATCGAGATCCCCATCTTCGACCCGGGGCATGCCGACTTCGCGCGACTCCGGGCACAGCTACGTCAGGCGCAGCACCGGCTGCAGAGCAAATCCGTGGCAGCACGCTCCGAGATTCGAGCCCATCGACAGCTGTTCGTGGCGAGTCGCCAGAAGGTCGAATACCTCCAACAGACCATGCTACCGAGGGCAGAGGCGATCGCGGATCTCACGATCCGCCGCTACAACTCGATGTTGGTGGGCACCTACCAACTCTTAGAAACCCGAGAAGACCAGATTGAGATCCGGCGGGAGCTGGCGCAGGCCATACGAGACTACTGGGTGGCCCGCGCCGACCTCGAGTTCGCGATTGGCGGACGCTTGCCCAGTGCCGATACGAAAGGTGGACAGTAGATGAAACGACGCGATCTCTTTGGAGCAGGAGCGGGGGCCGTCTTGGGCGGAAGCGCCGCACTACTATCGACCACGGCGAAGGCAGCGCGGGTGGGCCCTCAATGGGAGAGCACCTACAGCGGCGGTACCCTCGACGTAAAACCGAAACCCCCCGTACTGCCGGGGCCTGACGGCTATCGTCCCGTGATCGTTCCGAATGGTGGCGCGGTTCCGTTCGAGGTGGTTGACGGGGTCAAGGTGTTTCACATCACGGCCTCGGAGATGGAGCACGAGTTCACGCCGGGCCTGAGAACATTGTGCTGGGGCTACAACGGACGTGTTAACAGCACCGTGATCGAGGCCGTCGAGGGCGAGCGAATTCGAATCTATGTGACCAATAAACTCCATGTGCCAACGTCGGTTCATTGGCATGGGCTGTACCTGCCCAACGGGATGGACGGTGTTAGCGGGTTGACCCAGCGACCGATCGAGCCCGGTGAGACATTCAAGTACGAGTGGACCCTGCGTCAGTACGGGACGTACATGTTCCATTCGCACCACGACACAATGACCCAGGAGGCCATGGGGCTGATCGGTTCGTTCATCGTCCACCCGAGAAACCCGGCCGCCGACGAACGGGTAGACCGCGACTTCACGCTGTTGATGAGCGAATGGTCCGTCGAACCGGGAGCGCGTCGGCCGAACCCGATGGAGATGACCGACTTCAACATACTAACGTTCAATGGTCGGGCGTTTCCAGGGACCGATCCACTCGTGGTCAAGACTGGCGAGAGGGTCCGAATCCGCCTGGGAAATCTCAGCGCGATGGACCACCACCCGATTCACCTGCACGGGTTTCGGTTCAAGATCACTGCGACAGATGGGGAGAAAATTCCGAAGAGTGCGCAGTGGCCAGAGACGACCACACTCGTTGCAGTTGGACAAACGCGCGATATCGAATTTGTTGCGGATGCGCCCGGAGACTGGATCATGCACTGTCATATGACCCACCACATCATGAACCAAATGGGTCATGATTTGCCCAACCTGCTCGGCATCGACCCGAAGAAGTTTGACGGCAAGGTGCAATCGCTCGTTCCGGGGTACATGACGATGGGCCAGAAAGGGATGAGCGGGATGTCAGGTATGAAAATGCCCACGACAGCGAACAGCGTGGCGATGAAAAGCACCCCGGGTCCATTCGCGAAACTAAGCATGGGTGGGATGTTCACCATACTCAAGGTTCGCGACGAACTCAGTTCGTATGACGACCCTGGTTGGTACGAGCACCCGCCCGGCACAGTGGCGGAGGCCGCGACGGCCGACGAACTCAAGCGCGACGGCATCAAGCTCTAAGGGGCCGAGGACGCTCGCTGCGTAGGCAGCGTCGCGGAGGGTCTATATGGCAGGACCGCCAAGGAACTGCTCCGCCGGCAGCAGGCCCTGTAGTTGACGTCGATCACGCCCCGCCACGGGCGCCGCCTTGGTACAGTTTGCCGATGCATCACGGACTTCCGATGCCGGCTGGGCAGGCCGCACTGAGTCAGGATTGGCTTCGCGGCGAGAGCGGGCTCGCGATCGCGCCGATGAGCGCACCGTGGCCGGACCGCTGCGTGAAGTGCAACGCGCCTGCGGAGGGCTACCGCCTCAAGCAGTCGCTGTATTGGCATCCGGCGTGGTTGTACGTCCTGATCCTTCCGGGGGTGTTGGTCTATGCCGTCGTCGCGTTGGTGATCCGCAAGTCGTATGTGGGGCACGTAGGCCTGTGCCCCTCGCACCGCTCGCGTCGACGTTGGATCCTGGGTGCGGGAGCGTTCTTGGCGATCTCCAGCGTGGCGTCGTGTTCGGCCGGCTTCGGGAGCAACCCTGGTGTGTCCCTTGGCTTGGGGGTGTTCGGGGGCATCGCTGGGATGGTGATCGTGCAGGTTGCAACATTTGCCGTGCGGCCCAAGAAGATCACCGAAGCGTACGCGTGGCTGAAGTGCGGCAAGGCGTTCGTGGCCTCGCTGCCCGCCGCGAGCATACCGTCGACGGCGCAGGTGCCTGCGCCCGGCATCCCGTACGGCAGTGGCCATCCGGCGGAGCCGCCCGACGGAATGCCGGGTTAGGCCTCGGTCCGTCTCTCCGTCGGGTCGTCCAACGCTATCGGCGTCTGGGAGGATCGAGGAGTTGCTGTCGAAGCGTCGAAGCTGAGCGATCCCACCTGTGGACTTCGATGAGCTGCTCGAGTTCGTCAGCTCGGACGTGTCGCTCATCTATTGGAGTTTCCGCGAAAAAGTGGACACCTCGGTTACGCGGCTTCGAGTTGGTGTTGAGCTTTCATCGCCTCGAATACGGTGGGGCTGAGATAGCCGAGTGGCGGCGGCGTGAGTCGTAGAAGGCGTCGATGCTGACGCGGGCAGCGATGAGATCACGGTTGCGAGGTCAACCCCAAGACTCCCAAAAGCAAGATCATCGATCTGGCCACGTGCGCCTTCATCGACAAGCGAGAGAACGTCTGCATCGTCGGGCCGACCGGCGTCGGGAAGAGCCACATCGCACAAGAGATCGGTCACCGCGCCTGCATCGCGGCCAACACCGTGTTGCACGCGTCCGCGCACGCTATGCTGACCCAGCTCCGGGCAGCCCGAGCGGACAACACTCGTGAGCGGAAACTCCAGCGGTTCGCGAACGCTGACCTCCCCGTCATCGACGACCTCGGTCTCCGGCTGCTTGTCGGGGACGAGCCCATCGACCTGTACGAGATCATTCGGCAGCGATACTAGCGGGGCTCGACCGTCATCACGTCCAACCGCGCCTTGCCGGAATGGGCGCCGCTGTTCAACGACGAGCTGCTGGCGAGCGCGGCGATGGACCGGGCTCTTCATCACGGCCGCATCATCGAGATTGTCGGCGACTCGTACCGAAACCCGCTCGGCGGTCGCGGCCGCAACGTGGCCTGACGTCGAAGGACCGTCCTGCACCCCTGGTCACATCTGCCGAACTGAGCGACCGTGCTGCAAGGGACATCTCTCGCCCGAGCGTGACACCCAACCACCAACGGGGTCGATGCCGAAGGCGGGCCAACCTCCGGTGCCAACGTTCACGGCGTGTTGGCGCTGTGCGTCGTGACCACGTCCGCCCACCAGCAGGCCACCCTCGTCGGAAGCTGCGGCGGCAACGGAGCCCGGTCCCAAGCCCGGGGCCGACGCGCCGCCGTCCTGCCCTCGAAGCGGACCTTCTTCGCGAGCAGTCGAGCGACCGCCCTGCGGATCTGCCTCAAGCGAGGCGTACGTCTCCTCGACGATGTCGCGAGCGCTCCTTCCGCTCGTCACACCTTGCAACACCTCCATGAGAACCCGGTCGAACGCCTCCCGGCCTGCCCGACCGACGCTGGCGCTTTCGCTGTCTTCTCCTCGGAGCGGGGGCAACCGCGACCACCTGAACACCCGCCGTTTCAGGACCTCGATTTTCGGTCCTACTTGCCGCCCCAAGGCCCCCTGCCCACCCGTGGCAAAAAATCCCGACAACTTTGACCATGTCCAATGGGGATATTATGCCCCTGCAGAACAGGTCGACCCTACACCGCAAGCACGACCCGCGCAAACGCGCGGCTGTTGCGACCGCAGCACCGATTGTACATCTTCCAACTCCCCCACCAGACAAGGCCGATTGCGGCCACCTTCGGCTCCTCGCCTCGAAACGTCGAGGACTCGGCGCCCAAGGCCCCCGAGCGCCGCTGTGACGCCCAGTGGTCATGGAGGCAAACCGCGGGTCCTCATCACCATCCCAGCGGCCTCCTGAACCATGGTGGCTTCCCCCAGCTTTCGGAGCCCTGCGACTCTCGCAACCGTGTCTGCGTCCAGCAGAAGCTGCGAGCGGCGTTACGGTCGCGTGCGATGGATCCAATCGTGGCGGCCATTCTCACATTCTCTGTGGGCCGATCACGAGTGGTGCGCCCTGGGCGTCGGACAGGGGGCAGGCGGATGTTGTGGGCGGCCTTCAGGTTTTCACGGTCAGGTCGGGAGCCTGCTCCGACGCACTCGGGTCCTGAGTCTGCTACGGAGCATCGTCTTGCCCGAGAAGTGCGCGCTTTCGGGGCCGAAGCAGTCGTGCCAGCGTCTTGTATGCGCGATGCGCACGGACTCGGACCGTGCCTTCGCGAACTTGCAAGTGGCTCGCGATGTCGGCCATCGACATGCCACGAAACTTGTGGAGCTCGAGCGCCTCCCGCTGCTTGGACGGAAGCTGCTCGATCGCCGCCCGGACCTCTTCGGCGATGACAGCCTCGGACTCAACTTGTTCGCAGTGCTCCAGGGCTGTTGGGCGGAGGTCCGGCAGGGCGCCGACGGAGCCGTTTCCATTGTCAGCTCCGCCCGCTTCGCGCCTCTGAGAGAGGTGGCGGTCGCGCAAGAAATCCATGGCGACGTTGCGCGCGATGGAGAAGTACCAGGCTTGAACGCTGCCCTTGAGGTCCTGCCTGGGGACGCGGAATCGAGCGCGTGCCAGGTGTGCCTTCAGAAGCGTGAGTTGGACGAGGTCGTCGCACGCGGGTTCATCGTGCACGAACTTGAACAGAAACCTCCACAGCCGATGCGAGAGCGCCCTGTGCAGCTGTTCGAACGCTCGACGGTCCCCGTCTGCGTATCGCTCCATCAGCTCATGCAGACCGGCTTGGGTGCGGAGCAGTAGAGCAGGGGCGACGCCGGGCTTGGGCGCAGATTGCACTCCTGCACCTTTTTACGCCGATGTGGTTGGGACCCTGACCGGCGACTGCAGATGGGCTGCGAGTTGCTGGCCAAGCGCACCGAGGCGCCCCGCGAGGATGTTAGTCGGCGTCACCCGCCGCCTCCGAAGGAATGTTGAGGGCCAGCACCGCCGGGAAGTCGCCCTTGAGGTCGTCGGTCAACTCGACCACGGCGGCGTGCGCTGCATCGAGCGCTGCGGGGTCCGCCGAAAGTGCATCGGCAAACGGCTCGTCGATCGCGGAGAGTGCCACGATGGCGGCGTCGATGTCGGCGGTGATCTCGTCGGCCAGTACACCCTCGCCCGCATCGCGCAATATGTCGTCGAAGCCGTCGTGGGCCGCGGGATCCGAACCGCCGTGGTAGAGCCGGGAGAAGCCCTCGAGGTTGGCCAACGCAGCTTCACCCGAGCGCCGGGACAGCGGGGCCTCGATCCCATCGAGGCAGATGTCGGCGGTGCAGCCCAAGATGCCGGCAGGGCGGGCCAGCTTGGCGTCCTTGAGCACTCTGTCGACGTAGAACATCGCCCGCAAGACCTCGTCCACGGCGACCTGGACCGTCTCGTAGGCACCCGAGGGTGGATCGGCGAGCGCGCCGTTCCAGACGCCGCCGGGTGCCCATGCCTGTGCAAACGTGGCCGCCTGTTCCGCGATGCCGCCGGCAACCGCCGCGGCATAGGCCGCCCGGCGCTCGCCGATGGTTTCTTCCCCGAGCGCATCCCACTCGCCGTCCGCGTTGATCTGAAGCTGGGGGGCGCAGGCGTTGTCGGTGCCCTCGGCGAACACCAGATATTCCAGCGCGTCGAAGCCGTAGGCGTTGACCAGCCGCACCTCGAAGAAATCGGAGTCGGAGTAGCTGAGCGCCACCAATTCTTGGTCGACCTGGCATGGATTGACCGAGGGCCACGAGTAGACCTGTCTCTTATACACATCTCCAAGCCCACGAGACCTCTCT
>CAJXVA010000149.1 GCA_913061055.1 uncultured Pseudomonadota bacterium
TTTTTTCAAGCAGAAGACGGCATACGAGATGTAGAGAGGTCTCGTGGGCTCGGGCTCGGGCTCGGGCGTCGGAACCGGCTCACCCGCGTAGGGATCCACGTGAATCGCGATCACCAGACCGACCGCCTGATGAAGCTCCTCGCAAGTCGCAGCCTCCAGGGCGCGCGCTGTCTCCCCGGATTCGGTGGTGAGCAGGACCTCTGCCGTGAACACCGCCTCGGCCTCGCGGACCACCACCTGCACGTCAACCGGGACCCAGTGTGCCTCGTCCTTCGGCGCTCCCAGCTCGGCTGCAACCGCACGATCCACGGCCTCATGCGCGTCACAGGATCCGGACCAGCGCAGTTCGACCGGAGGCGACAACGCCAACCACGATGCGACACTCAGGGCGAGCAAGACGGGGAACGCCTAGCATCGGGACGCGGTGCAGAGCAACCGCGCCACGAGAGAGCCAGCGACGGCGCGTGGTACGATCGCGTCGTATGTGGAGGTGGTGTTGGAGCCTCGTTGCCGCGCTCGGTCCGGCCGCGTGCACGAATGAGGGCACATTCACCTGCGGCGAAGACTCGCAGTGTGTGGCAGGCGAAGCCGTGGGGCAGTGCGAACCCAACGGCCACTGCAGCTTCTTCGACCCCGAGTGTCCGTCCGAACGTCGCTACGGGCAGGCCGCTCCCGCTCCGCTCGCGGGCGCCTGCGTGCCCCTCGAGGATGCGAGCTCGGGCTCCTCGGGCATGGCCACGACCACGACCCCAACGACACCGACCAGCACGGGCATCGACGAGAGCTCGACCGGAGATCCCACCCTCTCCTCAACCACCGGAAGCGATTCGACGACGCAGCCGGGGACGAGCACCACCGACCCTTCCTCGACCGGGGAGCCTTCCGGATCCGAGACCTCCACCGGAGGCACCGGCTGTCCGACCTTGCTCGACGAGTTCGACGCCGGTGTGCTCGACAAGTTCTGGTTCGTCTACTCCGATGGAACCGCCAACCTGTTGGATGGAGAGGTGCGAATCCCCGTCACCGCCCCCGCCGGTGACTACGTTGGCATCGGTAGCGAGCTTTTCCTCGACCTGGAACAGGGCTCGATCACCGTCGAGTTGGGATCCACCCCCACCCAAGACGGCTTCCAGCAGCTTTTCCTCATCGCCAACACAGACGAGCAATGGATCTCGTTCACCGTGCTCGAAAGCGGACTCGAGCTCCGGCAGTCGAATCAAGGTGCGATCAGCGGTTTCGTGACGCACGCCGCCGTCGACTTCGAGAGCATCGACGAGCACCGATGGCTGCGCTTTCGGAAAGAACCGGACGCCACCGTCATGGTGGCCGAAACCTCCGCGAACGGTGTGGGCTTCTCCACGCTGTTCGAGGTCCCGATCGAACCGGACTGGCTGCAGTGGAGGATCGACCTCACTGCCACCGACTGGCTCGACCTGCCGGAAGGGCTCGAGGTCTCCTTCCGCTCGTTCGACTACTGCGACCCTTCAAAGTGACGGCGTGACCTGGACCTCTTGGCGCAAGCGCCAACCTGGCTCAAATTGAACGCATGCATTACCGGTCTCTGCTCGCGTCACTGATCCTCCTGGCTCTGCCCGCGTGCACGACCGACGCCACCGAGGACACCGACTCCGGCACCGACACCGATGCAGGATCCACGTCGGGCTCCACCACGGTCGACCCCCCAACAACGGATTCCACGAGCTCGAGTTCGTCGACCAGCACGGGTACTGACTCGTCTTCGAGCACCTCGGACAGCGCAGAGAGCTCCAGCACCGGAGCCGCGGATGAGTCATCCACGGGCGCCGCCGAAGAGAACATCTGCTACGGGTACTCGTTCCTGGGCTTCGCCGACCAAGTCTACACAGATGGAACCGCCACCGGAGAGCCGGTGTGCACGACGAAGTCTGCCGCCTGCGGAGGCGAGGTCGCGGGGACCTGGACAGCGGAAACCAGTTGCGGATACGAGGCCTTCCCCAACTTCTTCGCGGAGATCTGCGAGGGCGCGACGCAACAGATCACCGGCAGCAACCTCAGCGGCACGCGGACGTTCGATGAAGACGGCACATTCGTGTTCGACGTGACGGTTCAACTCGAGGCCGACCTTCAGGTCGACTCGACCGCCTGCACCGGACTGGACTGCGAACCGTTCGGCATGGCCCTCAGCAAGGAACCCGGCCTCGACATGAGCTGTGTCGACGCGAATGGCGGCGGCTGCGACTGCACCTACACCGTCGACCTCCCCGACTCTCAGGCCGGAACATGGGACTTGTTCGGCGGCGGATTGCTGCTGACCTCGGACGACGGCGAGACCCTCGGCGTCTTCGACTATTGCGTCGACGCGGGTCGTTTCTCGATGTGGACCCCGCTCTATGGCGAGACGGCGTTCCCCGATGTGAGCTGCACCGAGAACGAGGACTGCGAAGGGCAAGTCGAGGGTCGTTTTGACGCCGTCGGTTGCGACGAGCCCGAAGAGGACGAGCGGTGACCGAACGCGTATCCTCGTAGGATGTGGTTTCTCTTCGGGAGGAAGTCGAAGGTCCGGCCGCTCAAAGACGGACGTCGCGAGCGGCGGAAGTGCCCGGACTGCGACGCCGACACGACCTTCGTCGAAGTGAACGTCGAGAAGAAGTACACGGCGTATGTGGTCGTGGACTTGTTCAACACCGAGTCGACCGCATTCGCCTGTAGCGAGTGCCAAGAGGTCATGGACTTCGACCGTACGTTGGAGCCGGACCTCAGCCCCCGCGAGAAAGCCAAGCTGGCCAAGGCCGAGGCGAAGCTGGAGGCTCAGCGCGCGAAAGCACAAGCCGAAGCCGAAGCCGAGCGGAAAAGGCAACGCGAAGCCCAGGCCAAGCGACGTCAGGAAGAGGCCCGCGCCCAAGAGGATGCCCTCGACGACGAGCTCACGGCGATGAAAGCCCGGCTGGGTCTCGACTGAACTTGTTTGTCGGGCACTCGTTCGCGTACGGTCGGTGGGTGAAGCGCTGCGGTGCCATTCTCGCGATTCTGGTCCTTGGGACGGCCTGCGGCGACGACGGCTCCGGTGGTGGAGCCACCGACAGCTCTTCCTCCGGGGATCCTGCGTCCAGCAGCGGTGTCACTCCCATGACGTCGGGGAGCTCGAGCACCACCGATGAGGTCGGCTCGAGCGAAACCACCGACACACCGACCGCCACCGACGGACCGGGCCTGTGCTCGGGAACCTGTGCAGCTGTCGTACCCGACGACTGGACCGGCCCGGTCAAGGCCGGCGGCAACGTGGTCGACTGCAACGGCGGCTTCGCGGACCCGGCCGGCGCCTTCTTCACGGACTTCGACCCCGGCGAAAAAAGCTGCACCTGCGACTGCCAGCCCGTCGATGCCGCCTGCGCGGACACGGTCGAGGTGCAGGTATGGGGCGAAGGTGGCTGCGTGGGAGACCCGGACTTCACGGTCGACGTCGGCGCGATGGCGTGCACCCCGATCGAAGGCCCCTTCCCCATTGAACTCAACGACGACGGCGCGACGTCCGAGCTTTCGATGGATTTCGTCACCATCGGACCCGTCTTGGTCTCGTCCGGAACCTGCGACGGCATCGCGAGTTTCAACGAGGGCGGCTTCGCCGACTCGGTTCAGCTGTGTGCTCCGACAGCGGAGCCGAGCATGTGCGAAGACGGCGGCCCCTGCATCGCCGACAACACCGACGTCTGTGTCTGGCGAGACGGCGAGCACGACTGTCCCGACGGCTACCCCGAGGCCGTCCTTGGCTTCAGCGGCTCGGACGACCAGCGCGAGTGCGGGGCCTGTGATTGCGGCACGCCCGAGGGGATCTGTGAGTCGAGCATCACGCTGCAAACCGAAGCCTGCGGCGACATCCTCTCCGCGACGAATGCCGACTGCGAGATGACCGGAAACGCGGACATCGCAGCCGGCACCTACGACCCGGGCGCGCCAACGATTACCTGCGGCGGCACCGGTACCGCCCCGCTGACCGGCGACGTCGAACCCACCGGCCCGGTCACAATCTGCTGCGCGCGATAGGCTCGGGTCCCCGACCCGGACCAGCCTGCGACAATGTAGTCGGGCGTAGCCTCGTATCCGTGGAGGTGACCGGTCGCTGGGCGCATTCCGTGTTCCCCGGTACCGAACTCCCTCCGCGATTCAGCAGTTGCCCGGTTTCTGCGGAATGGTCGGCATGAAACAATTGGTGGGATGGCAAGCGTCACGCAACCGGAGAACGACTGCACCATGAAGACCTGGTCGCGCGTGCTCGCGCTCGCCCTGTGCTTCGCGCCCGCGTGCGACTCGGACTCCAACGATGCAGACACGGACGGCGCAACGGATGGGGGGACCAGCGCCTCCGACAGCGACGACCCGTCCTCGTCTTCGAACTCCAATTCCAATGGGACGAATCCCAGCGGAAGCGCGACGGCATCCGGGAGCGACACTCAAGCGAGTACGAGCGGCTCGGGCACGGACACGACCGACGACAGCGACAGCGACCCGAGCGAGTCTGGGAGCGGAGAGGAGACCGGCGACCCCACGACAGGCGGACCCGTTGAACCCCCAGACGGATTCGCCTGCGACGACCCCTTCGAGCACGCAGGACGGCAGGGATGCCGGGCCACAATCGAAGGCATCGAAGTGAAGTTCTTTCCCCTGGACGAGCCCGCCCCCGCCCAGCGCTTGGTCGTGTTCCTTCATGGCGACGGCGGAGCCGACTACACGGACAACTGGGGATTCAGCCAGGACATCCTCGACTGGGCCATTCCGCAGGACTACCTCGTGATCGGTGTCCGCTCTCCAGCGAGCTACGACGGAGACACGGACCCGTCGTTCGGCGCCGCCCAACCCGTGCACGCCGACATGGTCGCGACGACCCTCGAGGCCTTCATCGATGCGTACGACGTCGTCGAAGACCGCGCGCTGTACTGGGGCGTGTCGGGGGGTTCGTGGTTCACCACCAGCTCGTACATCCCTGTCGCCGGCCACCGAGTTCCGGGCATTTTCGTCGCCAACTGCGGGGGGTCTGGCGTCTCGTTCGGTTGGCAGTGGGAGCCCGAGAACTCCCCCGAAATCGTCGCCCTCAACTCGCTGTACATGAACTACGGCGATGAGGACTTTCTCGCGGAGCCGTCGGCCGAGAGCTACGCCGAGTATACGGAGATGGGCTTCATGACCGGCCAGCTCGTGCACCCTGGCGCGACCCACTGTGCGCACGACATCAGCGGACCCACACTCGATTTCTGGATGGGCGAGCTCTAGCTCCACCCCAAACGGTCGCCCTCTCGCGCTCCGCGCGTTCCAAGGTCGTGAGGCGTGCTGCGAGTACCGCAGTTATGAACTCCGTTCCGGGTTTCGGAGAGAGGTTCGGAGCAAGAGAGCGAAGCCCCCGAAGGGATGCGCAGCGGGAGAGATAGAAGGTCCCGAACGCAGGCCTCCCTCACCGAGGGCACGAACTTCGGGCGTGAGGGAGTAGGGGCCGTCCCCTAGTCGAGCGGGAGGAACAAGGCGCAGAGCGCTTCGCTCTCGATGCAGGCGAGCCGTACAGTGAGCTCCGCCATCCGCGTCGCACCTTCGGGGGTGAAGTGCGTGGGCTCATCGAACGAGTACATGGCCAGCGTCTGCTTCTGGCCCAGGCGCTCGAACTCACCCCGGCTCGCTCGGTTGGCGTCGAGCATGATCAGCCCTTCGTCCTCGGCGAACTTGCGCGCGCTCGGCGGATAGTTGCCATGGGAGTCCCGCGTGGTTCCGTCCTCGTTGAACAACATCCGGCCCAGCGAGGTGAGGATGACCGGCGTCGCCCCGGCCTTGCGCGCCGCATCGGCGTAGAACAGCAACCGATCCGGATACGTGCCCTCGAACTCGGGAGGCTCGCCGGGCTCGGTGTGTCGGTTGGGGTCGTCCGACGCATCGTTGTGTCCGAACTGAATGAACAAATACACGTCCGGGCCCAACAGCGCCTGGGCCGAGGGCCAATTGGAGCGCGTCTCGAAATCGAGGCTGCTCGCACCGCTCGAGCCCCAGTTGTGGATGTCCCCAGGCACCACACCAAACGGAGGGAACTGGTTGCCCCACCCCGCCTCGCCCGGCACGCCCGTGTTGTCCATCGTCGAGTCGCCGATCGTCACGACCTGCGCCTGCGGATACTCGATGCTCGGGTCTCCGCACTGGCAGAAGCTCGGCTCCGCCGGGGCTTCGTCGCAACCGAGCGACTCGTTGTAGACCGCGGCCAAGCACGTATCCGATTCCTCATAGGCGCGCAGGCAGGTTTGCCCGAGCGTGTCACAAACCTCGGCACAGCTCGTGGCCGCGGGGACGCTGAGCGTGCAGCGAGACTCCTCGGTTCGGCATGGTGTGGCGCCCGCCACGAAATCCGAGATCGTGTCGCAGCTCGCTTGGGGACCGGTCGTGGACGACTCGGCCGAGGTGGGGTCGATCGTTGTCGAAGCGCTCGTCGTCGACGTGGACGAGCCAGCCGGCGTCGTCGTCTCCTCGGCGCCACTGCTGCTCGCCGGCCCCGAGGTCGGCCCGACCGTCACCCCTGACGTGCTCCCGGTCCCGGCAGCCGTGTCCGTGTCCCCGCCGCTGTCGTCACCACAGCCTGCCAAAGCGACTGCCACCAAGCCGACCGACAACGAGAAACCGTTTCGTTTTCCCCCAAGCATGGGTGGACCGTACCCGTGTTCCGGCACCCAGTGCAGCGTTGAGCGCACAACGGCGGAGGCGGTGAGGGACCGTACGGCGCCTGCAGGTACAGAGCTGGGTCGAACGGCGGCTGCTATCGTTGCGCCGAAGTTCCGAGCGGCATGACTGTTCTCTACGGCTGCCTTGTCGCCAGCGTGCTGGCCGCAACGAACCCGCAACCGGGGCTCGAGACGGCGCTGCGCGAGTACGATCAGCGCCGTGTCACCGTCGATACGGTCTTCGTCATCGATGACCACGGGGGCCGCGAGATCATCCCGAAGAAGTTCCACGCCCGGACCGGTTCTGGAACCGCGCTCGCAGGGTCGGAGTTCTACGCATACGTCGACCGCCCCGACCTCGCATCGGAGTATCAAGTCCGAGCGAAGCGCAAGAAGATCCTCGCCGTCGTTGGGGTCGGCCTCTTCGTGACCGGAGCTGGACTCAGCCTCGGAAGCATCGCCACAAACGGACGCGCACGCGGAGCGCTGCTGGGCAGCGGTGTCGCAATGATGTTCGGCAGCATGGTGCCGATCGGCTTTGCGACCGCACTCTCCCCGCACCCGGTCACCCCCGCCGAGGTCGGCCAGCTCGTGGACGACAAGAACAAACGCCTTCTGACCGAACTGGGTTTTCCCGCGCGGGTCACGGTCCGGCCGACGGCGAGTTCGTCCGGTGGTGGAGCATCGGTGTCGGGGCGGTTCTAAGTCCCCAACGTCGGAACTCGAATGGCAGCAGTCGGGCTGTCCGGAATCTTCACGCAGGCGTGGATTGATTCGTTTTTTGATCGATCGGAGGAAACTGCCGAGGCGTTCAACCGTGGTCTCACAAAGCCAACACTATTCCTGACGGATTGAGCCGAGTCTGGGGATGAGTTCCTGAAGAGAGCTGTGGTCGGCGTGCGGGCTCGCGGGTCCGGGAGCCGGTCATTGTCCGGTGTCATTCGTCGAATCGTGCTCAAAGCACGGAGAGGTTGAGAAACGATATGTCCAAGTTTGCGAGTGTGAACGTTCTGAGATCCCCTATCTGGTGCTGTGCCCTGTTGATGGGTGCCTGTGGTGCTCCCGATCCTGCCGACATCGAGCCGGTGCCCGAGCCGGACGACCGGGCCGGGTCACTGGCCCCAGTCTGCGAACCGGTCGAGCTCGATGCACGGCTGGCCGTCTTCGAGACCAACCCGGAGGTCTTGGCCCCGTTCACCATGCGCCGGATCCTACGTCGGGCTGCCCTCAACGCTGGCTACCTCCCCAACGCGAAGAAGACGTATCAGCGAATGATCGACACCTACGCCACCGGGGAGGAGGGCAAGTTCCCAGAGGGGCAGCATTGTGATGACCAGGACCCTGATCCTGCGTTCACCAACCCGAGCGAGGAGCCGTGCGGGCTGCTCGGGTGCGACCAGCGTTTCTTCTGTGCGGCGAACGACCAACAGTGCTTCGCATGCAACGAGGAAGGGACGGCTTGCCCCAACTCTGGGCTCCCGTCGGGGGCGCACCCGGTGTGTGCGTTCGATGGATCGGGCGAGGTGTGCACATTTGAGGACAACTCGGTCTCCGACTGCGTACCCGTCGTCGGCGACGAATGTTCGGACGCGGGCTGTCATCCGCTGGGCTGCGACGCGACCCAGCTTTGTGACACGAGCTTCGAGTTGTGCCTCATCTGCAACGCGGAGCTGGACCAGTGCGAGGTCACGCAGGGCGCGACCGACGAGCCGGTCGAGTTGGTCTGCAACTTCACCGACCTGTGTCAGTTCGACGTCGAGGCCGGGACGGTATCCGACTGCCAGCCGGACCCCGACTGCGAAGAGGCGCAGTGCGGGCCTCTGGGCTGCAGCGCACAGTTCGTCTGCACGCCCGGATTCGAGGCCTGCTTCGTCTGCAGTGGCGACGGAGCGGTGTGCGAGCTGGAGGGCCAAGAGATCCCCTCCCCGACCCCGGTTTGCGCCTTCGACAACGAGCAGCTGTGCACGTTCGTCGACGGCACGCTCGAGGACTGTGGACCCGACGTAGAAGGGATCTGCTTTGGCGGCGGAGGCGGAGATACGGACGGCTTCGGCTCGTCCGGGACGGGCTTCGGCAGCGGCGGCTTCGTCAGCGGTGCATCCTTCAGCGTCGGGTCGGACACCGAAGGGGGCTTCGGTACCGACAGCTTCAGCAGCGGTGGGGTCGGCACCGACAGCTTCGGCGGCGACAGCTTCGGCGGCGAGGAGGGCGGCTTCGGGAGCAGCGGCAGCTCGACCTCCTTCGGTGGCAGCTCGACCTCCTTTGGCTCTGGGGACGGTGGAGGCGGCAGCGACTTCGGTGCCATCCACGACTATCCCCTCGAGTGCCCGCGCGCGGAGGCCGGCCAGATCGAGAACATCGACGAGTGGTTCCCGGTCTCGATCAGCAACCGCTTCGACCTTGCGCCGGCCGACGGTGCGCACTGCGGCCAGCAGCGGATCGTGCTCGCGAACAACAGCCAGGGCCGGATGTTCACGATCTTCGAGGCACAGATCCCCAACCCCCACCCCGAGTGCGGGTTGGAGGCCTGCCGTCCGCTGGTCGAGTTCTGGGCCAACATGAACGAGATCGACGACCCCGTTGCCCGTCGCTGGCAGCTGGTGCGGGCGTTCCTCACCGGTCACCCCGACCTGCAGGCCGCCGGCTTCGGACCGTTCGTCAACGCGGACCTGTATTCGTTCGGCACCGGACAAGTGCGGACCAACAACTTCGATCAGTTCCCGTGGACGCTGCGCGAGTTCAAGATGGTGGAGCACAGCTTCTTCGGGTGGCTACCGCGGGTCGGGATCGTTCAGGTTCCCGTCGCCGACAGCCCGGTGGGTGACCACTTCAACGACGCGCTCGAGTCTCCGCGCGGTCCCGAGTGTCGCGAGAGCTTCCTTCTCGCCATGGAGGGCCTGCTCACCGACGAACCCGATGCGATGAGCTTCCCGATCGCCCCAGAGTGCCGAGCGGCCGAGAGCCGCGACGACTTCGTCTCCGACTACGCGTTGCAGCTCGCGATCGGAACAGGGGACTTCGAGTCGCAGATGGAGACCCGCCTCGCGGAGCTCGGCTCGGCCCTCACCCCGGAGGACATCGCCAACCGTGCACACTTCGCTGGCGCCTGCATCGGCTGCCACGAGCAGACCAACGGCGTCGACCTCGGCAACGGTGTCACCGCGCCCATCTCGGCCGGCTTCACCCATACGATGGAGTTCACCACCGAGCCGTGCGGCGACGAGGGCCAGGAGTGCTTCCCGATCTCGAGTGCGCTGTCCGAGAGCTTCCTCCCCCATCGCGTCCAGGTGATGGAGGAGTTCCTCGCGGGCACCTCGTGCGAAGGCCTCGTGTGTGAATCCCAAGGGGCCCCGGCTCCGCTCGCGCCCAAGGGCGTACCGAGGATCTTCCGGGCCGGCGGTGAGCTCGACGTCGACGCCATGCTCACGTTCGAGCGACAGCGGCGACGGGCCGGAGCGAAGCGCACCGTTGGCGGACGCTCGACGCTCGCGACGCACTGAGAGGAGCGTTGTCTCGACGGGGTTCCGGCGCCGCCACACCGGCGGCGCCGGTGAAGATGGCGATCAAGGGGAACGATCAAGAACGGCGGCTTGCTCAGTCCTCGCAGTCCCCTTCGGGGACACGCCACGGGGTGTTCGGGTCCGGTAGACAGTCCACGAGGTCGATACAGTTCCCAACACAGCCTCGACAGCCCGCGAAGGTCTCGAGGTCCTCATCGTTGGCATCGACGGATTCGAGCGCCTCGACGCAGCGCGCAAGGACCATCGCGCGACGCTTCTGGGCAAGGTCGATGCCGCTGACCGCCTCGGCCGAGCCCTCGTCAGTCTCTTCGCAGTACCCCAGAAGGTAGTCGTCGCAGGCCTGGGCGTAGCGAGGATCCACAGGTGTGGTTGCTGGTGCTGCCTGCTCGGGGATCGATGCGGCGGGTTCTGCAGCAACCGCCGGGGGTTTCGATACGGCCGAGGTTGATACCGGAGCGGGGTCGGGCACCGTCCGGCATGCCGCCGAGACGACAACGAGAGTGAGCGCCGCCCTTCTGAGCATGTGGCGAGTATACGGGGCCCCAGGTCCACGGACCCGTGAGACAGCCAGCTGTCAGTCCAACGACGCTGCATTTCTCCCGAACACATCTGGCGCCCACACCCGACCCAACAGGATCACCGGCACGATCGTGTACGGGATGTTGATCAGCAGCACCATCGGCAGGTCGGCCCGGTGCGCCTCTTCGCCGAACTCCACGCCGAAGTACACCGCCGTCGAGTAGACGATCGCGCTCACGTAGATGATCGCCGGCAGCCGGATCCAGTTCCACCCGCGGACGAACGCAGCGATCAACACCAAGTAGAACGGCCCAAACACGAACCCGTCGAGGGTGCACATCAGCCACAGGAAGTACGGCGGGTCGAGGAAGATCGGGTCGAACGAATCGGCGTACCAAAACCACACCCGGCCCAGCGGGTCCGTCGCCGATGCCAGGTCGACCGAGAAGGTGATGTACATCTCCATCACCAGCGAGGTGAAGGCGAAGACGACGAACCATGCGACGAGCATCAGGTCGAAGCGACGGTGACGAAGCGGGGCGACCATCGGGAACGGGGATACCACGCGGCCGACACTGTGGGCTCCCTGCCGGGCTCAGCCAAAGACGCGCCGTAGATGACGGTAGAGCAGAAGCAGCAAGGGCAAACCGAACAGGACACCGATGCCGATCGCCAGCACGGGAGCGACCTGCTCACCTTTGCCCGGCGTCGTCGCAAGCTCGAACAGGAACCAGCCGCCGCCGAGTGGGAGGACCACCGCCATGAGCAGGGCGGCGATCTGCTGGGAGAGTGAAGAGGGCACGACAACGGGGACGTCATCGACCTCGGCCTCCGATCCTTCCGTCGACTCCGCACTCCGCGAGCGCCGTGCACGGCGGATGTCCGCGCGCTGACCCATCCGAGCCTCCCAGTGCCTTGACTGGGCCGCCGTCGACACAGCCTCCTTCACACCTCCGCCACTCACCTGGCTGTGGATACTAGCGCGATCGTCGTGCCATTCCCGAAGGCGTCGGGCTGCCCTGGCCAACACAACCAAAGCAAAGAGGGGAGCCCCTGCGGACTCCCCTCTCTGCTTCAGGCGCCTACGCGCCCGCGCTTACTTCTTGCTGATGCGGCTCGCGAGCCACAGCGCCGCGATGGCGTTCCCAGCCAGCCACAGCCGATCCGCGAACTCACCCCCGGGCACGCCCGACAGCAGCGTGGGCAGCACGAGCGCCCCATGAGCCAGCATGGCCGCGTAGCCCAGTGCCAATCCAGCCAGCACCGGACGCGCTGGCTTGAAGCTGAGGCCGATGAGCGCGGCTGCGAAGGGCAGCGCAGCGCTCATCCAAAGCGCCGAACCGAACGCGCCGGTCAGACCCGCGAAGCCGTACGCCAGCGGTGCGAACCCAAAGGCTCCGGATGCGACGGCCGCCGCAGCACCAAGCCCCAGCAGACCGAACATCTTGCTTCGACCGCGCGCGCTGGCCAGGCCGATGCCGCCGAGGGCGAACAGGCCGAACAGGAACGTGAGGCCACCACGCTCGGGTGCGTAGTCGGCATGCGCGTTGGAGACGGCCGCCTGCGCATCGATGATGCCGGCGCCGAACTTCTTGTCCCACTTCTTGCCGTCCGGGTGGACGGCGGTCTCTTTCATGATGCGCTCGACCTCGTCGGGGTTGGTGATGCCCTCACCGACGATGAGTGCAGCGACGCCCGCTGCGTGCGGGGATGCCATCGACGTGCCCTGGAACCAGAGGTAGTCGTTCTCCATCGGCCGCTGAATCTTGATGGTGTTCTGCAGAACGCCATCAGGGTGACCGTCGCCGTTGCGGTCGTTGCGGGTGTCCCCACCAGGAGCCGCCACGTCGATGTCCTTGCCCCAGTTGGAGTAGAACGTGAGGCCGCGGTCGTAGTTGGTGGCCGACACCGCGATGGAGTGCTTGTTGGCGGCGGGGTAGCCCACGCGGCTGCGCGACTCGTTGCCCGCGGCGCAAACCGTGGTGACGCCCTTGCTGTGGGCGTACTCGATGGCCTTGGCCAACACGCGCGAAGGCAGCGGACCGCCCAGGCTCATGTTGATGACCTGCGCACCGTTGTCGGCGGCGTAGCGGATCGCGTTGCCGATGCCCGGCACGCTGCCGCGCCCATCACCCGAGAGCACCTTGAGCGGCATGATGGTGGATTCGTACGCCACCCCCACCCCGCCGATGCCGTTGTTGGTGCTCTGCGCGATGGTGCCCGCGACGTGGCTGCCGTGCGCGTGGTCGTCGAGACCGTCGGGCAAGCCGCCGTTGATGAAGCTCTCGCCCTTGGTGAACTTGGTCTGCTCGAGGTCGGGGAGCTTCTTGACCCCGGACCCGTCCTTCCACGCGACACCGGTATCGATGACCGCCACGACAACGCCGTCGCCGCGCTGGCTGGTCCAAGCCTCGGGCGCATGGATCTGCTCCATGTGCCACTGCAGCTTGAACATCGGATCGTTGACCTCGACCCGCTCGCCCTTCTTGGGCTCGTAGTCGACGACAGCAGCTGCGGTCTTGGGCAGCGCGTACAGAATCTCGGGCTCAGCGAGCTCGAGCAAATCGTTGGCCAGCAGGTCGTCGTCGATGCGGTCCCACGTGGAGGCCGAAGCGGAGAGCCGATACAGGTGCTCGGACTCGCTGTAGAAGCCCGCGGGCTCGACCTGCACGCCCGGCATGGCATCGAGCTGCGCGACGAGTGCTGCGATCTCTTCTTCAGAGCCGCCCTCGCCGTCCTCGGGCTCGACGAAGTCGAGGAGTATCTTGCCAGTGGTCCAATCCGAGGCGGCAATGCCCAGCTCGGCGGCCGTCTCAGCGACGAATTCGGGGGTGATGTCGGCGGCTGCAAGACCTTCGTCCGCAGGTGCGTGCGTCGCGGCCACGACGGTGGCGGTCACGACAACCGCTGCTGCGGCGAGGGCTTGGCGCCGTTTCGCCAGCGACTGGAGCTTCTCGAACATGCGCATGTCTTCCTTCGATCCGGGAGAACGTCCCTGGAACGGAATCATAGCGGCTGGGCGCGCGACCGCACACTGAACGCTTTCGGTGTGGCCTCATCGCCCCGCATCGGGCCGCCCCCCGCCGCGCCAGGAACCGAATAAAGGGAGGATGTACCACCGTGTGGGTTCGGCCTGGCCCCGGCCGCGACTTCAACCCGGGCTATCGTGAGGGCGCGATGCCGGACCGCATCCTCGTCGAAGTCGACCGCGAGGTCATCGTCGTTCGCTACGACGGCCGCCCGGACGAGTCGGACTTCCAGGCGTACCTCGACCGCTACACGGAGCTGCTGGAGCGCGGAGTCCCGTATGCCACCGTCTACACGACGGAGCCCGGTGCTCGCATGCCGACCCCACGTCAAGTTCGCATGCAGGCGAGCTGGATGAAAGAGTACCGCGACGTCGCGGCGGCACTGAGCAAGGGATTGGCGTTTCACCTGCCCTCGCCACTGATGCGCGGCGTCCTGCGCGGTGTCCTCGCCATTCAGCCCCTCGGGGCACAGCACGTCGTCGTCGAGACCGAAGACGAAGCGATGCGGTGGGCGTTGGCCCGTCTACACGAGGACACCTGACTACTCCTCGAAACACAGGACACGCCGCATGCCGCTGCAGCTTGTCAACGTCTCGTCGAACCAGTCGGTGGTGTACTCGGTGTCGTAGACCCGACCGGATCCTTCACCGGTCCAGTCGGCACAGGTGCTGGCACCAATCGTCGTCGGGAGCGAAGAACCCACCCAGTAGTCGCCGGTGACCGGCTCGCCCGTCGCGGTGAAGTTCGGGGGCGCGTCCAAGTGCGAGACCACGGTCAGTGCGGCCGCCGTATTCGCCAACGGAACGCCGAGCATGTTGACCCACGTGGGTCCGGATGTGTCGAAACGCGAGAGCGCGCTTTGGGTTGATGTTGCCACGAGGGCGAGGAAGTTCCCCGGGACGCCAGCCGCCGCCGCTTCCATCGAACACGCCTCGTCGAACGCAGCAAGGCCGACGGACCCGTCGAACATCGTGGCCGTCACAAACGCATGACGCCCCCGGACCGCCTCGTGCTCGACTGGAACCGCAGCGTCCACGCCAAAGCAGTAGACCCCGAGTGACTGGGTGTCCTCACAACTCTGCGTGCCGTCGGTCGTCCACGCGGAGAACGTCGCACCTGGGTCCCCTCGGGTGACCGAGATGTCGGCGACGGCCGTCCAGTCTTCGCAGTTCGCCGCAGCCTCACCCACGGCGGACGTCCCCGTCAGCGCACGCCGGTTTCGGACCTCCGCCCCGAGTTCATCGAGCACTGGAGGATAGAAGATTCGGCCTTCGACGATGTCCGCGGGTCGATCGGCGAACGGACGACCATCGGGGCGCACCCAGCCTCGTGCACCACGAAGACGATCGATCGCTCCAACCTCAGTTGTCGAGAGCCACGCGACAAACTCCCCTGGAAGGCCGGCGTCCTGGGCGAGCGCCGCGCAGAGTCCGTCCGCCTCCGCGACCACGCCGGCACTGACGGGCACGGGCTGCGACGTGACAAACACGATGTTGGGCTGAGGGCCGGGGTCTCCGCTTGAGCTCGAAGAGGACTCGGACGAGGACGCCGTACCTGTGACGCCCGTGCTCCCGGACGACGTGGTTTCAAAGCCGCTCGAGGATCCCGCCCCTGACGATGAACCCTCGCTGCTCGCCAGGCCCGTGGACGACCCCTCGCTACCCTGCACGCAGACACCCGCGAGCTCGGCCGGCGCCTGCTGCCCGTATCGCCGCCCCGAGGCGCACTCTTCATCGGGGAACGAACACACACCGTTGTCCTCGCAAACACCGGCCACGCCCTGGACCGTGCACTCCGAATCATCTCCACAGCTAAAGCTGTTGGACTGGCATGCCGCCGCCAAGGCGACGAGAGGCAGAAGCAACGCGCGCATCACTCTTGAAGACATAGAAGGCGATCGCTCGCGTCGTAACCGCCAACCCGCACCGGCTGCAGACTACCACCCGAACTCAACCCCCCGCTGCGAAGTCGAGCGAAACCCGGAGCAGCACATCCCAGCCGGGCTCGTTCGCGTAGTACCGAAGTAGGCTTGTGTAGTCACGATAGCGGGCGTTGGTCAGGTTGCGCCCCGTCAACGAGAACGTCATGCGCTGCTCACCGAGCGGCACGGCAATGCCCGCGTTCGCACCGAGCACGAAGTAGCCCGGCGGCGGCGGAGCGAAGTCTGCCGCTCCGTCAAAACGTCTCTGACGGTCGACGTATGACCCCTGCACGCCAACATGTCCTCCTTCGGAGATTCCGAGGTCCGGCCACTCGTAGGTCACCCCGAGGTCGTAGTGAGCGGGCGGGACGAACGTGAGCGGCTGGGCTCCGGCGATCTGTTGGCCGCGAACCCACGACGCCCGAGTATCGAAGCGAACCGGCCACCGCGGGGGCTGAATCGCGCCTTCAACCTCGCCACCATAGAACAAGGCATCGACCGGCTCCGGTGCGAACAGGGGGAACGCTCCCTGGACTCCACACTGAAGCGGCGCGCAGTCGCTGAAGTCCGGTGCGCTCGGGTCGTCGTCCTGCTGAGGTTGGACGCGGAAGTAGATGTAGTCGTCGATGAAACTGCCGTATCCGGAAGCCTCGGCGAACGCCCAGTCGTTGGCATACGCCAGCGTCAATCCCCCGGTCCACGTCCGCTCTGGGTCGAGGGTCCCGTCGCCATTGGAGAAGAATGGGAACGATGGCGCGGCGCCCTTGATGAACTGCTCATCACTGTTGGGAAAGCGGACCGCGGTGGAGAGGTCGAGCGATGTCAGCAGCTCCGGCACGGCCGCGACCGGACGGACCGCGATGCCGAGCGAACCCGAGGCCGCATGGAATGGAGTCTGGCAGACCGCCCCCTCCTCGTTCTCCGTGCAGTCCTCGGGGAGACGTCCCTGAGCCCGAAACGGGAGGAAGGTCCGGTCGTCGAGGACCGAGCGTCGCGCCATGCCGTCGTACCGAGCGCCTCCCTCGAGTTCCACCCGCTCCCAAACGATGCGCTCCAGAGCGAAGACGCCACCGGCCTGCTCGTCGTAGTCCGGCAAAAAGCCCGGGTCGCTGCCGTCGTACCGATTGCGACGGTTCACGAAGCCCACACCCACGTCGCCCTCGAGCAACGCCGCGCTCCCCAGCGCCACCGGACTCTGCTCGAACACCAGGTCCGCGGTGTGCGTGCGCAGGTCGAGCTCGAGCTGCGGCCCGGTGATGTTGTCCCGAACCACGTCGTACTCGTCGCGGTCGTTGTTCTGCAGCGCGTAGGTTGCGACGAGCGTGCCCGCCTTGCCCAGCGGTGCCCGGCCGCGAACGATTGCGAGGTCGTGGGAGACCTCCTGGAACGCCCGCTCGATCTCGTAGTCGCGCAGGTAGTTCTCCGCACCCAGCGGACGACCCAAGCCCAACGCAGCGTTGAAGTCATCGGCCGTCTCTGCCCGCAGCCCGCTGAAGATGCCGGACTTCATGTCGTGGTGCCGGTAGGTCGTCTGCAGCGAGAACCCGCGACGCTCGTAACCGAGCGAACCGCCCGCGTTCCAGATTCGCGTCCCCGTGTTGTCGAGTGGATACTGCGGCGTCATCGCAGACGCCCCTCGCGAGACGTTGCCCTCGGCCCGCCACGCGAAGCCCGGCAGCGCACGGTGGGCTCCCTGAACCCGCGTCGCGACCGTGCCGCGACGTTCATTCGTCGTCCCCACCAGGTGGACCTCGCCGGTCACACCAGGGTCCGAAGGCAGGGGCGGCGGGTCGATCAGCACCACGCCTCCGACCGCGTCCGGTCCATAACGAATCCCTCCCGCGCCCTTGATCACAGTGATCGTGTCGGCGCCAAACGGGTCGATCTCCGGCGCGTGCTCCAGACCCCACTTTTGGCTCTCGTGCCTCACGCGGTCGTAGAGGATCAGGTTGCGGCGACCGACCTGGCCACGGATGATCGGCTTGCCCATGCCTCCGGCGGGGCCGCGCAGCACGGTCACCCCGGAGATCGAGGACAACGCGTCGGCCAAACCGCGTCCCCGCAGGTCGTCGAGTTCTTCGTCGCTCAACGCATCGTTGGCGGTCGTGTCGAGGCTCTTGGGCGCCGGAGCCACAACCACGACGTCATCGAGGACCTCGACATCGCGGGGCCGAAGCACGAGGCTGACCGCGTCGCTCGAAGGCACCTGGGAACGTTGGGTCCGACTCGCATAGTCGGCCCGCGACGCGGTGATGGTGACCTGCCCAGGACACACCCCGGTCAACACGAACGCCCCGTCGTCGTCGGTCGTGACCTCCTGCTCCCCGGCTGTGACCACGACCCGCGGCACGGCCGAACCCGTGGTCTCATCGACAACCCTGCCCTCGAGTCGGTCTTCGCACGGCGCCGCCGCCAGAGCCGCGAGCATCCACCAGCTGGGCATGCTCACCGCCCCATCGCACGCAGCAGCGTCTGAGCACGCGCGGCGTAGTCGGTTCCGCTCAGCGAGCGCGCCTGAGCAGACGCTTCGGCGAACTGCTGAAGACCGTAGTGTGCGTACGCCAAGTTGTAGCGGCGACGCGGAGACAGTCGGAGTGCTTCGGCGGCCGCGATCGCACGCGCGAGCTTCCCCGACTCGAACAGGATGTCGAACCGCTGCTCCGCTCGCTTCGTGTCGTCCGCGACCCGAGCATTGATTCGCAGCGCATCCCGGTGAAGGCCCGCGGCACGGGCATGTTCGGCCGCGGCGTAGGCCTCGTCCGCACCCAAGGAGACGGCCCTGGCAAAAGCGCGAGAGGCCTCGGAGGTGGCGCCGGCCGAGCTTGCCACCCAGCCCAGCTGCGCCTGCACATCGGCGTCGCTGGGGAAGGCACTGGCGAGCTGCCGTGCGAGCGGGAGCGCATGGGCGTCGCTTCGAATCTCCTGCAACACCGCCAGGGCCATGACCCGACCGAGCTGCTTCGGCGTGAGCGTCTCGATCCAGGCGCGCGTGGGTTCGAGCAGGCCCTCGCGTGCGCACAACAGCACCAGTTGTCGCTTGAGTTCGAGGTCCTGAGGGTTGGCTCGCGCCGCGCCTTCGAGGGCTGCATAGGCGGCTGCGGAGTCTCCGTTCGCTTCTTCGGCGGCCGCACGCAGCCGCGCCACCGCGGGGTCCTTCGAGTCCAGAGTCTTCAGCGCCCCTCGAACCCCCTGCGGTTGGTCCGCCCTCAGCAGCGCGTGCGCCCACAGCAATCGCAGGGGGGCGTGCTCGGGAGCCAGGCGAACCGCCTCCTCGAACTGCGCCGCAGCATCCGTGGGGCGGTCCTCGGCGAGCGCCAGGCGACCCCGGAGCGTCGCCCGAGCAACCGGCGAGAGGTCCGCATCCGCCATCGCCGCCTTGGCCTCCTCGACATCACCGTCGTCGATCGAACGCTCGATATCCGCGGGGGACATCGGCGCAACCGAAAGCAGAAGAAGCAGCGCAAAGACGTTCATTTCTGCAGCTCGAAACGAATGGTCTGTTGGAGGGTGGTTTCGACAGGCTCGCCAGCACGGCGGGCCGGGGTGAACCGGTAGCGGCGCGCGGTTGCCATCGCAGCGTCGTCGAACACTCCGCGGGGTTCGGACTTCACCACGACAGCGTCGGCGACTCGACCGGTCGCGTCGATGCGAAGCCGAACCGTCACGAAGCCCTCGATGCCCTGCCGCTGGGCAACGCGGGGGTATCGCGGCTTGGGACGGCTGCGGGGACGAGCCGGGGTCGTTTGGGTTTGGGCGGGGGCCTCGTCGGAGAGCCCAGACC
>CAJXVA010000150.1 GCA_913061055.1 uncultured Pseudomonadota bacterium
CTCGTCGGCAGCGTCAGATGTGTATAAGAGACAGGCGGCCGACACCGCACGACTGCTGGCCACACTGCCGGTTCGGCTCGACCACGGAGCCCTGCCGCCGCCGCCGAGCGACGCGTTCACCCCCGTGCGTGCCTCGATCATCGGTGGCTGGCTTGTCGTGCTGCTCGGGACCGGAACGGTCGTCGTCTTGTTGCTGTGGTCGATGGCCCTCTCGGAGCGCCGCGCCGCGTTCGTCTCTACGGTCACCCATGAGCTGCGGACGCCGCTGACGACCTTCCGCATGTACACCGAGATGCTCGGCGAGAAGATGGTCGAGTCGAAGCGGGACCGCTACATCGCCACACTACGCACCGAGGCCGAACGCCTGGGGCACCTGGTCGAGAATGTCCTCGCCTACGCCCGGATCGAAAACGACAAGGCCGAACGCACCCGCGAGACACTCACCGTGCAGGCGCTGATCGACCAGGTGACCCCGGCGCTGCGCGGGCGCTGCGAAGCATCGGACACCGAACTCGAGGTCGTGCTCGACGAGGCCAGCTTGGCGCGGACTCTCGAGGTGGACAGCGCCGCGATTGAGCAGATCCTCCTCAACCTGATCGACAACGCGGCCAAGTACGCGCCGAGCTCCGAAGGGCGGACCCGAATGATCCTGGAGACGCTTCTCGACGGACGGCAGTTCCGCATCGCGGTCCGCGACTTCGGCCCCGGGATCCCCACAGGCGAACGCCGAAAGATCTTCGAGCCGTTCAGCAAAGCCAAGCGCGACGAGGCCGGCACGAAACCCGGCGTTGGACTGGGCCTGGCGCTGTGCCGGAGGTTGGCCCGCGCCCACGGCGGAGAGCTGTCGGTCGAGGATGCGAAGCCCGGGGCTCGTTTCGTGGTCACCCTCCCGAGCCAGCCGTCGTGAGGTCGATGCAGATCTTGCCGCGCTGAGTGCCGGAGGCAAGATGGTCGAAGGCGGCTCGCGTCTGCTCGAGCGGGTACACGCTGTCGACGCGCGGCTCGAGCCGGTGCTGCGCGATGCTTCGGCACATCGCCTCGAAGCCCGCCCGGTGTCCCACGAGCACGCCCTGGACTCGAACCTGCCCCATCAGAACGGGCGTCAGGTCGACCTCGGCGCGTCCTCCCGCGAGCACGCCGATCATCGCGACCGTACCGCCGAGCCGAACCGCGCGAAGCGACTGCGCGAGCGTGCCCGCCCCACCGACCTCGACCACCAGGTCCACGCCCCGGCCACCGGTGAGCGCGCGGACGGTCTTGCCCCACTTGGGGTCCTCCGCGGTCACGACGCCCTTCCATGCCCCGCGCTCCACCAGAGCATCCGCTTTGTCCGCGCTGCGAGAGGTCGCGATCACACGGGCGCCCGCGGCGACTGCGAAATCGAGCGCGAACGAACTGACCCCGCCGGACCCCTGCACCAGCACGGTGTCGCCGGGTTTGATGCCACCGAGCGTGACCAGAGCGCTCCACGCCGTGAGTCCAGCGCACGGGAGCGTGGCGGCTTGCACATCGGTGAGGTGCTCGGGCACCGGCGCCACGCCGTCCGCGTCGAGGACCGCCCACTCCCGGAGCATCCCCGGCAGCGGTCCGCCCAACGTCGCCCGGGCGCTGCGATGCGTCGGCTCTCCATCCATCCACCCCTGCGCGAACAGGCCCGCGACCCGCTCTCCAAGACGGGCGGAATCGACTCCGGCTCCCACTGCATCGACCACCCCCACCCCATCAGAGGCGGGCACGAGCGGCAGGGGTTGCCGGGGGTTGTACTGCCCTCGAACCATCAACAGATCGCGATAGTTGAGCGAGGCGGCATGGACTCGCATCCGGAGCTGGCCCGGCCCGGGTTCGGGCTTGGACTGCTCCTGGAGGTGGAGGTTGTCGAGGCCAAAGGCTTCGCGGACGACGACGGCGCGCACGGGCGATACGATGGCCCATGCCCGCCCAACCGTCGACCCACGGCGGGTGACACGCGGGCCGCTTCTCCGGCCAAGCACTGCTACCCTCCAGGCCATGACTTGGGTGCGGGCACTCCTGGCGTCGACGATTGTGAGTGCAACCGCGTGCGGTCCCGGCGAGTTGTCCAGCGACCCCGATCCCGCCGCCGGCAGCAGCACCGGCGTGGCGGAAACCGGAGAGGACTCCGAGCCGGTTGGCGCCGGATTCGTCGGCCACTACTACAGCCCGTGGACCACCGCCTTCCTTCATTTCGACGATGGGTCGGGTTGGACGACGCCGCCGGGGCTGCAGATGACGCCGGAGTCCGATGGCTGGTTTGTCCTCACCCACGACGCCGGGACCAGCGTGGAGTTCGCGTTCAACGATGGCGACACGCAGTGGGACAGCAATGACGAGGCCAACTACGCCACCGAACTCCCCGAGTTCTGGGTGAAGGATGGGGTCATCTACGACGAAGAGCCCCCCACCACCGGCGACACCGACGGCGAGGCGTGGTGCGAGGGAATCGACTGCGGCAACGGCGATTGCAATGAGGAGGAGCGGGTCTGCGATTGCGAAGCCGGCTACATCTTCGATGCCGAGCTCGAGACCTGCATCGAAGATCTGTGCGTGGGCGTGGCCTGCGGATTCGGCGAACTGTGTGACCCGGTGGATGGCAGCTGCCTCGAGGCTTGCGAGCCCGACACCCAAAGCGGCGCGTTCACCTTCTGCTACCAGAGCACAGCGTCCACGGTCGCAGTGTTGGCTCGCTACGACGGAGACGGCGAGCTCGACGTCGAGCAGAGCGTCGTTCGCCTCAACGCCGAGATCCTCGCCAGCGATTCCGTCGCGTTCGAGGCCGAAACCCAGCGTTTGGCGGTCACGGCGAGCAGCCTAGTGCCCTCGAAGTACAGCTACTTGTTCCGCATGCGCACCCTCGGTGGCGAGGACGTGCAGCCGCTGTTCGTGCCGATGTGGATCGGGGACGGCCTGCGCTATGCCGACTTCACCTGGCACGACAGCATCCTGTACCAGGTGTTCACCGATCGATTCCTCGACGGAGACGCGACCAACAACATCGACAACACGCAGGGCACCCTGGCAGAAGTCACCGATCCCCGCAGCCAGTGGCAGGGCGGCGACTTCCGAGGAATTATCGAGAAGATCGACGATGGCTACTTCGAGTCCATGGGCATCAACACCCTGTGGATCAGCTCACCGCTGCTCAACTCGCACAACAGCCAGCCTGCGGTGGACCCCGGCGTCGCTGAGCGCTTCGGCTCGTACCACTCGTACCACCCGATCACGACCGGCTATACGCACCTGGACGACTTCGGGTACGACAACCCGATCGAGACCGCGTTTGGCACCCCCGAAGAGCTCCACGAACTCGTCGACAGAGCCCACCGACGAGGGATCCGAGTCATCCCTGACTTCGTCGCCAACCACGTGCAGTCCGAGGCCAACATCTTCGACCTCCACCCCGAGTGGTTCTACAGCTACGTGCCGTGCCACAACAACTGGGACGAGTTCCGCGTCGACTGCTGGTTCACCGCGGACATGCCGGACCTCGACTACAACGTTCCCGAGGCGCGCCAAGCCGTCATCGACCACGCGATCTGGCTGCTCGAGGAGTACAACTTCGACGGATTCCGGGCCGACGCGCTCAAGCACATGGACGACGTCTTCGTCCGCGGCCTCAAGCAAGCCGTCATCGAGCAGGTCGAAACAACCGTCGATGACCACTCGGTCACGGTCGAGCCCACCGTGCTGTACATGGTCGGCGAGTCGCTGGGAGGCTGGGCCCGCTACCACGTCCGCGAAGACATGGTCCAAGGCCAAGTCGACGAGGAGTACTACAACCAGACCAAGGCGGCCTTGCTCAACTTCTCGTCGAGCATCCGCAACCTCGCCGACTTCGCGATCCCCAACGACACCGCGTACCTCAGCCCGCAAGAGATCTTCGGACAACAGGCCGGCTACCCGGGCGCGATCATGGGGAACTTCTTCGGCAACCATGACCAGTGGCGGGCACTGACCGAGGCCGGCGGAGACCACACCCGGCTGCGGCTCGCCCAGACGTTCCTCTTCACCTCCCCGGGCAACGTCCCCATGCTCTACCAAGGCGACGATATCGGGACGTTCGGCGAGGCCGACCCCGACAACCGAGCCATGCATCGCTTCGACGGACTCAGCGGCGCCGAGCTGGAATCCCTCGAGCATGCCCGGCGTGTTGGCCAGGCCCGCGAAGCACACGTCGCCCTCCGCCGAGGCTCGCGAGAGACCGTGGTCCTCGAGGACTTCTTTTGGATCTACCGCGTCAGCCACGGCGACGACGAGGTCTATGTGGCGCTCAACCGCGACGCCGCCCGGAGTTGGGACCCACCCGCGGGATTCTCGGATGTGCTGGGCAACTGCACCGGCGGCAACGTGCCCTCCGGGCTCTCGTGCATCTTCGTGCCGGAGCGCTGAGGTGCCTTTGCAGCGCAGCGGGTCACGCACCGGGCAAACCACCCGCGAGCGGCGACGATGAGAGCCGGTCTCGCGTTCGGCCTGGCGGCGTACGGCCTGTGGGGCTTCGCTCCGCTGTTCTGGCACGAGCTCGCCCATGTCCCCGCCACTGAGGTTCTTGGGCACCGGATCGTCTGGGGCCTGATCTTCTTCGGGCTCTACGGCACGCTCTCCGGCAAGCTCGGTGAGGTCGTTCGCATCGCCCGCGACCCCCCGGTCAGGCGGCGACTCGCATTGACCGCGCTGTGCGTGGGGTTCAACTGGTTCGTCTTCGTCTACGCGGTCATGACCGACCGAGTCCTCGACGCCAGCCTCGGCTACTTCATCAACCCACTGCTGAGCGTCGCGCTGGGGCGCTTCGTTCTTGGCGAGCGCCTACAACCACTGCAGTGGGCCGCGGTGGGGCTTGCCCTGATGGGCGTGCTCGTGGTCGCGTTCGGTACGGACGGGCTCCCCTGGATCTCCGTCGCAGTCGCAACCTCTTTCGGGCTCTACGGCCTGTTGAGGAAGACCACTGACGCCCCCGCACTCGCGGGCTCCACGTTCGAGACGATCGTGTTGTCTCCGGTCGCACTGACCGGCCTGATCTGGCTCACTCTCCAGGGCCGAGGTCACTTTCTCGCCGGTGATCCACGTACGGACCTTGTGCTGGTCTGCACGGGCCCGGTGACCGCAATCCCGCTCCTGCTGTTTGTGCACGCCGCCAAGCGGCTTCCGCTGACGCTGGTGGGCTTCCTGCAATACCTCGCCCCCTCGATCCAGTTCGCACTCGCGGTGCTCGTGTTCCACGAACAGCTGCAGCCCCTCAAGCTTGCGGCCTTCGGGCTCGTTTGGCTCGGCCTGGCCCTATTCAGTCTGGCGGCCTATCGCGGACCTCGTAAAACCCGCTGAGCGGCGCTATGAATTTTCCGCGGGCAGCCACCGCCGCACAACCTGGACAGAGCAGACCATGCGGAACCGACCAACCTTCCTCCGCTTCCTGACGTCGGAGGGAATCCTGTCCTACGAAGATGCCAAGAAACTGACCGAAGCGTCCTCGAAGACGAGCACGTTACTCGGTCAGCTGATGCTTCGCGACAAGCACGTCAAGCTCGCGCAGATGGTGAAGCTCCTCGAGTCGCAAGTCGCCTCACCATCCAAACGCTTGGGCGAGCTCGCGATCGAAGCCGGCTACCTCGATGAGGCTACACTGCAGGATCTCCTTGCCCAGCAGTCCAAGAGTAGGGCCCAGCACCCGATCGAGATTCTCCGGCGCACCGGGACGCTGCCCGATGAGAGCCTGTTCGAAGCGATGACCGCGTACATCAAACTGGTCGAGCGGGACTAGCGACTGCCCAACGCACCCGCCAACGACGCGGCTGAGTCCAGCTGCGAGCTACAGAAAGACGAGCTCCCCCTCCTCCTGGAGGTCCGCGAACTCATCGTCGTCGACCTCGGGGACGCTCTCACTCGACTCCGGAAGAATCAGCCGGACTCGAGTCCCCCTGCCTGGATCCGACTCCAACTCGACCAGGCCTCCTGCGGCTTCGACCTCCCGCACCACCACGTCGATCCCAAGCTGCCCTTGGGCCTTCTGCGTCGTCGGCTCTGGTCGTCGGCGCAACCGATAGGCCGCCCCGAAACACCCATCCGGGCACCCAATTGTAGAAGGCGATGGTTCCGCAAGTTCCCGCAGGACTTCGGCCGGCATGCCCCTCCCGTCGTCCGTCACCTCGAAGATGATCGACCCATCGATGCGCTCCGCCCGAAGCTGGACGAGCGCCAGGACCTTCTTCCCCCGACGCCCCCGCTCGGTGCCGTCCTCGATGCCGTGCTCGACCGCGTTGTTCACCAAGTGGACCAGAGGACCCGCCATCGTGGTCAGGAGGTGTTCAGGGGCGTGCAGAGCTTCCCCGGTCGCGTCGACCCGCACGAGTTTTCCGTGCCGGGCGGATGCCTCACGGCAATGCTGCGCGAGCCGGGAGAGGACTGGGCCCAGGGGTGCCCGTCGCACGGACTGACAGATCGATAGAAGCTCCTGGTGTGCGCGATCGAAGAACTCCCCGGGCTCGGCGAGAGACCGAGCTTCGCCCTCCGAACGAGCAAGCTCGGCCCACCGACGCACCTCGACCTGGAGCTCTTCCAAGCGTTTCAGCTGCGGGGGCTCCAGTTGCAGCGTCTGGCCCGCTTGGACGTTTCCGACCGAGATCGCCGCCCCGGGGGAATGGATCACGATGTGGCCGCCGCACTCGAGCACGTGGTCGAGCATCCGCGTGTGGGCTTCCAGCTCGGCACTCCATGCGACGGTTCCTTCGCCCTCCAGCCCTGCGGCCAACGCATCAACCCACGCTTTGATCAGGTCTACCGAGTGCCGCACCGCGGCGAGCTGCCTGTCGGTCATCTTCGCCCCGCACTGCCGGACCGACGCGATGAGACGCCCGGTACTCCGAGCCAAACGTTGGAGCTGATCGAGATGGAAGAATCCCGCCGTGACTTGCACCGTGTGCATCAGCCCGAACGGAGACTGCGGGCCATCACCCACGCAGTCGGAGATGACGGCTTGGGTCCGCTCGATGCCTCGCAGTGTCTCGACACAAAAATCCTGCAGAAGCGATCGCTGGTCTTCATCACAGGGAATGACGAATGCGGTGGTCTCGGGAGGAGCCGTCAACTTGACCAGCGCGGCCTGCAGTCCCTCGAGTTCTCCGAGGATTCGGTAGAACATCGTCTTCTCACCATAGCCGCTCACCCCATTGACCAGTGCCGCGAGGCTCTCGACACACCAAGAGAGCGTGATCCCCATCGAGGGCAACTCGGACAGCGCCAAGACTGGACTGCGCACCACCTCGAGGAGCCGGCATGCACGGATCGTCGCGCCTGGCTCGAGACCCGACCGAATCAGCAGTGCCGTCGCCTGCTCGAGAGCAGCGATCGCACGCTGCCGCTTCGGGGAGGCCATGAACACGATCTCGCCGAGCCACGCATCGCTCGTGACTCGATAGATTGCGGCAGTCGTATGCACGTGCGCGTACATCTCCGCGTCCGCCCGACCGAGGAATTCCGGCGTCTCGAGCTTGGACTGGGCGCCGGTTTCTTTGGCCTCGGAGGACTTCACGCGACCGACGACATGGTTGAGCACCTCGGCCAAACCGTCGCTGAGCTGCTCCCCCGTGACCAAGCCATCACCCCTGTCATCGAACAGCCAACGAACCATCGCTCCAGCGGTTCGACTGCAAGCGAACACGGCGAAGTCCTGAACGTCGTCGACGCCGCACAGGAGCCGGAGCGAGGCACCGTGCTCCCAAGTGGGCTCTGGTAAGCTGGCGAGTTCGACGCGAACGCTGGACACGCTCGAGCCGTTCCCACCAAGGACCCCCTCGATGGCTCCCACCAGAGTTTCGGCAAGTGCGTGGGGCGCGAAGCCCTGTTCCGTAGCGGTCCGAGTGTCTCTGAGTTCTGGTGCGAGCACGGCGGTTCCTCTCTTCGAGCAGGGTGTGTCAAGCCGCGCGGGCGAGCACGTGTTTGACGCCTTTGACCAACACGTCCGGCTTGAACGGCTTGACGATCCAAGCGGTGGCACCGTACCGCTTGCCCCTTGTGACCAAGTCCTTTGACGACTCCGTGGTCAACACGAACACCGGTATGCCCTGTTTCCCGGGGACCGAGCGCAGGCTTGCCAACATCTCGAGGCCGTCCATGACCGGCATGTTGATATCGACGATCGCCATGTCGATCGGATGGTCCTTTGCTTTTTGGAGGCCGATCGCGCCGTTCTCAGCCTCGATGACCGTGTAGCCCGCAGCTTGAAGGCAGGTCCGAACTTGGTGGCGAATCGTGGTGGAGTCGTCGACCACAAGAATCATTGCACTGGACATCGGTTGGTTCTTCCCTTGTTTCTGCGTCGCAATCGGCTCAGGCAACGAGTAGTTCTTGTGGGCTGGGCGCCATCTGAGAGACGGGGAACCGAAACTCGAAGGTCGTTCCCTGACCGAGCTGACTGCTCACAGAGATCTCCCCACTCCTCGCCTCGGTCGCGGCCCTCACCGCGCTCAGGCCCACGCCACGGCCCGAGTAGGCCGTCACCTGCTCGCTCGTCGTGAAGCCCTCGAAGAAGAGCGCGGCCTCGAGGTCAGCGCGCGTCTCGACGGCGAGACCTCGCTCCTCAGCTTTGAGGCGGACTCGGCTCCAGTCGATGCCGCGGCCGTCGTCTCGCACGCGGACCACGAACTGGTCGTCCTCCTGGCGGGTGCTCAGCCACAGCGTCCCTGCGGCAGGCTTGCCTCGGCCCAATCGCTCGTCCTCGGACTCGATCCCGTGGTCCACAGCGTTGCGCACGATGTGGATGAAATCCTGCCAGAACGGTGCCCAACGAGAAGGGTCCAGCTGAAGCTCCGAGCCCTCGACTTCGACGACCAGCTCGCCCTTGCCCAGCCGCGCCGCGATTCGTGAAGCCTGGTCGCCAACCCGCTCCAAGCGGTCCCGGGTCTGCTCGAGCCGTAGCTCCAGAAGCAGCGGCGTGAGCTCGGACCCCGCCGGGCCGGCCAACGCTCTCTCGAGGAGCGCTCGGTACTGCTCGGGGCGCACGAGAATCGAATCCCGCGTCCCGCTGTCCAAGACCACCACGACGCTGTCCAGCAGTCGCTGCCAGCGCTCGGCGAGCTCGGTGACGAGGCTTGCATCGGGCGAGCGGCCACTCTCTGCCATCCCGTCCTCCACACGCTCGCAGATCGCGGCAACCGACCCCAGCTCGAAGAGCATCGAGTTGCCCTTGAGCGTATGGACCGTGCGCTTGAGGAGGTCGAAGTCGGTGCACGTCCCGTCGGTGACCGTACGGACCAAGACCTCGGCCTCGCGCAGGAACTCTGCGAGCCCAACGCGGTCCTGACTCGACCGTTCGATCAGACTCATCATCTCGCGCTGCTCCTGCTCGAGCTGTTGCCGGGCGACGACGGCCGTCCTGTCGGTGACGACGATCAACAGCTGGGAGACCTCCTCACCGGTGAAGATGGGTGTGTACGCCAGACCGCACTGCCGGCCATCGATGATCGCCTTGGAGGGGAACTGCTCCAACGCGACCTCCAGCGGAAGGAAGCCATCTTGGAGCTGCTCGAATGCCGCATCAAAGGCATCGCCATAGCGAGGGTCAATCCTGCTAAGGCAGGCGCCGAAGGCCGCCCCATCGCTGCAGTCACCGAGCCACTGGTCGACGGTAGCGGAGCGCTCGGTCGCGATCACGCCATTGCGGTCGACGGTGAGGAGCCCCTGGTCGACATTGTCCATGACCAGCCGCATCTGCTGGTTCTTCGCATCGAGGGCCGCAGTTCGTGCCTGGACGATGCGCTCGAGACCGATGACGTTGTCGAAGAAGCTTCGGGAGATGTAGACCGTCGCGACGGACTCGAGCACGACGAAGGCAGCATGCACGAGCACGACCCACAGGGGCGCGTCGTAGTTGAAGACCGACTTCGGCAGGTAGTACCAAAGAGCCAGGTGGTGCACGGTGACGGTGCCGGCCGCGACAATGACGACCATCGGGTTGGCGAATATCGAGAGCATCGCGAGCAACGCGAAGAAGTAGAAGTGCATCTCGATCTGCACCGGCCCTTGCCCAAAGTGGACCAAGAGACCGCCCATGAGCATGCTGGTGAAGCCATGGACGAGCGACACATGGCGAGGATTCCTGAACGACGCCGTCGCCACCAACGGACCCACCAGCACGGCGAGGGTCAACAGCAGGGCGGTTCCGGGCCCCGTGTCATTGAAGTAAGCCACCGCCACGAACGCGGGGACATGCAGCGCGAAGAAGAGCGTCGCCAGCCGGTTGACCTTGCGAAGGTACTTCGTCTCGAACTTCGTCTGTTCGGCCGGAAGGCACAGAACCCTCATCAGTGTTGCGAGTGCTTCTTTCACGTGACCTCAGTCGTACTTGAGACCCATTGGGTCGAGAATCTGCTGGAGTTCCTTGCTGACGCCGCAGCCATACAAAGGAAGTTCCGTGGGAGCGGCGCCGGCCTGAAGCGCTCGGATGACCTCCTGGTCTTCAATTGCGTAGCCCTGTTTTCGCTCGGTGTACCCACCGGCGTATTGGAGTTCGCCGCCCGGGTTCATGACGAGCAACAACGGTGCCGAGACGATGCCGTAGTGCTCTTCGAGTTCGCCCGGGGATAACGTGATGACATCAAAACCGGCTGCGTCGGCGCGAGCCTGGACCGAGGCATCTTCGCCAACGAGCAGCACGACCTCGTACAAACCGTCCGGTCGTGCAGACTCGAACAGGTGGTCAAACACCCGTTGGGAACAACGACACGCGGAGTAAAGGACATGAACCGCGGCCCACGACTCCCGCTCCGCCTCTGGCACCAGGGCAGCGAGCGCTCGTTCGAGGGCGGGGTCCGCCCGGTCAGGCGAAGGCAGCGTGTACCAATGGCCCGCCATGAGCGTCGACTGCACGACGACCGAGAGGCCTGCCCACAGTGCGAGGCAGGACCAAACAGCCCAACGCGGAAGACGCCGGATCACTCCGAGACCTCTCCGAGCCCGTCGGTCAGCACAACGAGACACTCGGTCCCAAACCACCCGATCGCAGCCCCAATCAAAACCGCGACCACGACGCCTCCCCCGGCCTCGAGCCCGGTCTCTGCCCGGGTCGCCCAGATCATCCCGGCGCCGAGGCAACCTGTCAGGGCACCAAACGCCGCCCCAACTCTGGTGAGCGGGCTGATGCGGGGAGGATTGTGCGCAGAGGGCATGACATTCCTGACTGCGATGCTGCCGGCGCAGCTGCCAGCCTCCTGGCACGCACCCGGTCATCACATCGCCTCCAGGGAATCGTCCCCCTTCCCCCGAACCTGAAGCTCAAGTCAGGCCGTCTTCCCCTATCGATCAGACCGATCCTGACCGGCGCCGGCCCACCTCGAGCCGGGCCGGCCTCCTGCCGGTTCGGACCGGTTCAACCCCGAGCAGCGGCGGGGTCGATCCCGAGCTTCTTGAGCCGGCTCTGCAACGTCGTGGGTTTCATCCCCACCAGGGCCGCCGCACCGTCCTCGCCGTAGATCTTGCCCGACGTCCGTTCGAGCGCCCGCTCGAAGTATGCGCGCTGCATGTCGTCGAACTCGAGGAACTCGGCCCCGGCGGCCTGGGCTACCGGAAGCCGCGAAGCGGTCCCCGGGTTGAGGACGATGTGCTGGACCCGAAGCTCCCCGGAGGGCTGAAGGATGACGGCCCGCTCGAGCACGTTGACGAGCTCACGCACGTTGCCCGGCCACGGATGCCGCGCCAAGGCGTCGAGGACGTCTGGGCCGAAGCTCCACGGCCCACGACCCGTCCGCCGCGCGAGCGACTCCAGCACCCCGCCGGCGATACCAGCGATATCCTGACTCCGCTCGCGCAGCGGCGGGAGATCCAGTGGGAACCCGGCCAGTCGGTAGTAGAGGTCTTCTCGAAATCGGCCGTTGCGGACCGCTTCGCGAAGGTCGACATGACTGGCGGCCAACACCCGAACATCGACGCGCACCGACCGATCGGCGCCGACGGGTTCGAAGGTGCCTTCTTGCAGCACACGAAGAAGCTTGGCCTGGGTTGCCAACGACATGTCACCGATCTCATCGAGCAGCAGCGTGCCGCCGTTGGCGGTGAGGAACCGCCCGCGACGCTCGGAGGCGGCGCCGGAGAAGGCTCCTTTGACGTGGCCGAACAGTTCGGACTCCACCAGGTTCTCCGGAAGCGCCGCGCAGTTGAGTGTGATGAAGGGCTGGTCCGCGCGGGGGCTCCAGGTGTGTATCGCCTGCGCGAGCACCTCTTTGCCGGTCCCCGTCTCGCCGGAGATCAGCACCGGCAAGTCCGCACCCGCGACCTGCTTGGCCAAGCGCACGACGTGCTGCATCGACTCCGACAAGCTCGCCTCGAGCGCCCGAATCGCCCAGCGCCCTCCGCCCGTCCGCTGCTGGAGCAGCTGCTTCTCCTCGTTGAGCTGTCGCCGATACCGCTGGAGCAGCGCAGCTTGTTCCGCGAACAACATCGCGATCGAAACGATCTGCCCATAGACGCCAGCGAGCTGCACGACGTCCTGCGAGTACGTCTGACAGGTTGTTCGGTCGAGCGTGATGATGCCCAGGCTACGGTCCGAGGCAAACAAGGGGACCACCATGCAGGAGTGGCCCGCAGGGAGGTCGAGCACCCCATCGTAGGGATCGCCTTCGTCGCTGTTGTGTTGCTCCTCGGTCTGCGCGACCGGACGCCGTCGCTCCAGTGCATGAGCGATGCTCGGGAAACGGTCCAGTCGCAGGGTATGTCCGGTGACCCGCTCGTCGGCGAGCGGACCGGAGGCCAACCGAAGTCGGAGCTCGTCGCGGTCGAGTTCATAGACCGCCGCCAGATCATAGGGAACAACATCTCGCAAGGACGCGAGAGCACCGCGCAGGACGTCGGCGAGCGCCTGCGGACGACTGGCCATCTCAGCCAATCGGCGCAGGTCGGACGCATGATCGATGGGGCCGGCGGCGTTCATGGCAGGTTCAATCTCCGAGGGCTTGCGCGAGGTCGTCGGCACCGCCGATGTATGCGCCGTCGATGAAGACCTGGGGCGTGGTGGCAGTCTTCGAGACCGCGCGCAGCATCCGAGGGCTCGCGGCTACTTCAGCGAACGGTAGTCCCTTCTCCCGCAGCATCGACTTCGCGCGAGCACAGTGCCCGCACCCCGGTTTGGTCAGCAGCAGGACGTCAGGCTCTGCGACGTGGTTGGGGTTGAGATAGCGAAGCATCGTGTCCGCGTCGGACACCTCGAAGGGATCCCCGGGTTTGTCGGGCTCGATGAACATCTTCTCGATCACGCCGTCGCGCACCAACATCGAGTAGCGCCAAGAACGAGGCCCGAAGCCGAGGTCTTGCTTGTCGACCAACATGCCGAGCCCTTTTGCGAACTCGCCGTTGCCATCGGGGACGAAGGTGACGCCCGGCGCGTTTTGGTCCTGCTTCCAGGCATCCATCACGAAGCCATCATTCACGGAGATACACAGGATGTCGTCCACCCCCTGGGCCACGAGCGCATCGTGGAGCTCGCCGTACCGAGGCACGTGCGCGGTGGAACAGGTCGGCGTGAACGCGCCGGGGAGTGCGAACACGACGACGGTCTTTCCTGCGAACAGCTCGGCGGTGGACCGGTCGACCCACTTGGCGTCCTCGATGAACCGGAAGTTGACCTCGGGTACGCGTTGTCCTTCTTTGCTTTCGAACATGGTTGGTCTCTCGGGGAGTTGGAAAAGCAAGGACCGGCCCAATGGTGGGTGATGTAATTTCAGATACTTATGAGACAGGCAACGATATACCGTCTCTAAAACCAACGCAATATCGTCGCAGCACCGATATATCGTGCAAGGAAGAGTCGCTGTGGTCGACTACGCTGCCCCACCGATGGCCGGTCAATTTTTCATCGTGCTCGACGAGGGACCGTGCGTGCTGTCCGATCAACTGGTCGCCGCCGCCGGAGCGCGAGGCTTGGCGTGCGCCCTCGTCGTGTCGGCGCTCGTCGACCCCTTGGAGCTGCCGCAGCTGGGACCCGGCGACCTGCTGTACCGGATCGGTGTCTCGGACCGCGCCACCGTAGCCGAACAGCTTCTATGCGGGCCCGGCGTTGGCACGTTCTACCAAGACGCCACGGGCCCACACCGGCTCATCGATACGCAGTGCCTGTTCTTGTCTCGGCATGACGTGCCCGTACCTGCGGCCGTCTACTCGCTGCCGCGTAACGAGGCGGAGCTGCGCGCGGCCGTGGACACCGTCGGCGGACTCCCGGTCATTCTCAAGCAACCGGGGCACTCGCTGGGCGTCGGGGTGATGCGGCTCGAGAGCTGGAGCGCGCTGCACTCGGTCGTCGACATGCTGCGAGCCTCGGTCGGCGATCAGGTGGTCTTGATGGCGGCGATCGAGCCGGCTGTGCACTGGCGCATCATTGTTGTCGCGGGTGCCTGCGCGGCGGCGTACCGCAACCCGCTCCGCCCGGACGACTTTCGTACCCACGTGGTCGAAGAACCGGAGTACTTCGAACGCCCTGCCCCGCCAGCAGCCGTAGATGCGGCGCTCCGGGCCACAGAGGCCCTCGGGCTGACCTGTGGTGGGGTGGACGTGCTGGTCCACGAAAGCGGTGCAGTCTACGTGCTCGAGGTGAACTTCCCGTTCTACTTCGCGCACCCCAAGCGGGCCGCCAACATCGACGTCGCGGCCGCGATGGTCGACGCGCTGCTCAGTGCGCCTTCTGGCTCGACTCCCGACGACGGGACTTTCGTAGCCGCGCCCGGCGAGCCTTGAGCTGCTTCGCCGCCTTGCCCTGGTCGGGACACTGAGCGCCCTTGGCAGGCTTGGCGGTGCACTCTTTGGCGTTCTTCAGCGCCAGCTCAAGCTCCGCGACCTCTGCCTCGAGCCGAGCAACCTCTTGCTCCGCGGTCTCTTCGGCGGGTGCCTTGGGTGCCTTGGCATCCGGCTCCGCGGGCCCGGTCTCCGGGGCCGCTGCAGGCCCCAGTGCGAGAACAGGTGCGCTGACCATGACGATGCCCGCTACGAGGGCAAGGTTGAGGCTGGGGGCGCGGCGGACGATCGTTCGAGGAGGAGCGGTTCGCTTCATGGCGTCAAGACAACGCTAACAGCTTCGCCGGCGCGGTTGCGCGCGGCACTGCAGCGAGGCGCGGCCCCATCGCGGCTAGCGGTCCGACGGCCCAGGCGCGCGCTTCCACGGAGCGGACGCATCGCCGGCGGGCTTCTTCTTTTTCTTCGTGGGAATCTTGGGCGGCGGCGGCGGTGGGCGAGATGCTGGCTTCGCGGGCGGCTCTGGCTGCGCGGCGGGACGCGAGGGCCGACTCGATGACTTGCGACGTCGACGCTTCTTGGACGCCGTCGGCTTCGCGGGCGCAGGATCGGCGGCAGGCGTAGGGTCTTGTGGGATGTCCGCAACGGCAACGGCCGGCACGACGACCTCGCCCGGCTCGAGGCGGCGAAGCATCGGCGGCGTGAACCAGGCGGGCTCGCCGACCTGGGGCTCGGAGGCGGCCGGCGTCGCTCGGAAGTCGAGCTCCCAGGTGACCTCCGGCTCGGCTGGCTCGGCTGGCTCGTCGGGGCCCCGATCGACCGCGGCCGCAAGCACGTCGTGGTCGGAGGCTCCCGTGTCCCCCGAAGACAGGACGCCGGCAGCCCACAGTCCACCGACCACCGCGGCGGCCAGGACCGGAACGGCGAGCATCAGCACCAGGAAACGACCTCGCCCGCCTTGGGTCGGCTCGATGGGCGCAGGCTGCCCGGCGTCGAACGGCGGCAGGCCCGGCGCGTCGAGCGACAGCGCGGGCGCAAAACCTCGTTCGTCCCGAGGGAGGTCCGAGGCAAACCCGTCCGCGGCACCACCGTGGGGCGGGTTCGGACGATGCGGCGCAGGTGCAACAGCCGTCTGGCTCTGAATCACCGCAGCCAACGGCGCCGGCGAAGGGTCGGCCGCACCGACGGGGAGAGGCGTGGGCTCCGGATCGGGCACGAGCCGCAGCGGACGACCGCTCCCGGAATGCACCTCGACCGCATCGTCGATGTCGAGCTCGAGCATCTCCGACATGGCCGCCTCGAGCACGTCCGACGGGTCTTCGTCGACGGGAGCGCGGGGGATTGGGATCGCCGGTGGACGGGCCTCGAATCTCGGCGCGGACGCTGGTGGGGCCAGCGGGGCCCGGGTCACCTGCGTGTTGTCGGCGGCCGGTGTCGCAGGGGCAGCGGGGGGAGTCTGCCCCAACATCCCCTGCACACTGAGCGCGTCGCCGCTGAGCGCATGCAGGTCGCGCTCGAGCGCGTCCATGTCCGGTGGCCGAAGGTCCGGTCGCTTGGCGAGGCACCGCCGGATGATGCGGTCGGCCTCGGCAGGAAGCTCGGCGTTGCGAGTACGCGGTGCGGGCAGCGGGTTGGAGATGGCCTTCGCCAGCACATCCAGAGGGCTGCTCCCTTTGAACGGCACCGTGCCCGTCGCCATCTTGTACATGAGCACGCCCACCGCGTAGACCTCGCTGCGGAAATCGGCCTTCTTGCCGCGCGCCACTTCCGGCGCGAGATAGGCCGCCGTCCCCACGACCTCCTCGGCCCCGGTGAGTGCGGGCGACCCCCCATCGGCTCGCGACTTGGCCAGGCCGAAGTCGAGGACCTTGATGAAGTCGCCACGAACCCCTGCAGCTTGGTCGACGAGGAACACATTGCTGGGCTTGATGTCGCGGTGGATGACACCGCAGGCATGGGCGGCCTTGAGCGCGGCGACCACTTGCGTCGCGATGTTGCGGACCCGAGGCCAGGGCAAGCGTCGCTCCTGGCGGAGCAGGGTGCGGAGGTCCATGCCCTCGAGCAGCTCCATCACCAGGTAGACGAAGCCGTGCTCCATCACGCCGACATCGATGATCTCGATGACGTTGGGGTGCTTGACCAGCGCGGTCGTCTGCGCCTCGCGGACGAGCCGACGCAGCTGCACCTCGTGCTTCATGACCCCGGGCTTGACGACCTTGATCGCCACCGGTCGGTTCAGGGCGAGTTGCTGGCCCTGGTAGACCGTCCCCATACCGCCCGTCGACAGGGGCTCCCCAATCTCATAGCGGCCGTCGAGGACGACTCCGCGAAGATCTGCGAGATCCGCGTGTTCTGGGCTGGGCTTTGCGGCGCGCGGCATGGGTTCCTCTTTCATATGTGCACCAACGCGGCCCGATGATTTGCCCCAAGTTCGAACGTAGCCGGTCTCACAGCAACGGCGGTCGCCCCGGCACCCTTAGTGTAGGACGGTCCGAGCCCGGAACGCGAACATGAAAAAACCCCGGTCGGTCCGCGAGGGCCGAGCCGGGGTTTTTGCCAGAAGCCTGGCGAAACGAGGCGCTACTCGTCCGAAGCGGCTTTGGCTTCCATCCGCTGCACAGCGCCCATGCTGAGTTCATCAACGTTGGGCTTCATGCCGCCGGAGGGATTCTTCAGCCAGCTTCCGACTTTGCCGTAGTGGACGCCGTAGGCGAAGCCGAACACCGTGCCGAACAGCGCGATCCACGGAGCGATCGTTCCGTTGGTCAGCACGTGCACGAGGCGGTGGCTGAGATCGACGTTGAGCACCGCGTCGCTCTGCGCGCCGACGACCCAGAAGCCAACACCGACGAGGATCATCGCGAACGAGTAGACGTTGGTGTGGGTGAGCTTGCCCCACAGCTTGCCGCGGTCGTCCTGGCGGAAGAACTCGAGGCTGAGTCGCACGAGCGAGTGCAGGACGAAGTACAGGCCCGCGAGCGCACCGTCGAACGGAAGCACGGGAAGGATCGCGTAGAACATCGCGAACATTCCGAGGTAGCTGACGAGCGCGTACAGCTGCGCGGGGTGAATCTTGACGTTGGTCAGGTGCGGAGCAGCGCGCAGAACCTTCGACTCTGGGTTCGTGTACCGAACACCGAAGCGGCTCTCGGTCGGACGACCCCAGCAGCAACCGTAGACGTAGCAACCGAGTCGCGCGATGGCTTCACCCAAAGGCAAGCAGAGAGCCGGTCCGTCGAGCAACCGAAGCAACGGCACCCCGGTGATCTGGCTGATGATCATGAAGCCGACGAGGCCGCCGGCGATACCGCCGTGCAACATGTAGCCCGGCTTGATGATCGTCTGCAGCGGATTGCGGAACAGCTCTCGCCACTCGAGCATGATGCTGAACGAGCGCAGTCCGATGAGAATCATCGGCACGAGAATGAAGAGGTAGAGCTTCGCCATGTAGACGACGTCCATACCGATCATGGCCGTGTACCAGAGCGACACTGCACAGCCGGCCGCGAACGCCGACCCCGCCAAGAAGGCATAGGTCGTGAACAGCCAGTTGCCGACACGGAACAGAACCGTGCGGTTGTGGAAGTCGAGGATCCAGCGGCGGAAGAAGCCGCGCGGCTCCGCGGCCGCGGAAGGAGATGTCGATTCGGACGCCATCGCGCCGGCATCTAACGGCACGGAGGTACCTTTGCGCAAGTGGGGTGCGACATTGGCCTGGTGCAACGGGCGCCATCGCACATTTCGTGAGCCGGCAAACCTTTGGAAACCCGGCGGATGGCGCGCTTTTGCGCGAGTTGTCGCGCCAGTGTTACGGTCGCCCCTTGGGCGGAGGTCACCAGTGTTCGCAACATGCGGACCCATCGGACGAGCAGCTCTCCACGGGCTTCCTACCGATATCTCTCGCTCTCACGCTGCTGCTCAGTGGGCTCTTCGTCTTCGGAATCGTCCCCATGAGCTGCGATGCTTCGGGGACCGGCGCCTCCAGCGAGCGGCGATGACAGCGCGGTGGACCTAGCCCTTCGCCCGCCCGGCGCCCGAGCTGCTAGGGCGAATCGTCGTTCGCGGTGAGCAGCGAGACGTGCGAGGCGACCGTCCCGTCCGAGATCGGCACGCCATAGATCGCCGCGTAGAACAGGATCCCCTGCATCGCTCGGTCTTGGTTGCGGTTGCCGAGTGCGAAAATCGCGTTGTTGGCGAGGACTGCAGCTTCGCCTGGCTCGATGGCAGCGAGGTTGTTGGCCGGGAGTTCGTTGCCATCGACGAGCAACCGGACCCGTGACGCGTCACTGCCGGCGTTGGTGTCGACGATCAAGTGGACGACGTGCGCGACACCATCGCTGAACGCGGAATAATCCCAGTCCCGAACGACCGTGTCGTTCCACGCGAACTGGAGCTGGTTGGGGTCGTTCGAGCTGAGCGTTGCCGTACCGGAGCCCGTCCCGCCAAAGTGGACGAGCCTGGAATCGGAGCCCACCGCGTCGTCGAGCCGCACCACGACCTCGAACGTCAGCTCGGTGACCCCCTCCAGCCCCTCAAACTTGGACTCGGCGATGGGTGCCCGCGCCCCATCGTCGGCACCTGCC
>CAJXVA010000151.1 GCA_913061055.1 uncultured Pseudomonadota bacterium
CGAGATGTAGAGAGGTCTCGTGGGCTCGGAGATGTGTATAAGAGACAGGAATGATGGATGAGCTTAGGCAGCATGGGGGTCCCCGGAGTACGCGTGGATTATCTCCACCCGCCGCGACCCCACGCGCAGCAAGATCTGCCGGAGGGCCGCCCCTGACGCGTGAGCTTTTCGCGGGCGTCAGCGAGTCCGGTGAGGCATGCGGGCGTCCGTCGAGTGAAAGGGTTCGGCCTGCGTCTACGAACACTCGCGGCTCGGCGGGGCGTGGTCGGCCGCGCCTCGGGTATGCTGAGTCAGACCCGTGAATCACGACATCCCTACCGAGCACCCCTCTCACCTCGGCTTGGAGTCGCTGGAGCTGCGGAACTCGCTCGAGCGAAAGCTGTTCGGTGAAGAGGCGATCACTGAGGTCGGGCGCTATGTCGTCGAGGGGCGACTGGGTTCGGGGGCGATGGGGACGGTATTGCGGGCACGTGACCCGGCCTTGTCCCGAACGGTCGCGGTCAAGGTGCTCGCGAGCTCGGCCACGCCGGCCAACCGGGATGCGTACGTGGACGCGCTGCTTGCCGAGGCGAAGACGCTCGCGCAGCTAAATCATCCCAACGTCGTCGCGGTGCATGACGTCGGAACGCACGACGGGCACGTCTTCATCGCAATGGAATGCATCGAAGGGGGCACCCTTCGCGACTGGCTCGCCTCCAGCCGAGGCCAACCGGGACGGGTGGCAACCGGGGTCCGTTACCTCGAACAGGCGGCACGGGGACTTGCTGCCGCGCACGCGCTCGGCATCATCCATCGAGACTTCAAACCGGAAAACGTGTTGATCGGGGACGACGGCCGCGTCCGGGTCGTTGACTTTGGGCTCGCGGTGTCCCCCCGGACCGTCCCCGAACTCCAAACGAGCTCGGGGGACGTGGGCGACCCCTTGGCCACCGGTTCAGGGGAGATCGTCGGGACTCCAGCCTATATGGCTCCCGAGCAGTTTGGCGGCAGGCATGTGAGCGAAGCCGCGGATCAATTTGCGTTGTGCACGACGCTGTTCGAGCTGGTGAGCGGCCGGCGGCCTCACGAGGATGCGAAGACGGTTCCAGCGCTGGCCGCTGCGGTGCTCGACGGCGACGCAACGCTCCCCCGCGACATCTCGATCTCCCGGGGACTTCGCGCCGTGATCGAGCGCGGACTCGCACGGTCCGCCGAGGACCGTTTCCCGAGCATGGACGCGCTGATCGTGGCCCTCGAACAACTGCGGCGGCGACCGAGGCGAATCCTGACCGGGGCGCTCGTCGTCGGCGCGGGCGTGGTGGGTGCTGGCGTCGCGTGGGGTGCAGGTGGTGACCCCGGGGCGAGTTGCCGCGACGTCGGGGCGGCTGCCGACCCGATCTGGAACGCGACGCGGGACGCCGAGCTGTCGGCCGCCTTTGACGAGACGGGGTTGCCGTTCGCTGGCGCCGAATCCCGGCGGCTTGGCACGGCGCTGACGGAGTACATCGCCACATGGAAGGGCGCCCGTTCAAAGGTCTGCGAGAGCACGTACGTCCTGCAGCAGAAGTCGCCGGAACTCCACGACCTCGAGGTCGCGTGCCTGGACCGCAGCCTCGCGGATGTCGCCGCGCGGGTCGAGGTCTATCTCAGTGCCAACAACACCATCGTCGAGCGCGCCGCGAGCCTCGCCGCGGCACTTCCGGACGTCGAGCGGTGCGGTCGAGCAGACGAGTTGATGGCCCGAACCCCTGCGCCCACGGACGAGGCTGAGGTCTCTCTGTGGGCCGACGTGACTGCGGCCGCCAACCGTGCCAACGCACTCACCCACGCGGGTCGCTTCGATGCAGCCAGAGAGGTTCTCGTGCCGCTCGAGCCCCGAGTCGAGGCGTCGTCATACCTTCCAACCCAGGCCGCGTGGTTCGCATCCTCGAGCTTGCAGCACCATCTCGCCGGCAATCCCAATGCGTCTCGCACGCAGGCGCGGCGCGCGTTCCATGCCGCGGTGGCTTCGGGCAACGATGAGATCGCCGCCCAGACTGCGACTCAGATTAGCAACGAGGCTGACGAGAACGAAGACCGTCGCGCCGCTCGGGACTGGGCGAGCACGGCGCTTAGCCTCGCGCGGCGCCAGGGGGGCAATCTCGCGGTTGAGGTCCGTGCGCTGGATGTCCTCGGGCAGGTCGAAGTCGCGGAGGGCAATGTTGAAAAGGGGGAGGCCCTGTTCGAACGTGCGCTGCAGCTGTGTCGCGACCACGAGCTCGACACGGTCTACACGACGATTCTCTCCGATAGCGCGGCCGTCTACCTGAAGCGGGGCGATACCTCCCGCGCGATCTCTCTGCTCGAGGAGGCCCGAGAACGCGCGATCGAACATCGCGGGCCGGATCACCCCGACGTGTTCCATGAGTCGGTCAACCTCGGCATCGTGCTGTACGTCTCCGGCAAGACTGAGGACGCGGAGGCTCTGTTGCGCGAGGCGATCGCACGCCAAGAGGCCGTCTACGGGCTCACGTATGCCAGGCTTGCCTATCCCTTGCGGGTGCTGTCCGACGCCCACCTCCAGCGCGGTGAGCTCGAGGAGGCCGTTGAACTCCTGCGGCGGGTCCTCGACATCCAGATCGCGGCGCACGGGCTGGAGTCTTCGCAGGTGGTGTCGGACCGCGCGCCGTATGCCGCGTATTTGGCTCGCCTCGGCCGTCACGAAGAGGCCGCCGAGCAGGTCGGTCTCGCGTCCGCCGGGGCTCGAAAAGCACTCGAGCCCGGTTCCCCGGAGCTCGCCGCGCTGCTTGTCGCGCTTGCGGATGCTCTCGTGAAGGTTTCGCCGCCGAAAGCCAGGTCTCTCGCCGTCGAGGTGCAAGCGATCCTGGAGACGCCGAAGGGGGCGGCGGGGGACCCCTACGCCCAGGCCAACGTCCAGTGGAATCTGATCCGGATCTTCTCCGCACTGGACGAACCGGAGCGTGCCCTCGCCGCGGGCGCTGCGATTGCGCTCGCGATGGAAGCAAACCCCAACGCGAACCAGAGCCATCGAGCGGCGATCCTGCTCGACTACGCTCGGGTGCTCGAGAAGAACGGTCGACCTGGGGAGGCGCTGGCGCAAGCGGAGCGTGCCGTAGAGCTCATGCACGAACACGGAGCGCACGGCCCCAAAGACCTCGAGGAAGCCGAGGCTTGGGTGCGAGAGCACCGAGGGTAGGGCATCAGGCGCCGCGCGAGCATCAGGCGACGAGGACCTGGTACAGCAGCACGCCGAGGATGGCCGCCTGGTCGATGGCGCCGATGGCAAAGCTTGCGGTTCGCCAGGGTTGGATCTGGCGGACATAAGCAACGCTGTGGAACAGGCGGGCGGCAACAAAGATGCCAAACAGAATGGAAGCGGTCGTGAGTGAGACTCCGGTGAGGGTCAAGACGAACGCGGTGACCAAGAACAGCGGGATGTTCTCCAGCGCGTTGCGGTGGGCCCGGCGATACCGTTCGGTCTTCTGGTTGCCCGCCTCGTAGACCACGTCGGCCTCGGCGTTGAGCACCTTGTCCTCCGGGTTGACGACCTCTTTGGCTTTCGCACGCGAGAGCGCGGTGTTGTTGGCGAGCACCAAAAGGTTGAATCCGAGCAGGCTCGCGCTGATGACGTAGGCGGTGAAGACGGGGTTGGCGGTGACGGACATCGGTAGCTCCTCACCCTGACGACGGATGGGTTCCTCCCGGATCGACAGCCCGCCTCGAAAAAGACGAAAAGGCCCTTCAAAGGGTCTCTCGCCGGGTGGCTCCCATTCGCGCGGGGCGTTGGCCAGAACCCGTTCTCCCTCCGGGAAGGAGGCAGCGTTCGGTGCAAGTGCCGTCTTTGGCTTGGCGAGCTTGTTGATCGTCGCCAACGTGCAGCCAGAAGCGGAGCCGAGGCCGAGGCATAGGGTGACAGCGAGCAGTGTACGGGGAGACTGGTACGGCATTGCTGGGGTTGTTCCGCCCCTGGCCGAGCGGTCTAGGCGATCTTGAGAAACTGTTTCGGCCCCAGGCGCAGCGCAACCGCGACAGGGCAGACAGACCCGCTGGTGGTTCCGGGATACCCTCGACAGGGATGCGCAACCTTGGACCTGCCGGCGTCGTCGTCGTCGTCGTCGGAGCGGCCTGCTCTCAGGCCCAGCCGGCGAACGAGACTCCGAGCACCGGTGGGGGGAGCTCGTCATCGCTGCCCGGAGACCCGGTCTCGACCTCTGGCGCAGAGGATTCGAGCGCGACCTCGTCCGCCAACTCGACGACGCTCTGGACGACCACCGACGCGACGAGTTCGAGCAGCGACGGATCGACCGGGGGCCCTCCGCCCGTCGTTTCGTGGTCTCCGGCGGTGTTGGACTACCAGTTCCGGTGCAAGTTGATCTCGGGCGCGGGCATCGAAGATCCGACCGCAAACGATACGCACCACCGGGCAAACCTACGAGGGACCGATCTCGGCATCCCGCTGGTGGTGGACGATCAGCTGCTATTGTTCTTCGGGGATACACAGGGCTATCGGACGATCTGGACGCCGGGTGAAGACCCCGACAGTATCGGGCGGGTAGACGCTACGCAGGCGCGTGAGGACCCCGGTGTGTTGTGCGACGGCCTCGAGTTCTTGCTGACCGCCGACGACCCCTCCGTCGCCGCAGCGAGCGACCCGTCGATCCTGCGCGACTTCGCGGCGAGCACGATGATCGCCCCTCCAGGGGAAGCGCTCTCGGACTACATCGGCGATTCACCGCCTCCGTTTCCGAACATCCCGGGGACCTTCGAAGTCCCAACCGGGGCACTTCGGATCGGCGAGGATGTCTACACCTGGTGGGCTGGGAAGACGACCTTCGACCCGCGACCGCAGATGACGTTGAGCTACCTCGCTCGCTGGGACCGACCTCGCACGCTTCCCAACCACCAGATCATCCGGCCGTTCGATGCGCTGGAGGGGGGCGCGCTGGGGGGCCACTTTCTGCAAGCGTGGCCGATCGTGCTGCAAGAGTCCGTGTACGTCCTGGGCACGGGCGACTATCGATTCGGCGGTGTGTCGCTGATGCGCTTCCCCGTGGCGGAGATCGAGACGGGAGACGAAGCGGCGGTGTTCGACCCTTCGAGCGGGACTTGGGTCGACACCGCAGGGGCGGAGCCCGGTGGGCTCGGGTCGATTCCCACGTTGTTCGAGGACGACGGCGTCGGCGAACTCGGCGGCGTGTTCTTGGAGGCGTCGGGCGTCTTCATCGTGATGTACCAACGCGAGCTGCACGAGCGTGGTGGTACCGTCATCGACAACCGCGTAGTGTTGCGGACGGCCGCGCAGCTCGAGGGCCCGTGGAGCGACGCGGTGACGGTCATCGACATGGCGGACCCCGCGTTCACCGCCAAGCACTGCTGCGGGGCGGACGGATGCCAGGGCGACGAAATCTTGAACTGCTTCGTCGCGGGGCTCTATGCGATCTACCCGCTGCCGTCTCCGACCGTGACCATCGGGGACGACGGCACGCTCGTCGTGGACTTGGCGTTCGTAGCGTCGACGTGGAACCCCTACAACGTCGTGCTGTTCGAGACCCAGGTCGAGATCACGCCCGGGTTCTAGGCCGCTCTAGACGGTGGGCGGCTTGATGAGCGGTGCAGGCATGGCGCTGGGGATCTGGGCCAGACCGGGTTTGTCCGGACGGGCCTGCGCCTGGGGGATTCCGGCGGCCAAGGCCCGGCGCACCGCCGCTTCCACGACGGGCGCGTGGTCGGCATCGAGGGCATAGATGCTCACCTCGATCGTGTCTCGCTCCCGCCGTTCGACCTTCGGCTCGTGTACGACCGACGCCCAGTGACAGCGCATCGCAGAACGCACCACATGGCGCTTGAGACTCACGAAGTCGACGCCCGGGGGTTGGTCGATTGCGAACGCGTGCACGTGAGCACCCGAGACGCTTTGCGTGCGGCGAAGGGTGTCTCGGCTGATCTTCCCGTACGGAATCACAGCCTCGTCGCCCTCGGGCGTTTGCACGATCAACGAGCGCATCCCGACATCGAGGACACGGCCCTCGACATCACCCACGCGCACGTGGTCGCCAACCCGGCACAGCCGCCCGAACCGAAACGCGACGCCGCTGATCAGGTCGTACAACGACGCCCACGAGAACAGCGCAAGCACGCCGAGCAGGGAGACCAGGACCACCGCGAATGCGAGCTCGCGCGTGAGGAGCGCCGCGAGGCCAGAGGCGATGTACGCGACCAAGAGGGTCAGGCCCAAGACCGGCGCGAAGCGCTGCAGACCGTCACGAACCCGGGCTGGAGCAGGAACCACTCGGAACAGGAACGCGACAAGTTGCAGTACGCCGATGAGCGCGACCGCGCCCAGCGTCAAGAACGTGAGGTCGACGATCGAGCGGAAGAGGTACTCCGTCATCCCAACATCCCCTGGCTGCGGAGGCTATCGGTCACCAAATGGGCAACGAATCGGTCCACGTGAAGAACATCCCTCGCATCGCGCCGCACCAACCCCATGCGAGACAGTGCCGAGACATCGACTTCGAGGTCGTCGGCGGGCACTGCTGCGATGCGCTGGAGTCGGCGCATCGTCACTTGTTTGTGAACGACGAGCTGGACGAGGAGTGCGCTGAGTTCGACCCGAAGCTGCTCGATCATCTCGGCGCGAGGCCGAGCGGGCCATCGCATTATCAGTGTGTTCGCATCGACCTTGTCGATGTGGGAGAGCCAGGCTCGAAGCGCGACCGCGACGAGCCCACCAGAGAAATCGAAATACCGCGTGAAGAGTCGGGCCTGTCGCCATGGCGCGAGTTCTTCCTCGGGCGTGCCGGCAAGCTCGAAGCTGATGCCGGTGGACCCGTGCCTCAAGGAGATGATCGACTTGAGTGTTTCGGCCGGCAGCGGGTCGCATTCGACGACCGCCAACGCCGACTCGCTGAGTCGCGCAAAACTGCTCATGAACCGCCAGGCGTGCACGTTGAGGTTTGCGACGAACAGGCAACGGTCGCCGTGCTTCCCCAGCAAGCGGATGAATTCCTCGAGCAGCACCATGCCTCGCGGACTCCGCTCCCACCACAACTCCAGATCGTCGAAGACGAACACCGACCCGTCCGGGACCTTGCTCAACAGCTCGTCGGGCTTGCCGCGGTCTTTGACCTCCGCCTCGAGCGCGAGCCGGAGCGCAGCGGGCTCGATGGCGCCGCCCGGTGGGGGGCTGATCCGGAAGACCTTGCGGCGGGAGAGGAACTTGGTGGTGAGCACGTGGCACAGCGCGGTCTTTCCTGCTCCCGTCTCGCCGACGATGAACAGTGCGCCCTGTCCTCCGTTTTCGTGCCGCTTGATCGCGGCCTTGATTCGGCCCAGTTCGTTCTGCCGGCCCACCCAGAACGTCTCGCTGATCGTGGCCTGGCCGGAGAAGAGCTGCCGGTAGTAAAACGGCAGTGCACGCAACAGGTCACGGCGCGGTGTGAGGTTCTGGGCAAGCTCAGCGATCCGGTCGACAACGGTCGCGCCGGTTCCAGTCGCGGTCCGCCGGAGGCGCCGCGCCAACAACACGCCGGTGCTGCGGCGATAGAGCAGCGCAACGAAGGTCTGCCGCGCGTACCCTGCCGCGCGCGAGACAACCCGCCGCACTCGCGACACGGCCTTGTGGCTCTCGCGGCTGCGGATGTAGTGGGACAGGCTGTCGGAACGGTTGGTCAACGCATAGGGAGCCGTCTCGTCCCGCAGGGTCCCCAACTGCTCCGCGACTCGAGTGGAGAATGTCTGCGACGCACTGCGAAGCACGCCGAGCTCGGTGTCGAGGCGGCGGGCACCTTCGCGGGCCACGGCCACAACTTGCTTGCGGAAGTCTTGATTCGCCCACCCGCCGGCGGCCTCCATGTCGCCGATTGTGAAGCTCAACAAGCGCGTCACGTCGCGAGCGACACCGACGGTCCGCTGCTCCTGAAGCGGGAGCCCCGAGATCTCTTGATTCACCACATCGAGGAACTCGGTTTCGATGAGGTATTTGACCAGCGGCCTGACCGAGACCGTGACCTCGTCGGCTTCCATAGAGACCCCGCTCTCCAGCGCGGCGATCGATTCGTCGCTCAGGGTCGTGGCCGACTCTGGAAGGTCCTCGATGCAGCCATCGATGTCGCGGGCGATGGTCTCGAGGACCGTCTGGCCGTCGAAGGTTGCACGAAGTTCACGCTCCGCCGGAAGCTTGGGGGCCTGTCCGGCCTGGGCCTCACGCACGAAGGCTTGAATTGCGTCGTGAATCTGCACGCCCTCGTTGAGGACCGACGACTTGATGTTCTGAGTTACCTCGGTCCGGGCACGATGGGCCAGGGCCGAGAACCGGTGTTGGAACGCGGCGATCTGCAGGCCGAGGTGCGCGCGCTGCAGCAGGAGGCGTTGGTGATGCTCCCAGGGCTCGGCGCTGAGGCGCAACGTCTCGAGGCGGGCCGGAGCCTTTCGCGGGCGGCGTCGCTGCGTACGAACCAAGTGTTTCACGTCGACCCGCTTGAGATCGTCGGCGAACGCCTGGCTCGTGTCGTGGGTCCTCCGCGCGAGCCGAACACCCGTACCCTCCGCCAGGTCCTGGGCCAGGGTGATCGCGGCGTCGACGTGGGAGAGGAGCCGTTGCTTGCGGGCCTCGATGAGGGCCGGGTCCGCCTCGCGACGCTCGATCTTCGCGGCGAGAGCACTGAGCTCGGTGGCGGCTTCGTTGAGGATCTTTCCCAGCTGGACAGCCAGCCGGTGACTGCTGGACTGGACGCTGCGCAGCCATTGTTCGAGCAGGTCGGCGGCGCTGACGTAGATGTACCAAGACTGCAGCGACGCGAGGGGGACGGTGTAGCTCGGTGCCCCACGACGCAGGGTTGCCCAGAAGCGGCGGCGGCGTTTGAAGCCCCGCACCGCGCGACCGTCCCGAGACGTGGGCGCGAAGGCGTCGCGCTCGGCGGTGACCGTCAGGTGGGACGGAGTGTCCGAGGCGAGTTTGACGAGCCCTTCCACGAACACGTTGAGGGTGGCTTGGAGGCTCTTGGCCTGACTGGGGAGGGTCTCCTCCTCGTAGGTTGCCACGAGCTTTCTCGCTTGAAACAAGAACCCACCCTGCGCCCGTCCGGCGGGCTTGCGTGCACGGGCTGGGTCGGCTTCCTCCAGGCCCTTGCGCACGATCTCGAACTGCCGTTCGAGCAAGTTGCGGACATCCCCAAGCAACGCTTCGTGGCGGGCAAGTGCGGGTGCAAAGCCGTCTTGAAAAAGATCGTCGGAAAGCTTGCCGTACGACTCGGCGAACGACGCTGCTGGAGCCTCGAGCATCGGGTTTTCGGGCAGCTTGAGCACCCGCAGTTCGGTGAGGCTGGCCTGCGCCCGCTCTTGGGCTCCTGCCGCGGCACCCCCGTGCCCCGCGACGGGGAGAACTTCCACGAACAGCGACGAGCCTTGGACCAGCAGGGTCGTGCCCAGTCCCGCGAGCAGCTCATCGAGATGGGCAAGTGCCTTGCTGTCGAAACGTCGCAGCGGTGGAAGCCCCAGAACGACGAGATCCGCATCGCCGGACTCCTGGCGGATCGTGCTTTCAAAACCGTGCGCCTGCGAAGGGCTCGCGACGACTTTGACCTTCGCCTCGACCCTCGCGTCTGCGAGGACACCGCGCATGGCGTGCAGCAGGTCGTCGCTCAGCGAGGTGTCCTCGGAGACGAGCAGGAAGCGAAGCTTCGCCCCCTGCCATTGCTCGAACCGGGTCAAGAAGCGCATCAGCGCGAGGCTGAGCGCCACGTTGCCCTGCTGTGGGCGCCACCAGATGTCGACCCGCTCTCGCTTGCCCCACGCCCGCTCCCGGTCGTAGTGGAGCATGACGAGGTTGAAGTCCTGCTTGACCGTGTCCTTGACCAGGTCGACGAATCGGGCCGTGTCTTTCCGATCGACGTCCCAGTCCAAGAGGACCGTGTTCGGGTCGAGTCCGGTGAAACCGTGGTGTCGGCACGCCGCGGACACGGTGTCGTAGAAGTCTTCGCTGACGGTGCGGCGCCGAAAGACGCCGACCTGGGCCTCGTCGTCGTCGATCGCCGCGGTCGCCTCCTGCTTGGTGGCGACGAGCTCGAAGTCCGTCAGCAACCCGCTCCCGGTGATCAGCGCCCTGGAGAGGTCGAGCAGCTCGGGTCGCGATTCGCTCCCCATGTGGCTGAACAACAGAACGTTGGGCCGCCAGTTTCGTCGCTGGCCCCGTCCCTGACTCAGCCGATGCAAACCCGCCCGAACGATCGATGACCAGATGCCTTCCCACGTGTCGCCTGCATCGAGGGTCAGCTGCCGGCGCTTCAGGAACAGGAACAGCCCCGACAGCAGAATCGTCGCCCCCGCCATGGCGGCGAAGTCGAGCTGGATCATGACCAGGATGCAGGTGACTGCACCGAGTACGCTCACCAGCCGCGGGATCCGGAATTGCGGACGGAAGTCGGGGCTGGCCCAGCTCTCGATCGCCGAGCTGATGTTGAGGAAGCCGTATGTCGCGAGAAAGACCATCGACACGACGCGCGCGATCGCATCGAGCTCGGCGATGAGGATCCCGCCTTCGGCGATTGCGAACGCAAGCAGCAGGGCGTTGCGCGGCTCGTTGTTCTTGCCGTGCCCCTTGCCAAACCAGCGCGGGGTGATCGAGTCGATCGACAGCGCCTGAAGAATGCGTGGCGCGCCGAGAATGCTGCCCAGCGCCGAAGAGAGCGTCGCGCCCCAGATCCCGGCGGTCACCAGGGCCGGGACCAGCGAAATCTCGGCGAGAACATTCTTGTTCCCCACGAGGTCGGTGGGGTTGACGCGGTACGCGAGGAAAACCGCCAGCGCCACGTAGACCACCAGGCCAACCGCGATGGCGGCCAACGTTCCGCCGGGGATCGAACGTTTGGGATCCTTGAGGTCCCCCGACATGTTCACGCCGGCGGTGAACCCGGTCACGGCCGGGAAGAAGATCCCGAAGATGAGCCCGAGGCTTGGCGCGTCGGCTGCGATGTCGAGGTGCCCGACCGTGGGCGTGGGCGATGACCCGCCGAGGAACACCGAGCCCAGGGACAGCGCGATGAGTACCAAGATCAGGTACTGCGTCTTGATCGCGAAGGACGTCGAGATCACGGTCACGAGCGTCAGGAGGACGACCGTGGCCGTTCCCGCCACGCGGACGTTGGCGGGCGAGACGTCCATGTCGATGAACGCCAAGAAGCTCTCGCAGAATCCGATGACGTACAGGCTGATCGAGAACGCCAATCCGACGAACAGGGCCAGGCCCAACGTCCCGCCGATCGGGAGCCCGAGGCTCCGCGAAACGATGTAGTACGGGCCGCCAGCGCCGACGTTCTTGTCGGTCGCGATCGAGGAGATACTCAGCCCGGTCGTGATCGAGATGACGTGGGCCACTGCGATGACGCCGAGCGCCATCCACAGTCCGCCGTTGCCCACGACCCACGGCAACCGCAGGTACATGATCACGCCAAGGATGGTGAGGATCGATGGCGTGAAGACGCCGCCGAACGTTCCGAACTTGCCGTCTTTGCTCATGAGCGCCCGCGCTCGCGGGGCCCTAGAAGTGTGCCTCAGCGTCCGTGTAGGCGGGGGGAGGACCACGGCAGCCTGGGCAGTCGCTCAGCATGCGTGGGTGTGACCAACTCCCCGACCGCGTGCTGATCGGCCGGTGGTGCCGGGCACGAGTTGGGCGGCCGGACGGCACCTTTTCGCGTAGGCTCGGCCGGTCATGGCGCAGCAGACCACGGGTGGCACGAACGCGGCGGTTTCCGAAGAACTTTCGACGGTGATGGCAGTGGTTCGGGAGTTGGTGGTCGAGGTGAGTGATGGCCGCGGATTGGGGCGGCTCACCTCCGAGGTCTCGTTCGAGCGGGAGCTCGGCTTGGGCTCGCTGGAGCGCGTCGAGCTGGCCGTCCGGGTTGGCGAAGCCATGGGCGTTCGTTTGTCTGAGGACGCGATCTCCACCGCCGATACGCCGGCCCAGCTTCTCGAGTACGTGCTGGCGGCACGGGGGCAGAGCGACGTGACCGTGGTCGCCACGGATGGGGCAAGCAAGCGGGCGTTGCTGCCCACGGAAGCTCCCGCCCCTCGCCCCGAAGGCGCGACCACGCTCGTCGAGGTCTTGGAGCACCACATGCGGCTGCAGCCCGATCGGGTGCACATGGTGCTCGAGGATGATGACGGGCGAGCGGTCCCGATCACCTACCGAGCGCTCCATCACGCGGCCCAGCGGGTTGCCGCGGGCTTGCGAAAACGAGGACTTCAGCCTGGCGCATGCGTTGCGATCATGCTCCCGACGGAACTCGGCTACTTCGCCTCGTTTCTAGGGGTGATGTTGGCCGGTGGTGTTCCGGTTCCGCTCTACCCTCCGGTCCGACTCGACCGGATCACCGAGTACATGGCGCGGTGCGAGAAGATTCTCGACAACGCCCAAGCGAGCATTCTGATCACGTTCGACCGCGCGGCCCGAGTGGCGGAGATCGCCCGCGACCGCGTTGCCTGCATCGAACACGTCGTCTCGTCGAAGGTCCTGCTCGAAGAGACGACCGAGGGGAGCAGCGCCCGCGCTGACGTGACGCAGACCGATACGGCGCTGATCCAGTACACGTCGGGGAGTACGGGAGATCCGAAGGGCGTCGAGCTGACACACGCCAACGTTGTGGCCAACATCCGGGCGTCTGCAGCGGGCAGCGAGGTCCGCGACGACGACGTGATGATCAGCTGGCTGCCCCTGTATCACGACATGGGACTCATCGGCGGCTGGCTCATGTGCTTCTACGCAGGGATCCCGACGGTGCTGATGTCTCCGATGGCGTTCCTGTCTCAGCCGCTACGGTGGTTGCAGGCGATCTCCGACTACGGCGGGACCAAGTCGGTCGCCCCCAACTTTGCATTCGACCTGTGCGTCAAGCGAGTCCCGCAGGACGCCATCGCGGCGCTCGACCTCAGCAGCATGCGGGTGTTGCTCAACGGCTCGGAGCCGATCACCGTCAAGACACTGGATGACTTCATCGAGCGCTTCGGTCCCGCTGGCATGAGGTCCGACGCGCTGTTCTGCGCCTATGGCTTGGCGGAGAACATGGTCGGCGTTGCCTTCCCTCCGGTGGGAAGGGGTCCTCGTATCGATCGTATCGAGCGCGTGACCTTCGAGGAGGCCGGTCGAGCGGTTCCGACCGAGGATACAGACGCGCTGGAGTTTGTCGCCGTGGGGATGGCCTTGCCGTTGCACGAGATTCGCGTCGTCGATGAGAAGGAGCAACCCGCGTCTGACCGGGTGCAGGGGACGATTCAGTTTCGGGGCCCCTCGTCCTTCAAGGGGTACTTCCGGCGGCCCGATGTCACCGCGGAGGTCCAACGCAAAGACGGGTGGGTCGACACGGGCGACCTGGGTTATCTCGACGATGGCGAGTTGTTCATCACCGGTCGCGCCAAGGACCTGATCATCAAGGGCGGCCGCAACTACTATCCCCACGAGTTCGAGGCCGCGGCCACGTCCGTGAAAGGGGTTCGGCAGGGCTGTGTGGCAGCGTTTGCGGTGCCCGACGCCAACACCGGAACCGAGCGGGTCGTGGTCATCGCCGAGACTCGGGAGAAGGACGACACCTCTCGCGAGATCATCCAGGCGCAAGTCATCGAGGCCGTGACGGCTGCCGTCGGCATCCCGCCGGACGAGGTCGTGCTGGGCATCGTCGGCGCCGTCCCCAAGACTTCCAGCGGAAAGATCCGACGTCGTGAGGCTCGTCGTCTCTACCTCGAGGGCACCGTCAATCGAGCGCGCAAGTCCGCAGCACGACAGACCGCCGGCCTGTTCGCCAAGAGTCTCCCGCAACGCGCCGGCCAAATGGCGCGCAAGGTCGGTGCGGCGGTGTACGGCGGATATGCGGCGGCGACGCTCGGCACGATCGCGTTTTCGGCCCCCGTGTTGGGTCGCGTGGCGCCGGCCGGAAAAGCGTCACGGCGCGTTGCCGCGACGCAAGCAAAGGCAGCGATGACTCTTGCCGGGTTGCGTCCGAAGGCGAAGGGCCTGGAGAACCTGCCCTCTGGGTCCGCGCTCATCGTCGCGAACCACAGTGGCTATCTCGATTTCTTGATCTGCGTGAGCGCGCTGCCGCCGGGCGTTCGTTTCGTCATCAAGGGAGAGATGCGGCAGAACCCGCTGATGGGACCAGTGCTCGAAAAAATGGGGCACGTCTTCATCGATCGCCACTCCACCGCCCGCTCGCTCAGCGACCTCGAAGAGGTGGTCAAGCTGCTCGAGGCTGGAGAGCGGGTCGTCGTGTTCCCGGAGGGCACGTTCAACGCCGAGATCGGGATGCGGGCATTCAAACTTGGTGCGTTCAAGCTGGCGGCACGAACGGGGGTGCCGGTCGTTCCCGTCGCCATTCGCGGGTCCCGAAAAGCGCTGCGCGACGGCACGTGGCTTCCTAAACACCGAGCGATCGAGGTCGACATCCTTCCCGCGATTCAGCCCGGCGGCGAGACGCTCAGCGAGATCGTTGACCTACGGGACCGCTGCGCCGAGGCGATTGCAGCGAAGATCGACGAGCCGCGTCTGTTCGCCGCGGATATTCGTGTGCCCGGCGAGGAGTAGCCCTCTTCACGCGTGGCGCAGCATCGAGCGCAGCACCGTCAGCTCCGTCTGCGCGCGGCGTTGCTCGCCTCTGGAGATCGCCGTGCCGAGCCGTGTCACCGGAACCTCTGGGTGTGCGCACGCGCGGTTGTCCTGCTGGCGGCCGATTGGGCACTGGGCGCACTGCCAGTCGAGGGTTCGGCACAGTGGCAAGACGAGCATCAACGCGTCGAACGTCTCGGGCCAATCCGTCGCGAACCACGGATCGATCGTCCGGCGGGCGATGGAGACCAACCGGGTCCACTCTCGCTCGGAGGAGAGCGTCGCCTCGAGGGATTCGACCTGTTGAGATGCGACGATCAGCGCATCCTCGAGTGTTCCGCCGCGCTCGCTCCAGGCCGCGACCGCCGCATCGGCAGAACGAAGCTTGCCCGTGGAGCTCATGGGTCTCCTGCGTGGGTGCCGGCGACTCCGGAGGTACACTCGGGGCCGGCTGCCTTGGCGGCATCGAAGCTCGCTCGAATCACGGGCGCGTAACGGACGACGTCGTGTCCGATGCGCTGCACCCGGTCGCGAACCTTCTCGGATACCAGCGTATCGCCATCGAAGTCATCGGGCTTGCCGACCGCGTGAAACGGAAGGGTGAACCCGTGGCACCAGTTGAAGCTGTTCTTCACCGAGGAGATCGACATGTCGCCGCCCCCGCCGCCCGTGGTCGCGATCAGCCCCGCGAACTTTCCGGCCAACTCGAGGTACAGGAAGTCGAACCAGTTCTTGAGCGCACCACTCATGTTGCCGTGGTACTCCGGCGTGAGCAGGATGAAGCCGTCTGCCTCGGCCGCCTCGCGTCGCAGCTCGGCGACCGCAGGAAGGGTGGGTTGCTCCGCGTCCTCGGTGCACATGACCGGGATGCTCCGTTGGGAGAGGTCGCACCGGGTCACCTCTGCGCCCGCCTCGACGGCGGCCGCTTCGGCCACGCTGGCCAGTGTGGCCAATCGCCCGCCGGGGGCGGTGGATCCCAACACGATGATGATGCGCGGACGCTTCACCGCGCGATGGTAGCGTTTCTAGCTTCGACGCCAAGCCACACAGGGGTACGCTCGCGGTCGTGGAGGTCTACGTCGGCACCAGCGGCTACCAGTACGACTTTTGGCGCGGAAGCCTCTACCCGGACAAGTGCAAGAAGGAAGACATGCTCGCGGCCTACGCCCAGCACTTCCGGAGCGTCGAGGTGAACAACACGTTCTACCGGATGCCCAAGCGGGAAGTCGTCCAGCGATGGGCAGACGCCACGCCCGATGACTTCCGCTTCGTCATCAAGGCCTCCAAGCGCATCACTCACAAGGATCCCCTGACCGACGCCGACAGCTTGGCCTATCTGTTTCGCGTCCTCGAGCCCTTGGGAGACAAGCTCGGTGCGGTGCTGTTTCAGCTCCCTCCCTACCTGCGCAAGGGCGTGGATCGGCTCTCGGCGTTTGTCGAGATGCTGCCGGAGCAGGCCCCCGCAGTGCTCGAGTTTCGCCACGTGAGCTGGTTTTGCGATGAGGTTTACGACGCGCTCCGAGCAGGTCCTGCCGCGATGAGCCTCGGAGATTTCGAGGGCAAGGGCGGGGATGCGTTGCCGGAGGGCCGAATGCCGAACGTCTCCACGGCGCCGTGGGGGTACGCACGGCTGCGAGAGGACGACTACGATGAGGCGAGCCTCAAGGCATGGTCGGCCGCGCTCTCCCTGGAGTGGGAGCGGCTCTTCGTGTTCTTTAAGCATGAGGAGACGGCGCCGACCAACGCCAAGGCGTTTGCGGGCCTGTTTTCGCCGTAGTGGGCGGGTCCGCGACGACTCGTTTTGAGCCACTGGTCGCGGCCCGACTCGTTGCTACACTCCGCCCGCTCGCATGCCCACCCACTACAAGGCACACACCTTCAAAGAGTCAGACACGTGGGAGACCGTCGACACGTACTGGAGCAGTCCGTTGTCCTACTGGGCCATGAAGAGCATGCGGGTCGAGCCTGCGGTACGGCTGCGGGTCGTCGTTCTGCGCCGCGAGGTCTCCGCTTCGGACGAAGGCTGGATCAACTATGGGGGCCTCAGCGCGGTTTTCGTCCAGTCGGTTCAGGCTCGGGGGCGCGCGGGGCAGAAGATTCGTGCCATCATCAACGACGGTACGATCGACGAAGATGGCGAGATTCGTGACTGATGGCTGACTGGTCAATGCTTCGCTGGTGCATCGGAGCGGGGCTCTTGGTGTGTACGGGCTGCTTCGATGGCCGCGACGCGCTCGGCTTGCCGTGTGAGAAAGACTTTCAGTGCGGCAACGGCCAGGTCTGTGCCGGTGGCGCCTGCGCGTGGCCGGGAGATGCCACCGCAGGCGGTGATGGGTCTGGGTCGTCTGGGTCGTCTGGGTCGTCTGGGTCGTCTGGGTCATCCAGCGGCACGACAGGCACCACGACGAGCGGCACCACAACGACAGACACCACCGGGGGCACGGGACCGAACCCGACCTGCGTTGAAGGTGGCGTGCTCACAAGTCGAGAGCTGACCATCAATGGATCCGGGAACCCGATGTCCGTGGGCGTCGGCCGGTTCTCCGACGACGGGGCTGCGGACGTTGTGGTGTTGACGCGGTCGCCGGCGCGGCTCTCCGTGTTTCGCTTCGACGGTGTTGCGTTTCAGTTGCAGGACGACGCGGACATCGGCCTCGAGCCGATGGACCTCGCCGTGGGGTCGCTCGATGATGACGAATACGATGACGTGGTCGTCGTGGATGGCGGAGACCCGACGCAGGGCGCAGTGACCCTGTTTTGGGGGGCGAGTGGTGGCCTCTTCAGCGATACACCGACGTCGTTCGACGAGCCTCTCCCGTTCCCGCATAGCGTCGACATTGGTCGGATGCTTGGTAACGCGACTCCTCAGTTCGTTGTTTCGAGTGGGACCGCTGAGAATGCCAGCAGTCTTTTCGCAGTGAACGAGCGTCAGCCGACGCGGCTCTTCACCCATCCCTCTGTGTCTGCCTCCCCTTGGGACACCGTCTTGGTCGACCTCAACGGGGAACCCCCGCTCGAGGCGCTTGTCGCGGGCTCGAACGATGAAGGCCTCGACCAGGGGAGCTTTCCTGGAGGCGACCGGGTCCACGTGCTCTCTGCGACGGCAGGCAACGGCATTTCCGCGTTGCAAGTGCTCGACGCAGCCCACAGCCCGTTCGGTGTTGATGCTGGAGATCTCGACGGCGATGGCATTCCCGAGGTGATCGTCGTCGGCAAAAACATCGAAATGCCGGCCGTGGTCTCTGAGAAGTCCGACCAGCCGAGCCAGGTCAGCATCTGCTCTCGCGACAGCCTTCGTGACGAACTGACCTGTTCGACGTGGGAACCGGGGCCGGCGCACATCGGCTACAACAACGTCAGGCTCACGGATCTGAACTGCGATGGGGAACTCGACGCCGTCATCGGGACATCGGGGGGAACGGACCCTGGAGACGGAGCGCTCCTCGTCGCGCAGGGTCCTCTCTTGGCGGGCTTTGTCCCGATGCTCCTTGGGGAGACCGGCCCGATCGGAAACAAGATCGCCATCGCCGACGTGACCGACGACGGTGCGCCCGACATTGTGGTTCCCAGGTACGGGACCGAGGGGGCAGCCCAAGGTGTCGTCCGCGTTTACTCCTTCGAGGAGCCTCAAGAGTGAAGCGCCTCGCCGTCCTTCCGCTGCTCGTCACCCTCGTGTTCCCGGCGCCGGCCGTGGCTGCGCCGGCCGACATCGATGAAGCGCGGACGCTGCACCAGCAAGCGCAAGCGCGGTTCGATACCGCCGACTATGAGGGGGCCATCGAGTCTTGGACCGAGGCCCTCGCCGCGCTGCCCAACGACCCTTCAAGCGCTCGGCTGCGACCGCTGATCCAGTACAACGTCGCGACCGCGCTCGAGAAGTCGTACGAGATCAGCCTGGATGTCGCCCAGCTCCGCAAGGCCAAGATGGTCCTCCAGGGGTTCGAGCGAGCGATTCCCAAGATCTACCCCGACGAGGCTGAAGCCGAAGCCGAGCGTCAGCGGGTGCAGGAACGAATCGCGGCGCTCGACGCCAAGATCGAAGCCCACCAGCCGGCGGAGCCTGAGCCTGAGCCTGAGCCTGAGCCTGAGCCTGAGCCTGAGCCTGAGCCCGAGCCCGAGCCCGAACCCGAGCCCGAACCCGAAGCCGAGCCCGAGCCCGAGCCCGAGTCCGCAGGGGGTTCGGCACCGGGGAAACCCTTCATCCTCGCCGGCTCCATCCTGACCGGTGTCGGGGTTGTCTTCGGTGGGGTTGCCATCGCCGGTTCTGTCATGGGCTCGAGGGCCAACGACATCGGCTCCGATGTCACAGACGACTTTGTGCGGCGTGGGCAGCAGTTTGAGCAAGGTCGCACGGGCAATGCGTTGCTCGTCGTCGGGGCGGTCGGGGCCCCGTTGCTGGTGGGTGCTGGTGTCGCGCTCTTGGTGGTTGGCAAGCGGCGGAATCGAAGCGCGTCCACGGCCCGTCTGCTGCCCAGTGTCGGTGCATCGGGAGCGTCCGTGACACTGTCTGGCCGCTTCTAGGCGACCCACCAAGGGTACCGCGTCAGGGGTCGTCGAACATGCCCCGGAAGACCTCGCCCTCGCGCTTGGGGCCACTGCGTTTCTTCTTGGGCTGGCCCTTCTTGGGGGCGGACTTGGTCGGCTGAGCTTGTTCAGGTGGTGTCGGGTTCGCGTCCTGCTCGCGCGCGTCGTCGAGGACCGGGGCGGGCGGCTTTGCGA
>CAJXVA010000152.1 GCA_913061055.1 uncultured Pseudomonadota bacterium
GCTACGCCCAGGCCATTGTGGACGCGCTGGGGAGTTCCAGCGCGTCCACAATGGCCTGGGCGTAGCGCCGCGCATCGGGAGCCATGCCCATGGATACCATCGAGGGGTCGAGGCCGTTGGCTAGATGAACCGAATGCCGAGCAGGACCGAGGTGATCGTGTCGAGCTGTTTCGGCGCGACAGGCTTGTTCTCGTAGCGCAGCGTGAACGTCGTTGCGAGGCTGATGCGCTTGTTGAGGTTCGCCGTGAGGGCCGTTGCCCAGTTGATCCGGAAGACCGGCGCGTCGATGACGGACTGAAGGTATTCGATGCCCGTATCGAAGGTGACGTATTCGTTGAGGTTGTTCACGTACCCGCCGAAGAGGCGTGCGGCGTGGTTGACGAAGACCCGGTCAACATTCTCCTGCGTCGGGTCGGCGGCGGTCGAATCGACGATATCCTGGGTTCGAAGGTCGTACTGGAAGTCGTAACCAGCCTCAAACCATAGGCGCTGTTTGGGATCGGTCAGCGCGTAGAACGAGAAGCCGGGGTCGACGTTGGCCCGCAGGTCGAGATCCTGGAAAGGATCGTGCCGAGCCGTTGTTTGCAGGAACATCGACCAGCGCTTGGCGAAGAACCAATCGTAGCGGATCATTCCCTGGACGTTGCCGACCGTAACCTCGGCGGGAGGGCTGTCGTCGAGGTCCGTTGGGACCGAGGCTCGACCGTAGTTTCCGGCGGCATCGGTGCGGAACTGGTGGGCACCACGACGAAGACGGAAGTTGACGACGGCGGTGGCCGAAGCAGCTTCAGCGTTGCCGGTGGAGAGGAAGCCACCCAAGGAGGCGTTCAGCTCGGTTGCATCGTCGGCTTTCTTGTCGTCCGCGACGGCAGCGGCGGCAAACGTGCCTCCTCCGGCCACTTCTGTGTTGCCGGTTGTGGCGGGGTCTTTGGTGACGGTGCCTTCGGGGGGCTGAGCAAGCGTGTAGCCTGCGGTTCCGAGATTGATGGCGGAGAAGGTCAGTAGAGCGAGGGCGTTCATGCGCGTCCTTCCGGTAGCTGGGGCAGACCATTGCAGGACCGGGGCCAACGTTGCCAACTCTTGCGAAATTCGGAGTTGTGGCGGGGTTCGGACCCGTGCGGCTCCGGGGCACGCTGCCCCAGCGCGGCGCCTCGCCTCCCCCGCAGAGACTCTCTGGCCTCGTTTTCATGCGAGTTTGGGCGGCTCTGGGTTGGAACGAACAATGCTATAGAGGGAGGCGTGCCCGACGCGAAAGACAACGGCCGCCTCCTCGTCGTTGAGGATGATCAAGACCTCAGAGAGCTCCTCAGTGCGGGGCTTATCGCCCACGGGTTCTCGGTCGAGAAAGCGGGATCCGCCGAGGCGTCACTCAAGCAGCTCGAGTCCGAGCGCTTCGACGTCGTCCTGGTGGACTTGAACCTCCCGGGGATGAGCGGCCTGGAACTCTGTTCACGGGTCGTGGCCGAGACCACCTCGGCGGTGGTCATCATGACCGCCTTCGCCTCGATCAAGAGCGCGGTCGAAGCGATGCGGGCTGGCGCCTACGACTACATCCTCAAGCCACTCGACGTCGACGCCGTGGCGCTGAGGCTCGGTCGCGTCGTCAAGGAGCGATGGATCCACGAAGAGGCCCGTCGTCTGCGGGATGTCGTGCACCCCACCGGTGGGTTCGGCAGCCTGACCGGGACCAGCGCTCCAATGCAGCGCATCTATGACCTGTTGGGTCGGGCAGCTCCCTCTGAAGCGTCGGTGTTGATCACCGGCGAGAGCGGCACCGGAAAGGAGCTGGCTGCCCGTGCTTTGCACGACCACAGCAACCGCCGCGATGGACCGTTTGTGGCGCTCAACTGCTCCGCGGTGCCCGAACAGCTCATCGAGAGCGAGTTGTTCGGCCACGCCCGAGGCTCGTTCACCGATGCACGAAACGACCGGGTGGGGCTCTTTGCCCAGGCCAACGGCGGAACGCTCTTCCTCGATGAGATCGGCGAGATTCCCGGCCCGATGCAGGCCAAGTTGTTGCGGGCCCTCGAGGAGCGTCGCGTCCGTCCGGTCGGCTCCAACAAGGAGATGGAGATCGACGTCCGCATCGTCGCCGCGACGAACCGTGACCTCGAGGCGTGGGCAGAACAAGGCCGCTTTCGCGAAGACCTGTACTTCCGGATCAACGTCATCCACGCCCTGCTCCCGCCGCTGCGGGCCCGCGGCACCGACGTACTGCTGCTCGCACAACACTTCTTGCGCCGGTTCTCTGCCCAGGAGGCCAAAGAGGTCAACGGGATCGACCCGGTGGCGGCCCAGCGCCTGTGCGACTACGAGTGGCCGGGCAACGTCCGAGAGCTTCGGAACTGCATCGAGCGTGCCGTCGCCCTGACCCGTTTCGCGGAGCTGTCCCTCGAGGACCTTCCCGAGCGGATCCGGACCTTCAAACGCTCCCATGTTGTCGTGGCGTCGGACGACCCATCGGAGCTGGTGCCGATTGAAGAGGTCGAGCGGCGGTACATCATGCGAGTTCTCGAGGCGGTCGGTGGCAGCAAGACAGCCGCCTCGAAGATCCTCGGTCTCGACCGGAAGACGCTCTACCGTCGGCTCGAGCGCTACAAGGCGCAGGGCCTCACGTGAGTAACGAGGCGGGAGCGGGACATGGCCCCGTCGGGGCAGTGAGCCCCGGGCAACATCTGCCGCTCTCGCCGGAACTGGCCGACCTCTTGTGGTGAGTGGTTGGCCCGACGCATGCAAATCTCGAAGGGTGGAGGCGGACTGGTGGCGATTCGCAAGGTGGTGCTGTGCGACGATGATCCCGATATTCGGGCGATCGGCGAGATATCTCTGAGAGATGTCGGGGGTTGGGATGTGGTGTGTGTGAACGACGGCTTTGCGGCCGTCGATGCAGCACGGGCGGAGATGCCAGATCTGATCCTGTTGGACATCATGATGCCGAGGCTCGACGGGCCGGGCACGTTCGCGAAGCTCCGGGCGGATCCGCAGTGCAGCTCGATCCCGGTGGTGTTCATGACCGCGAAGGCGCAGTCCCATGAACTCCGCGGATACACCGACCTTGGCGCGGCGGGAGTGATCGCCAAGCCCTTCGACCCGCTGACGCTTCCCGAACAGATACGCGCGCTGGTGGAGAAACAATGACGACAGACGCTGCCAAGGCCGCCGCCCGCGACAAGCTCGCAGCGCTTCGCAATGGATTCGCGACGCGGCTGCGCGAGCGGGTGTCGGAACTCGAGGACGCTGTCGAAGCCGCATGCTCGCGAGACGACCTCGGTGTGCATCGTACTGAGTCGCTGGCCCATCAGCTTGCCGGGACCGCCGGCTCGTACGGGTTCGTCGAGGTCGGGGAACTCTCGGCCGAGCTCGAGGCGCTTTGCCAGGCCGGGTTCAACCCAGACGTGGCTCGATCGCTGATCGAGCGGTTGTGGACCGCACTCGGGCGACCCTAGCGTCCCCGGGCCGGGCTGCAAAACCCCCCGCTCCAAACAACATCGGCCCCGTAGCGATGATCGCTTCGGGGCCGAGTGCTTTGTGCCCGAGTCTCGGGCTTCGCAGGCTACTCGTCCTGGAGCTTGAACTCGATGCGGCGGTTCTCCGCGCGTCCGGACTTGGTGTCGTTGTCGGCGATCGGCTCGTCGGGGCCCAATCCCTTGGTCTCGATCCGTGACGAGTCGATACCCGCATCGACGAAGTACTGCTTCACCGCATCGGCCCGGCGCTCGGAGAGGTCGACGTTGGAGTTACGCGACCCCACCGAGTCGGTGTGACCGGAGACCTCGATGCGAAGCTCGGGGTACTTGTTGAGCACCCGGATCGCCCGCTTGAGGACCTTGTAGGAGTCGCGGCGAATCGTGGCCTTGCCCGAAGCAAAGTTGATGCCCTTGATGACCCCGTTGAACTCCTCGATCTCGGCGGGTCGCTCGTCCGGGCAGCCGTCCTTGTCCTTGAACTTGTTGTAGTTCTCGGCCTCGTCCGGACAGGAGTCGTCATTGTTCATGATGCCGTCGCCGTCATCATCGGGGATGGGGCAACCGCCGGGGTTGTCGCTCCACTTGCGAGGGCAGCGGTCACGGCTATCGGGGATGCCGTCCCCATCGGAGTCCTTCTCCTTGGTGGGGCATCCGTCGTCGCCGTCGCCAGCCTCGTCTGGGCAGACGTCGTAGAAGTCGGCGATGCCGTCACCGTCGGAGTCTCCGCGGCGGCTGCCGCCCTTGCCTCTGCGCAGGCGCTTGAACCGTAGGGTGACATCGAGCCCCAGGAGGATCTCGCCGTGGTGCGCCCGTTCGCCGTCGTTCCCGCCGCCCTCGACGATGTGTCGACCGTCGAGCCGCAGCGCGATCCACTTGTTGATGTGGGCTTTGACCCCGGGGCCCCAGTGGAAGACCCCCTCGGCGGCCTGAAGCAGAGGGTCGCTGGAGCGGATCCCGAGCAGGCCACCACCGAGCACGAGCGTGGGGGTGATCCGGTAGGGGAGTTGCCCGACGATGTGGCCGCGGAACGTCCAGAACGAGCCATTGGTGTCGCGCTGCGGGGCACGGGTCGGCATGCCGCCGCCCTCGAGTCCGATGCCCACGAAGCGAATCGGGAAGTACGTGGCGCGCCCACCAATGTCGGCGTTGGTCTTGTTGACGTACGGCTGGGTGTCGACGCCCTGGTCAAACAGGCCGTGGTTGTCCGCGCGAAAGAACAATCCTCCGTAGAGTCCGAGGTCGAGTTCGTTGTTCTCGGGCGCCCATCGTTGCATCCAGGGCTTTTCGCGCTCTGCCTCTACTTCCTCGGACCTCTTCTTCTTCTTGTCGGCTCTCCCCGACGCTTTGGCGCCCTTCGTCGAGAGCTCGACCTTTCCCTCAGCAGCGGGGGCGGCCTGAGCTGCTCCGGGGAGGAGCGCGACGGAGGCGAGTGTGGAAAGCGTGGTTGGAAGCAGCGTTCGAAGGACGTTCATGCGCGAGTACCAGGGTCGTGGTCGTCTAGAGTCCTGCAAGCTCCGGACCGCCGTAGTCTACGCATCGAAGGCTCTGTCAACAAACTCTGCAGGGTTGTCCGTCTCGCTTGGGGCAGATTGGGACGGGGCGTTCTGTCTGTGTCTCGACATGAGTCGTAACCGGAGTCCCCGTGTCCTGTGAAGGCAGGGCCTTTGGCAGTGGAGCCGGGACGGGGTGTCGTAGGTGTATGGCAGTTCGCAGGATTGTCTCGAACGCGGGGCCTGTTCGGATCCCCGTGGTTCCGGCAGAGTGGGGCATGACCATCTCCGTCCTGGTTGTCGACGATGACGCCGACTTGCGCAGCGGCCTCCGGGCCCTGCTGGAGGTGCACGGTCTCGAAGTGCTCGACGCTGGGACGCTGCGTGAGGCGGACGCGCTGGCTCGGCTCTACGAACCCGCGGTCCTGCTCATCGACGGGATGCTGCCGGACGGGAACGGTATCGAGTGGATCTCGATCCTCCGCTCGGAGGGGATGGCGACCGAGATTATCTTCATGTCCAGCTTCTTCGCGAAGGGGCGTTGGCTCGGCGTGCTGAGCAAGCTCGGCGTGCGTCACCGGATCAACAAGCGAGAGACGCCCATCGAGCGCATCGCCGAGATCGTGGTCCAGGCGATGCCCCTGCAGACGTGACTCCGGCCTCAATCCGAGAGTGTGAACCGCTGCACTTCGTTGCTCTCGGCGATCAACACGAGGTCGTGGTTCGCTCCCACCAACGAGACGCCCTCCCACTGATTGGGGGAGAGGATGAGCTCGCCGAGGATCGTCCCATCCCCCGCAGGATCCAGTTGGATCACGCGCGTCCCGGTGTGCGAGATGATCAGGACGTTCCCGTCGCGGGCATCAAATGCGATACCCGCGAGGTCCAGTGATGCACCGGAGCCTGGAAGCGCGTCGTCTGCGATGAAGGGCTCCTCCACGGTGAGTGCCGCGTCGTTCCAGTCGAGATCCTCATCGGTCACCGCTGGTCGTGCAAACCGAAAGAACCGGCGGGGGGCGTTGGGATCCTGCCCCTCGCCAACCGCGTAGAACACCTCGGCGGCGGGGTCGTACGTGATCCCCTCGAGGCCGTTGTTGCCCACCGGGGGTGGGGGCGCGAGCGTGAGCGTTTGCTTGACGCCCACCGAGATGCTCTCGTCGCCGTCGGGAACGTCGGCAATGTACACGCCGTAGCCACCCTCGAATGCGACCGCAACCTCGCCACCGCCGAGGTAGGTGAGGCCCTCGGTGTCGTTCCCGTTGATGCCGACGAGACTGACCGAACGGATCGGGGAGGAGAAGTCGTCCGCGGGGTATTCGAAGAAGCGTGCAGCACCGTTTTGCACGACCCAGACGCGGTCGGTGTCGTAGTTCCAAGTGATGCCCGAGGCATCGTCGCCGGGTGCGGGCAGCGAGCTCGCGGGGCCAGCCTCCTGGTACTCGGAGAGGTTGACGGGGGTATTGGAACCGGTGGTTTCGCTGGAATCTTCGGTGTCCTCAGACTCGCCCGTCGCCCCATCCGTGGATGAACCCGTCGCATCCGAGCTGGAGGCCGTGGACGAGGCGACCGTCGTGGACCCCTGCGTTGTGGGGGGCTGCGTTGTGCCTGCGGTCGTGCTGGTACTGCCCTCGGACGTGCTCTGGGATGGGTCTCCCGATGAGCCTTCCGTTCCACTCTCCGTGGCTCCTGCGGTTTCGGTGTCTGCCGACGACTCGGCTGCGTCCTCGTCACAGGCGAGCAGGGCAATCGAGGGCAGCAGAAGGACGAGGACAGACCGTGACAAGCTCATGTGAGTACAAGACGCGTGGCGCCGGGTTGGTGGCTCGTTTTTTTCGTGTCCGCGCGTTGGGTCGTCCAGGGTCACGGCGCGCTCTCCACGTAGGCGATACCGCTCAGCCCCGCCTCGTACTCCGCGCGAACGGCAAACTGTGAACAGCCTGAATCGTCCACAAAGACCAGCTGAGATTCAGGGACGGTCTCCAGCGGTTGTTCCTCGCCTCCGTCCATGCAGGAGATCCTCCAGCCCGTGACCAAGTCCCGGCGCTCGCTGCTGTGATGTTCCCAAGCGACGCGCTGGCCACCCGAGACGGACTTCACCCGGACGACCAGCGGCGGGATGAGGTCGTCGAGGTAAGCCCAGAGGTACTCGGAGATCGACTCTCCCTGCGCGGTCGCACCGCGGTCGCCCCGAAGATCCATCGTTCCGCCTCCGACTATGATCGCCTCGGGGTTGTGATACGCGGCCATGTTGCGCGCAATGATGTCTTCGCCGGGGACCGGCCACCGCCGAGCTTCGGTGAGAACGTCGTAGCCCGCGTCTCCGTAGAAGGTGTCCGACCGACCCCGGAAGTAGAGCAGGGAGGACGGTAAGTACTGGGGAGCGGTGCCTTGGTCGGGTTGTCCGGGGACATCCGAGATGACCACGCTATCGGCCAACTCGGCGTTGAGGAACGCAGGGCCCTGCGTTCCACCTTCGAAGCCCCGCGCAAGACCAAAAAACGAGTCCTCCACGCGGATGGGGTTGGCGGACTGAAGGAGCCACGCTCCGCAGCGGTTGGTCTGCGGGGTACAGGTCCCCTCAGAATCGTAGGAGACGATGTGATCCCAAACGTGAGTCGGGCCGGCTTCGGAGTCCATCAGCGACAAGGAAAGCTCGTTGTTCACGGCCAGGAGCCCAGAGGTGGAGAGTGTCGCGGGGTTGCTCTCGCAGTCGGTCGCGGGGAACGCCGAGAGTCCAGCGTAGTTCTTGTAGTGCGGGGCGGTCTCGGACAGCGAGTCGAAGACGGTGTTGTCCTGGCTGAGGTGCTGGGTGTCGCAGTAGTCGCTGAATCCTCCATACGGCTGGTCGCCGCGGTGCTCGTCCAGGCGGACGAAGGAACGCCGGGTGAGCGAGGCATCGCTCGACCGGGTCATGATGCCGTAGCGGTTGTGTCCCCAGTCGTAGCTGCTTTGGATCAGCGGCGAGCCTCCGTTGACCCGCAGTCCCGCTTGCGAGCAGACCCCCTCGGACGCTTCTTGGAAGTTGGAGCAGGGTCTTCCTTCGGTCCCCGTGCCTTGGGTTCCCATGAAGTCCAGCAGAACGCGGGAGCTGGTCGATGCGATGAAGGAGGCCCGCTGAGCATCTCTGGAGACGAACCCGACGAGCGCCACATACTGCGGTCCGGCGAGCTGAAACCCGTTCTTCTGGGTCGGGATCCCATCGTGCGCCTCGCCCGTCACCTCGACGCCCCCGGGGCTGCGCGCGATGACTGTGCTGAACTGTCCGGGGCTGCCCGCGGTGGGCGTGGTCTCCTTGAACGCGTTCTCGTAGCTCTCGTCCCCGCTGGTCGAGATCGGGTAGATGCCGTCTGGGAAGACGATCGTATCTCCACTGGCCATCGAAAGGCTCGCGTCGCGAAGGTTTGCCGACAAACCGTCTTCCCCCGCGACGCGCAGGCGGCTGTTCCCGGTGTTGTCCACGTGCACGACCATCGACGCGTAGCTCGACCCGGCGTAGTTGCTGCATTTGATGCGGATGTGGAATCCCCGGCCGAAGCTGAGGCCTGCGGTATCCCAGCGGATCTGCCCGGTCTCCGAATCCACCGCGACATCGTCGTGCCCCAGGTCCTTACGGCAGACCGCAACCTCGCCGCTGATGACCGGGCTGAACTCGAACGTCTCTCCCAGGGGGACCTCGTGAAGTCCCATGTCTTCGATCGAGGGAGGCTCCGTCGCAGGTGGGTCCCCGTCTGTATCGGAGCCGCCAGCCGTATCCGAGCCGCTTTCGCCCACGGACGCCGACCCTCCGCCATCGGTTGCCCCTGAAGCCGCGGTCCCCGCTGTGCTCGAGTCTTCGCTGGCGGAGGTGTCTGAACCTGCCGCCCCGCCGTCCCCGGGGGAAGAGCAGGCCGAGGCGAGGGTTCCAACGAGGAGAGCTGCCGGACGCAGCGGGGCGCTGATTTCCATCGGGGAGCAGACGCCCGCGCCTCGCCCGACGGCTCAAAAAAAGTACGGGCGGGCGTCAGACCCCGTCAGAAGCTGAATACGAGCTCACTTCGCACGCCTTCGAAGTCGGGGAGCGTTCGGCACGAACCGTTGACGCAGACCCGCCCACCGACCTGGCGACCGGCGAAGATCCGGATGAAGCTGGACCCCCAGAAGTTGATCTGCGCTTGCATCCCGGGCCACAGATGGGGGCGGCAGGTGGAACCCGTGCCTCCGCTGCATTCTTCTTCGGTGAGGGAAGGCTCGCCAGGCGGGGTCGGAAGCTCGGTGTCGAAGCCCTGCAGGTACGTGACCGAGAACCACGGGCTCATGCTGTACCCGAACGTGAACAGTCCGCGGAAGAAGTCCTCCCGTTGGCCGACGGTGGCGAGGTTTTCCCAGCGACCCTCACCGCGGAAAGACAGGGCGTGCACGAGGCTGCCCGTGCGAGCGACCGGAACGGTGACGTAGAACTCGGCGTGGGGGAACCGGCGCCGCAGGGCGCCTTCGCCCGGTGTGGGTTCGCGAAGCCACCGTTCGTGGCGATAGCCGGCGGAGACCTGCGCGACGAAGTCGGACTTGGGCTTGCGATAGATGATGCCGCCGAAGTTGTGGGTGGCAAGCAGGCCTTCGCTGTCTTGGAGCGCGAACTGGTCTTGCCGTTCGTTCTGCGCGTAGGCGTAGGCGAGGGTGTTGCCGAAGACGGTGAGTCCGCGCTCCCGCCAGGTGTGGTCGACTCGCATGCGCCCACCGGTCGCGTTGAGGTTTCCGGGAACCTGTTGGTCTTCACGCTCGAGGGTCGGGTTTTCGGTGTACTGCAGCAGCGCGTTCTGGCCGACCGCCATCAAGTAGTCGCGGTAGTGCTTGCCCTCGACCAGGATCGTGGTTGTGCCCGCGTAGAACGTGTTCGAGCCGTAGATGCTGTAGCCGTTGTACGTCTGAGACTCGAATTCGGTCCCGACCAGGTTGGGGTTGCGCATCAACCCGCTCGCTCCGATGAACGTGTCCCAGACGCCTCCGATCCGGGCACGGCCCACGTCGCCTCCAAACTGGTGCAGGTACTCGTCGATGACCCCCGCGGTCACCTCGTCGCCAAAGTCGAGGTAGACATAGTTGGCGCCAACGTCGACCCGGCCGGGCAGCGGGACCTCGACTCGTCCGCCCGCCACAAAGTCGGAGCAGACCGTCCACAGCGGATTTCCGGTGTTCGGGTCGAGCGATCCGTCGACGTCGCAGCCGGCTTCGTTGGCATCTTGGCTGAACGTGTAGGACTTGGCGGGGTAGCCCGGATCGGGGATGAGCTGCCGGGTGGCGAAGTCGCTGTTCTGTCGGTTGGCGAAACCTGCGACCGCGGTGGCGCGTACGGGCTTGGTGCGAACATCGACCCGGCCGCCTTTGATCGTGGCATCGACGCCGATCTCGTCGATCTTGCGGACCGACAGGCCGAGGCCGCGCCCCATGTTCACATTGAAGTCTCCGCCGTAGGCGCTCACGTGCTTGGTATCGAGACGAACGGTGGCGCGCTCGAGCCTGATGTCGTTTTCCACCGGCACGCAGGTGCCCATCGCCTCCGAGCAGCCTCGGTCTTCGGTGAACCAGATGTTCTGCGAGTCGATCCGAAACTGCGTGCCCAGGGTGGCCCGCTTCATCCTCGTGTCTTGTCCGAGGTTGAGTCGGTTGACCATGGAGACGAAGTTGTCGTCGGAGCCCTCGGTGTTGTAGTTCTCGCGGTACCACTCGGTGTACAGCGTGTTGCGAACCCACGGCTGCACGACCGCGCCGCTGGAGGTCTCGATCTTGGGGATGCGAGGGTTGAACGTCTTCGTTGGCTTCGGTGGGCTAGAGACGCTGCTCTTTGGCGCCACGGCTGGCTGCACTTGGGAAGCCGGCGGCGCGGGTTGTTCGGTCGGCTCCGGCGCAGCCTCGGGAGGAGGTTCGGGTGCCCCCTGGACCTGTGCCGGGCCGTCGTACTGGCGCGCATCGTCCGGCGCTGCGTGAGCGATGGCCGGAACCAGCAGCACCGCAGCGCCGAGCACGAAGCGAAGAGTCACGCGATCAGCCGCCCGGGCGCAGCACGGTTTCGAGGAAGGCTGCGAGCTCTTCCGTGTCGCCGGTCATGTATCCCTGATGCTCCTTGAGCACCTTGCCGGTCGCGTCGAGCACGACGTAGTACGGGATGTCTCCGCGCGGGTTGAACCTCGTGAGCACTTGGGTCTCTCGATCGAGCAGGACCGGGAACGCGTAGCCCTCACGCTCGACCCAGGGCCCAATCTGAGCCGCGGTGTCGGGGCCGTCGATGGCGATCGCATAGATCTCCAGACCGCGTCCCTTCATGCCCGGGTACATCTTGTTCATCTTCGTCAGCTCTTGCTGACAGGGCTGGCACCACGTCGCCCAGAACGCCAAGACGAATACATCGTCATCGGCCTGGGCGGTTGGGGTGACCATCGCGCCTTGAAGATCGGGAAGTGCGATGTCGATACCGCCGGATCCGTTGGGACTCGAAGAGCCTGCGGCACCGGATCCAGCACAGCCCGCCAACATCGTCGCCAGCAGCAAGGGCAGGGCGCGACGCACTACGGCACCTCGTAGGGGGACGCCAGCACGGCGCCGATCTGGGTTCGAAGGACGTCGAGTCCGACCTTCTGTCCTTCGGACTTCCAGCGGATGTTGCCGTTGGCATCGATGAGCATGTTGATCGGGGTCGCGGCCTGCGGGTTCTGAAGGTAGACGCCGGTCCACTCGTTGGTCTGATCGACAAGCACGGGAAACCCGAGGTCCAGATCGACCTGACGATCCGCCCACTCTCCGGTGACCCAGTCTTCGCAGAACGAGCTGGTGGGGAGCTGCGAGGTCCAGTCCTGGAACATGACTTGAACGATCTCCAAGCCCTGGCCTTCGAACTCTTCGTAGAGCTCGGGAAACTCGAGGGTCTCTTCTTGGCAGGGACCGCACCAGCCCGCACCGATGTTGATCAGCAGCGCCTTGTTGCCGGCCTCGGGACACATGAAGCTGTCGAACTCGACGACGTCGCCGTCGCAGCCCTCGAGGTTGAAGCCGATCGTGTTGGCGAGTCGGTCACCCACGCCGGTGCCGTAGGGGCCCGCCGGGTATCCGCACTGACCGTCCGCGGACCGATCGAGTTGCGATTCGTCGAGACCGCCACCGGACCCGTTGCCCGTGGGGTTGGCGGTTGCCGTCATGTCCTCTCCTGTGTCGGGAGGTGGCGCACAAGCCGCGATCGAGGCACCCGCCAGCACGAGGAAGACCCGGCGCGGGGCCGAGCGAGGGAGTCGAGGCATCCGTGGCAATCGCATCGTTGGCTCTTGAGTGCACCTCATCGTACACATGTTGCGTCGAAACCGGCGCGCAGGAGAGGTTTCCTGGTGCGCGGGCGTACAACGTGGCGCAGCGCTGGAGGTTACTTCGGTGCGCTGGGTGTGGCCGGGGCGGGTTCGAGCCGTGTTTCGAGAAACGCCTCCAGCTGCGCGACCCCGCGCGGGTTGTAACCGCGTCGGGTTTCGATGTGCTCCCCCTTGGCGTCAAACACCACGAGAAACGGAATCGATCCGCTCGGGTTGAACCGTCCGAACAGACGGGACTCGGAGTCGAGGAGCACCGGGAACGCGTAGTGGTTGGACTGTGCCCACGCCTCGACGTTGTCGACCGTGTCAGGCCCATCGACTGAGATCGCGTAGAGCTCGAGGCCGCGGGGGTGAAGCCGCAAATACATCTCGTTCATCTCCGCCAGCTCCAGCTGGCAGGGCTTGCACCACGTCGCCCAGAACGCGAGCACGACGACGTTGCCCTCCGAGCGCGGGCTGACCTCGTTGCCGTCGAGATCGGGGAGGGTGAAGTCGAGTGACGGGGTGCAGCTTGCGAGCCCGAGCAACGCGAGGACAACGAGGAATCGGGCCCGCATCTCAGTCCACCAGCGGGGTGTGGGTGAGGTGCTCGTAGAGGTCGGCTGGAGCGATGCCCTGCTTGCGGGCGGTTTGGGCCCGCTCGAGCTCTTCCTCGATCAACAACCGGACGTGAATCTCCGGGTAGGCGCCCTCCAGAGGCCGGCCGTTGATGAAGTACGCCGGGGTCCCGTTGACGCCCAGCGCCATCGACAGCGCGAGGTCGGCCTCGACGCGATCGGCGGCGGCTTGCGAACTCATCTCCGTGTCGAAGGCCTGCATGTCGAGCCCGATCTGCTTGGCGATCGTGCGCAGGTCGCCGGATCCGAACGTGGGGCCGAAGGCATACAGCGCGTCGTGGAACTCCCAGAACTTGCCCTGCGTCTGGGCGGCGACGCCGGCTCGGGCGGCGGGGTCAGCCTGCCGGTGGAACGGCAGCGGCTTGTGCTTGTGCACCATCCGGACCTTGTCGCCGTAGTGCGCCTCGATACGTTCCAACGTCGCGTTGCCTTTCGCGCAGAACGGGCAGGCGAAGTCGCCGAAGCTGACGATGGTGATGGGTGCATCGTCAGGCCCCTTGCGCGGCGAGTCGCCCAGCGGCACCGCGTAGACCCCATCGGGATCGAGTCCGCGCCGGCCCTTGGCGTACTGCACCTCTTCGAAGCCGCCGCGGAGCGTCTCGGCGTAGAGCTGCTCGTCCGGCACGCCCGCGGCCCGAAGGTTGTCGGCGTACCGGAGCTCCTCGCCGATGATCCGATCGAACTCGGCCAGCGGCTTGGCGCCCGAGATCACGCGTCCGTTGATGAAGAACGTAGGGGTGGATGAGATTCCCAACCGCCGGGCTTGGCGAGCGTCGCGGCGCACCTCGGGCCCGTACTCGAGCGTGTCGAGGTCATGCACCAGGGCGTTCATGTCGAGCTCGACATGCTTGGCGTAGGAGAGGATCACGCCGGGGTCGAGCCGTCGACCCGAGAACAGAAGGTCGTGGAACTCCCAAAACTTTCCCTGCGCCTGGGCCGAGCGGGCCGCCATCGCGGCGAGCAGCGCGTTGGCATGGTTGTCGAGCGGCAGCGCCTTGTAGGCGATGCGGACATCGTCGGGATACAGGTCGCGCAGGCGCTTGAGCGTCTCGAGGCCCTGAACGCAGAACGGGCACTCGAAGTCGCTGAACATCACGACCGTCACGGCGGCGGTCGAGGGCCCGAGCGTGGGGGCGTCGCGGAGCTCCACGACAAAGCGCTCGACGTCCGCGTCCGTCCGAGCGGCTTGGGCGCGCTCAAACCCACCGCTCTGTGGGGCGGCCGGCTCGGGCGGGGGCTGCAGTGCTCCGGAGCCCTTGGTGCAGGCCAGGAGCAGGCTCGCAGCGAGCGAAGCCGAGCAGATCGCGGTGCGCATGCGCATGAGCACGGGTTGTAACGCTACAATCGACGTCCTCGCTACGTTGATGGGAACCGAAATGGCGCTTCGTGCGTCTGACGAGAAGGATTCGCAGTGGAACACGTGCAATGCCGACAGATCCGCCACTCCTACGACGGCGTTCGAGACGCCATCGGGGGGCTCGACCTCGAGATCAAGCGCGGCGAGGTTCTCGCCCTGATCGGGCCCAACGGCGCCGGAAAGAGCACCACGCTGCGCATCCTCGCGACGCTGCAGAGGCCCGACGAAGGCTCGGTGACCTGGGACGGCGCGGACGCGTGGACGGACCGCTACGCGCTGCGGCAGCGGATCGGTTTCCTCGGTGACGGCACCGCGCTGTACCCCAGCATGACCGCCGCGGGCTACCTGAGGTTCTTCGCCGAGTGTTACGGGCTCAGCGACGCCGACGCCAAGAAGCGGGTGGCCGTCGTGCTCGACATGTTCGACCTCTCGACCAAGGCCGAGGCCACGATCAGCGCCCTGTCCAAAGGCATGCGACAACGTTTGGCGATCGCCCGGACCATGATTCACGACCCCGAGCTGCTGCTGCTCGACGAGCCTGCCGATGGCCTCGATCCCCTCGCGCGTCGGCAGCTTCGCGACGTGCTTCGCCGGGTCGCCGACCAAGGCGTCGGCATCGTCGTCAGCTCCCACATCCTTCGAGAGTTGGATCGCTTCGTGGACACGGTGGCCCTGATTCAGAAGGGGCGCCTCGAGGTGCACGGCGGCGTCGAAGAGGTCATCGCCGACTACGATGTCGGCCGCCGATTGCATCACGTCGAGGTCACCAGCGGACTTGCGACGGCGCTCGAGGTGCTTCGCAAACACGAGGGGTTGATCGAAGGCGTCGAGCCGTTGCACAAGGATGAGGAAGCGGTCGACCCAAAGACGAGCGCCCGCGGGCGCATCAAGGTGCGGATCCACGGAGACGAGCGGCGTGCCGCAACCATCCTCAAGGACATGGTGCTCGCCGATGTCGAGGTGATCTCGATGTCGAAGGTCCGCAGCGACCTCGAGGATGTGTATCAGAGCATCGGCCGCGACGAAGTCAGCTGAGCTCGACGAGGGGCCCAGCGTGGTCACATCGCGGACGATGTCCTAGAACGTGCAGGTCATTGCATCGGCACAGGTCGATGCCGTCGCAAGGCACCCGGTGATCGCGTCCGCGTCCGCGTCGCAGGCTGAGGGGCAGCGGTCAGCGAACATCCCGAAGCAAAGCCCGGAGATGTTGGACTCACAGCTCGAGAGGCAGTCGGGGTCGTCGGGGTCGTCGGGGTCGTCGGGCTCGATGGGCTCGGCGGGGTCGTCGGGCTCGTCGGGCTCGTCGGGCTCGTCGTCGACGCCAACGAACAGCAGCGAACGATGGGTCCCCTCAGGAGCTTCCTGGACTCCGTCGTGCGTTGCCAGCTCCCTGAGGCGTTGGGCGACCGCTGCCGGACTTGCGTGTGGATCGACCTCCAACACGAGAGCTGCCGCACCGGCGACGTGCGGAGCCGCCTGGGATGTGCCATCAAGCATGCGGCTTCCATCATCGCTGTCGTGCGCTGCCGAGGTGACCCCCATTCCGAGCGCAGAGATGTCCACGCAAGCACCGTGCTTGGAGAAGGGGGTGAGAGCATCGTCGGCATCCGTCGCCGCGACTGTGATCACCTGGGACAGGTTCGCAGGCGACTGCGCACAAGAGTCCTGGTTCTCCAACGACGCACCCGGCTGGTGGTTCCCTGCCGACGTCACGATGGTCGCGCCTGCGTCTACGAGCTCGTCGATTGCCGTCTGCAGGGCGACCGACTCAGGTGCCGCAATACTGATGTTGACCACCGCGGGCAGACTCAGGTTGTCGCGGATCCAGTCAAGACCCTCGATGAGGCCCGAGAGACTGCCCGAGTTGTCACACCCCAACACGCGGATCGAGACGAGATCGACTTCGGGCGCGACACCAAAAGACACGCCGCCCACGATCCCCGCCACATGCGTTCCATGGCCGTTGCAGTCCGATTCGCCGTTGCCGTCTTGCACGGCGTTGTAGCCCGCTATGGCCCGTCCTTCGAACTGTTGATGACTCAGGCGAACGCCCGTATCGACAACGTATGCCGTAACCCCAGCACCCGTGGCGAAGGGGCTGTACTCGCCGTCCATCGGAAGGTCTCGCTGGTCGATCCGGTCGAGCCCCGGCCGTCCCGCGGACTGGTCTCCGTAGACCAACGCGTCCGCTTCGACGAAGAGAACGCGTGGGTCTTCGGCAAGCTGGTGCGCAGACTCGAACGAGAGGCTGGCCGAAAAGCCACGGTGCCGCGAGCCGAATGCACGAACGTGTTTTCCTCCGTGCTCCGCGGCAAACGCCATCATGGATGCTTCGTCGGTCGCCGAATCGGAATCCGCATCTCCACGCATCACCACCAGGTAGCGCCCCTGCACCGCATTGTCGTGCTCGATCAGTCCCGTCCACGGAATGGCCTGGTCGTGGTGGGGATCGATGTCCCCACCTGCACAGCCGCCGAGCAACACACTCGTGAGTAGCAACCCCGTCGTTCTCGCGTCCGTCATCGTCTTGTCTGCTTTCGCCGTCGAGCCGAGGCCGCCTCGTGGGTCCTCTGTCTCGCGCGTTGCCGGCATCGCGAAATCGGTTGCATCGAATCGACGGTTCGACCGAACTGTATGGATCGCTACGCTCCAAACGCACGAGGGCGCGCTCTGGCCAACGCCTTCCGGAGGCCTACCTTCCGCGAGGGTCGGCGGAGGCTGGCTTGGACTCCCGCATCGACCAAACCTCGACGTCGCGGGTCAGCGGAGCGCTCGGTGCTTCTCGAACGAGCTCGTCGTGCAGCTGTTGGAGTTGCGAGCTGCCCTGGTCGGGATCAGCATTCGTCTCCGTGAGCAGGAGCGCGAGGTTCGCCCGAGCTCGTTGCTGCCAGCGGAAGGTCCTCTCCCCGGTGTCGAGCGACAGTGCGTTCTCCAGCAGTTCTCGCGCGTGCTCGGGATCCCCGGCCCGGCGGAGCGCTTCACCTTCGATCCCCTCCACGTGGGCAGCGAGTTTCTCCCCCGACTCAGCATCAGCAAACGCATCAGGCTGGCGGCGAAGGGTGCGAACAGCGGACAGCGCGTCGTCCACCGCACCCGATAGCAGCAGGACCTCGGCTCGCGCCAAGGCGGCCCTTTCACGTTCGGCTCCCTTCGGGGCTGCGCCCAGGGCCGCCTCGAGGTCGGTCAGGGCTCCGTCGAAGTCTCCAGCGATTGCCCGCGCCAGCCCCCGGTGTCTTCGGGCACGGAGCAGCAACGTGTCGCCGGACGCGGCGGTGCGCTCGAGCTCCTCGACCACGCCCTCGGCTTGGGCCAGCGCGGTTGCCGAATCGCCCTGCAACGTAGCCACCTCTACGAGGAGGACTCGCGCACGGAGAACGTCCCGAGAAGCCGCCGAATCCGCCAAGCGCTTGCGGACCGCCAGTCCCCGCTCGCACGCCTCTCGGGCGGCCGCGAGGTTGTGAGCGTCGCGCTCGAGCGCGCAACGGTGGATGTAGCCGTTTCCCACGGGCCTCGTGACATCCCCCCCAAGCGACCGGGCAGCTCCGAGCGCGAGGTCGAGCAGAACCCGTGGCTCTTCGACACGATTCATGGCGCGAAGCAAGCTCGCGTAGTTCATCAACATCGCGATGTGCTGTGGGTCCTCCGGCTTGCCGGGACCGAAGTACGCCAGCCCTCGTCGGTACACTTCCCCGGCCTCATCGAGCCGCCCGAGGTGTCGAAGATAGACGGCACGGTTTCCCTCGGCCGTCGCCACGTATTCGCTCGAGGGCCCAAAGAGCGACGTGCCAATCTCGCGGTGCCGCGTCATGGCGTCGAGAGCTTCTTGGTAGCGGCCGTTTCGATATGCGGCGCTGGCGTTCGCCTCGAGCCAGTTCATTTCCAGCTCTGTGCCTGCGAGCCCGGTCCCCTCCAGCACCCCGGCAGCATCCGCGACGATCGCATCCATGAGCTTCAGCTCAGTCGCCGTATGCATTCGATAGGCGTGAGCGGAAAGCGCGAACGCTTGGGCGTCAGTCCTCAGCGCGGCGCGCAGCGCTTCGTCGGCGGTTGCCCGGGCTGCCCGTTCGTCGCCTCGTTCGTATTCGATGCGAAGCCGGAGCATCAACGCCTCAGCGAGCAGAGCCTCGCCTCCTGCTTCCCGAGACCACGCGATCACGCGTTCAATGGTCGTCTCTGCGGATTCGAACTGGTGCATCCGCTTCGCTTCGTACGCCGCGGCTAGCTGCATGCGCTGAGCCGCAAGCGCCTCGCGAGCACTCGGGGCGGCGGGCTGGGCGAAGGCCTTGCGTCGCTTCGGGTCGGCGCACCACTCGAAGAAACGCAGTGTCTTGATGGCGACTACCGCTTCGTCCGTGTCGACCTCGGGCACCCGCGCGATGTGGCCGATCAGTGCGTCGAGCTCGTCTTGCCGGTGGGCAAAGCACTCGTCTGCGGCGCCCGCTCCTTGGCCGGTCGCCGCTTGGGCTCGACAGAGCTTGCCGCGCTCGGTCGCCAGCGTCTCTATGCGTTCTTCGATCGGTGTGGAGACTCGCTCCCAACTACGAGATCTCGACTCCGGATCGTCGCCTGCGCTGCGCTCGACGACCGCGCGGACGGACTCCCGCCGTTCCTCGTTCCACATGCGAGATAGGGAAGCATCGAGATCTGCGCAGCGGCGATGGGCTCGTTGCTGGTCCCCGATCGAGAACGTGAGCGCACTGAAGGTCAAACCCAGCGTCGCGAGGGTAACCGCGCCCCGGCGACGTCGGCGTCGGCGCCAGTCGAGCACTTCGAGCAGCTTCGACATCGTTTCGAATCTGGCGCCCGGATCAGCGCAGAGGCCCTTGGTCACCGCAGCGCGGAGCCAACCCGGTGTCGACGGTGGGAGGGGGTTGTAGTCTGTCTCTTATACACATCTGACGCTGCCGACGAGCGATCTAGTG
>CAJXVA010000153.1 GCA_913061055.1 uncultured Pseudomonadota bacterium
TCTACACTAGATCGCTCGTCGGCAGCGTCAGATGTGTATAAGAGACAGATCTGGAACTGGAGCCCCAGCTGGGTGATCGCGGCATCGGCTCGCCCCTCATCGCCCCCAGCGGTTCGGGCCAGCTCGTGGTCTTCGACGCTCTCGCGGGCGAAGCAGCCGATCACCCCCGGGTTTCCGTGCGCGTCCGTCTGCGCTTCTACGCGTGCCTCCCAGAGTCCGGCCGCCGTCCGGCCCCGCACCCGCAGCGTCCCGCCCGAACGCGCCAGCTTCACCGAGATGAGCGCGGGGCTGCCTGCGTAGAGGTCTGGCAGGCGTTGCGGTGCGTGCTCGAGCAGGCCGTCGCCCTCCAGTTCGAGGTCGACCACCAGCGGGTCCCCGGTGCGCTCGAGCAGCCGTCCGCTCGCCCGCTCGGGATCCTCGCCCAACCCGATCACCACTTCGAGGCCGCGCCCCGCCCGTGCTGCGGGTCCGGTGAGGGATCGATTGACCGCCGAGCCCACGCCGACCGTGTGCAGCCGGGAGCCCGAGGGGAGCTGCTCGACAATCGCAGAGACGACATCGCGTTCGAACCCGATGAGGCCATCGGTGATCACCACGACCTGGCGCTGTGCTTCGGCCCGTACGCCCGCAAGCGCGGCCAGAATGCCCGAGACCATCTCGGTGCCACCGCTGGCCCGCAGCGAAGCAACCCACTGTAGTGCGCGAGCGCGTGCCTGCGGTGTTGCGGCCATCGGGGCCTTGGCAAGGTGGCGCGTACGACTGGAGAACTCGATCAGCTCGAGTGTGTCTTTTTCGGACAGGCTCTCGATCAACGCGGACGTGACCCGCTTGGCCTGGTCGAGCGGCTCGCCCGACATCGATCCGCTGGTGTCGAGCAGGACCACCAGATCGCGAGCGACCGGGGCCGGCCGAATCGAGGGCGGCGTGAGCGTGACCAGGCCGAAGAGGTGGTCTTCCATCGCGTGCCCCGGCTGCGGTCTTGCGACATCGATCGCAACCCCGACCTTGGGCGTCGCGACGGGCCAGCGCAGGACCACATCACGATCGAGTCCCACAGATTCAGCGGCGAACGAGACGTGCCCGCCCCGACCGGACGCGAGGGCATGCGAGGGGGAGGAGGGGGACTGTCCGTCCGGCAGTGCGTCGGCGATCGTGAGGTCGAGCGACATCGCGACTGGTCGCTGCCGGTCGGTTGTTGCAACGGCCACCCGGGGCGCATCGGGGACCGTGCCAGGGGCTCCAAGGTAGCGGGGCGCGACGACGGTGGGAAACCGCCACTCCCAGCCCCCGGTGCTCTGGGCTGCGTCCGGGATCCAGACCAGGCGCTGATCGATCTCGATCTTCACCACAACCGTCGTCCCCGGCGGGATGTTGCCGACTTCCTGCGTGAAGAGGCTGGCCCGCTCCTGCTCGAGGTGCGCCGCGCTTCGGCCTTGTGCGATGGCCTGCTCGAATCGCTCGCGGGCGCGCTCCTTGCGGTCGACTTCGCCCACGATCTCGCGCTGGCCGATCCGGAACGAGAACCCGCTGACCGCCCCGTCTTCAGGCAGCGGCAGCTGGTACGTCACCCGAAGGGGCTCGGCGTGGGGGTTTTCAAAGGTCTGCTCCAGCGTGACCCGACCCAGGCCCGCGCGGTGGCGGCCGGCCAAGCGGGCGCTCCTCAACGGCAGCGGGCGCCCGTCGGTGGAGACGAGCGTGCCTCCGCAGGAGGGGGTGGAGTCGGACGTGGCGGACATGGGGGAGAGAGCTGCGGTCATGATGGCCTACCTTGGAGACGTCCGATGAAACGGGCGCAGGAGGCCTTCATCGGCCGTCTCGCGCTGCTTCGACCGACGTCGAGCGTCGAAGCGCCCGACCAACGCAGCGCGGCGGATTCTTGTGACAACGTTTTTTTGGCGGGGTGGCCGACCCGATCCGCGTGGACCCTCGACCCTCAGCCGACTGCCAAGTCTCGATGATCCAACCTCGGTCTGTTCACGTTCGCGCGGGCTGCGGGTTTCACCCTAGACGCCTGCGCACGCGGGCCAGTTCCGCCCCACGACCGCGTGGAGGGAGCCAATTGCGCGTGGGTGCCAAGGTGCTACTCGAAACCACATCGGAGCCACTGATCAATGCCAACAGCATGTGTCTTATACGCAGGAAGTGAATTCGCGGAATCCGGCCGGGCGGTGCAGCAGTATCTGAAGGGCCGGAACTACACCGTCACCCTGCAAGACATCACCGACGAGGCGACGTTCGACCGGATCAACACGCCGCCTGGTGGCTGCGACGTGTCCGTTTGGCTCTCGCACGGAGGTTGGGACGGGCCCCTGATCTGGGAGGATCCCAATGCCGGCGGTGGTTGGCATCAGATCGATCCGGTCGAGACGCCGGGCGATTGGAAGAAGCTCAAGCAGTTCATGACCAAGTTCATGAAGCCCAACGGCTTGGTCGTGACCCATGCGTGTCACTCCGCCGGCTCGAACAAGTGGGAGAGCAAAGAAGGCCCCCTTGGCGAGCGGTGGGCACAGCAGCTCGCGCGCGACATGAACCTGTACACGACCGGAGTCTTGGGCAGCACCGCGTCGGCCAACTACAAGTGGGCCGTCGAGTTCGTTCGCTACTCGCTCGACGGTGGCCGCTACGCCTACCAGGCGGCTCACGCCTACGCGCCGGGTGGCAAACGCGACATGCAGTGGAAAGGCTGGACCGGTCGCTGAATCGTCCGTCTCTCACGAAAAAGGGCAGCCCATGCAGGCTGCCCTTTTTTTGTGCGGTGGGCTGGGGTCAGCCGCACGCGCTGTCGTAGTCGTCGCAGCAGTCGCCGTACTCGGCGCAGCTGTCGTCGCACCAGCAGCTGTCGGCCATGCCGCCGCAGCGATCGTTGCACGACGCTCCATCGTCGCCGCCGGAGTCGTCGCCGCCGCTGTCATCACCGCCGGAGTCGTCGCCACCGCCGGCGTCGGTCCACTCGCAGTAGTTGGTCCAGTCGTGCGTCGCCTCGACGTCGTTGTGGTTGGGGAGGTCGCCTTGCGGACAGTGCTCGTCGTTGCTGTACGCGACCCAGCTCTCCGGCGCGAAGGCTTGGAACTCGGCGTACTCGCCGTCCACCGCTTTGAAGACCAGAGGCTCCAGGCACGCTTCGGCGTCTTCTTGGCGCTGCGCGTTGACGGCCAAGATGGTCTCGTACATCGCGTCGGTGCTGCCGAGCCAGCAGCAGGTCTTGGACTGCGAGTACTCGAGCTCAGCGAAGATGTAGTCCTCGGTGACGCGGTACATCGCGTCGACGTCGGCCTGGGTCATGTCGAACTCTTCGGCTCCGAGCGCGTAGAGCTCTTGGAAGGCTTCTTCGCGCTTGGTCCGGGCCGAGCACGATGCAGGCTTGTCCCGGAGGTGCTCACGCTTGGACTCGAGGATCTCGAGCAGTGCGCCCAGCTTCTCCTCGGGGGAGACTTCGCCGAGCAGGCCTTGCAGCACGCCGATGCGGGCCGCCATCGCTTCGTGGTCACGGTCGTCGATCCACGAGGCCTCATCGGCAGCCATCCAGGTGTTGGTCCAGTAGCCGCCCATGTTCTTGGCGACACGGAAGCGCTTGAGTCCGCCGTTGTTCTCCGCGTAGCCCTCACCACCGCCGGTGTTGGTGGTCAGGCGAAGCTTGCTGCTGACCGCGTTGAGCAGTCGGGGCTGGCTGGGGGGAAGGTTGCCCTCGACGATGCGCGCGTCGGTCTTGCCGCCCTCGAGCTTGTCGACCTCGATGACGAACATCGTGTGTCCGACGCCCTGGGCTTGCCAGCGGTGAAGGTTGACGTCGCCTTCGCGCAGCGCGTCGGGCTGCAGGTTGAACGTGTTGCGGCTGTCGGCCAGGTGCGGCGAGCCGGTGAAGATCAGCATCAGCCGGATGAAGCGACCGGCCCGTTTGTTGAGGTGCAACTCGTCGAGCCACGCTCCGGTGCGGGCGCCCTCGAAGACGAAGTCTTGGTCGTCGCCGTTCTGAACGCCGCGGCTGCGCAAGGTGCTGTCCTGCGGCCAGTCGTCCAGGGCATCGCTGCCCATGTCGCTGTAGTCGGCGAACTGGGAGAAGTTCGGCATGTTGCCCCAGCTGCCGCTGGAGGTGCGGATGCCGAAGTGTCCGAAGTGGACCGCCTCGCCGTTGTCGTAGGCGGTGACGAAGAAGGGCAGCTCGTACCAAGCGGCAAACGAGGCGCGCATCGTCAGGGCCACATCGGCGCAGTCGAGCTTGGCGGCCTCGAGCGTCTTGCCCCACGGGGTGGTGATCTCGAAGGACTCGTTGTAGTGGCCGTCGATGGTGTCGAGCGACTCGACCCACAGGGCGTACTTCTCATCCCAGTTGAGTCCGCTGTCGGCACCCCACGCCATACCGGCTTCGCGGGCGGCGGCGGTGTCGGTGTCTTCCCACTGGTTGTTGACCTCCCAGACCTGGGTCTGGGCGTAGTCGCCATCGACCGGCAGGGCGGCGAGGCCCGCTCCATCGGCCTTGCCCAGGGCTCCGCCAACGCCGAGCTCGTCGCCGATCTCTTCATCGGCTGCACCGCCGCTATCACAGGCGGTTCCGAGAGACGCTGCGACCGCGAGTGCGCCGAGCCAGCGCATGCCTAGACCAATGTTCTTCCCCACGGGCCAAGAGTAGGGGTGTAGGAGGTGTCTGACAAGGTGGGATAATGGGAGATAGGGCACGCAAGAGCTGCGGCTCGCGCGCTTTCGCGCAGTAGAGGTTGATCGCTCCTGCGCCGCGTGTTCGGGTGCTGCCATGACGCTGTCCCGCGAAGAAACCGCGACTGCCTACGCGCGGCATCAGGCTTTGCATGAGGCGCGGCGCTGGACCGACCTGGCGGACCTCTTCCGGGAGGACGGCACCTACGAAGAGCCGTTCTTCGGTCTCATCGAAGGCCGCGAAGGAATCCGGGAGTTCCTGCGGGTCAGCATGCGCGGTCTCGACGAGTGGGTGTTCCCGATCCAGTGGGTGGTCGTCGGCGAGGGTCGCGTCGTGACGCAATGGTTCAACCGGCTGCCGAAGCTGCGGCGCGATGGCTCGCCGTTCCAGTTCACCGGGATCACCAACCTCCTGTACGACGACGATGGCATGATCGTCTCTCAAGACGACACCTACGATCGGATCGCAGCCGCCCGGGTTCTTTCGGAGGCGCAGTCCTCGGTGCTTGAACGCTTCAATGGCGCGATGATTCGCGCCGGGTCCCCGATGGTCGCGCTGGCCAAGCGCATGACCGGCTACGGCTGAGACGCTTCGTCCAGCGGGACGTAGCGGACCCGGGTGAAGATCCACCACAACAGGATTCCTGCGACGATCGCCAGCCCGACCGCGAGCCCGGTCCACAGACCGCGAAGCCCCCAGCCCAAGCCGAAGGTCAGCGCGATGCCCAACGGGAGCCCGAGCGCGTAGTAAGCGACGAGGTTGAAGACCGCGGCGGGTCGTGTGGAGCCGACGCCCCGGAGGATCGCGCCGCCGACGACCTGAATGCCATCGAAGACCTGGAAGGCGCCGGCGATCGGGAAGATGCTGGCGGCGAGGGCGACGACGGCGATGTCCTCGGTGTACAGGTAGGGAAGGGCGCCGCGTCCCAGAACGAGCATCAGCGCACTCGCGGCCATGATCCCGGCCCCCATCATCAGAGACAGCCGTGCGGCGTATTGGGCTCGGCTCGGTTGTCCGGCGCCGACAAGGTTGCCCACGCGGGTGGCCACGCCCAAGGAGAGCCCCATCGGCAGCATGAAGGTGAGCGAGGCGAGATTGAGCGCGATCGTATGCGCCGCCAGCTCTGCCTCGCCGAGTCGACCCGCCAGCAGCGTGCTGACCTGGAACGCCCAGCCTTCGAGCATGTACTGCAGGCCGATCGGAAGTCCGAGCTTGATGATCGTCCACACCCCCGAGGGCGACATGGACTTCAGCGTGGGGCGCTCCCACGCACCTTCGTGCAGGCGAGCGATCAGGATCCACGCGACCAAACCGAACAGCGTGAAGGTTCGGGTGGCGGCGGTCGCTTGAGCGGCACCGACGAGGCCCTGCGCCTCGAAGCCCAGGTGTCCGAAGATGAGGGCCCAGTTGGCCGCCACGTTGAACACGTTGGCCACGACCATCACCCACAGCGCTGGCATCACGATGCCGCGCGACTGCAGGTACTGGCGCAAGGTGAGGTACAGCAGGAAGGGCACCATGCTGTAGAGCTGCGTCGTCACGTAGACGTCTGCAGCGGCCGCGAGCTCAGCCGTCTGGCCAAACGCAAGCATCACGGCCTCGGTCTGCGCCCATGCCCACCACAGCGGCGGGATCAGCAAAACGACCAACAGAAAACCAGAGTGAAGCGTGCGACCGACCTTGCGACCGTCTCCGGCACCGTGGGCCTGAGACATGAGCGGGTCCATGCCCCAGATCAGCCCCATCCCGAAGATCATCGTGCCGTAGATCCACAAGTGCCCGAGCGCGACCGCGTCGAGGGCATGCGTGCTGACCCGGCCGACCATCATCGTGTCGACGACGCCCAGGAGCATGGCGGCCAGCTGCGTTCCGGCGGCGGGCAGGCCGAGCCTGAGCAACGCGCGGAGCTCTCCGCGCTTGTCGAGGTCCCCGCTCACGCGCGGAGCTGTAGCATTTCTGCGGGGGTTCGTCGTCCGGCGGGCTCAGAGCGAGAAATCAGCGAGGCGGTAGTGGTGGACGACCGCCCAGATCCCGATGAGCAGCGAGAAGCCGACGAGCACGAGGAGCACGAGTCGGATGAGCCGCACGATGCTGCTGCTGGCGTGCGTTTCCGGGGCGAGGGCGCTGATCAGGCGTACGGTTCCCGTGACCGTGACCATGAAACCGTAGATCGCCCCAACGTAGGCCGCGGCAAGGACCACGTTTGGCAAGACGATGGAGCCCCGCGCTCCCATCAGTCGAAGCAGGCCATTCATGAGCAGGGTTCCGGCGAACGTTCCCGCGGCCGTGATCGGACCGCCCAGCAACAGCCCCCATAGGCCGGCCCGGAGTCGCTGCCCGCGGCCGCCTATCGACTCGTCGGATTGGTCGAATCCCACCCTACGGAGCGCACTGTAGAGCGCAGAATCGCCTGCGACCTTCGCCTCTTCCGGCTGCGCTTCGGGTGCAACCGAGGGAGAGCCGGGCGTGGCCTCGGGCATCGCGGTGAAGAGTTGCCCGAACAGCGCTTCGATCTTCTGACCGTCTTCGGCCGACACCTTCGGCTCGAGCGGCTGCCCACATCGGCCACACTTGGGTGCGTCGTCCAAGCGGTCCGCCGGGACGCGGTTCACTGCGCCGCAGCCACTGCAGTTGATCTCAAGGGCCATCGTCTCGGCAGCCTGTCTCTCAACTCAGCTCGGGTGGGTCAAGGGAGCCTCGGTTGGCTCCATCATGCCGGCGAGCGACGGCCCGCAGTGGTGGTTGTTGTGCTTGCGGGCCGAAGCGGTAAGGACAGGAGCCAACAGGGGCAGCGGGCGGCCGAGGGAGGACCGAGAAGCGGCCTGCTTGGCGTGCGAGTTGTGGCAATTCCGAACAGCGTGGTAGGGAGGACCTCTGTGGCTGACGCGGCAGTAGTCCTGGAGTTCCGTCGCCGAGATGCGTCACCGCTGACGTCGGACGAACGCAGTGTCGTCGATGGGATCGTCTCGAGAATCCGCCAGCTCGAGTTGGTGTCCGAGTTGGGGGAAACGGCCGTATGGCGCGCCGACGACAGTTTTCCAGAGGTCGGTCGGTTCGTCGTGTTCGAGCTTTGGGGCGAGGATATCGAGCTCAATGTGCTCGAGACGGACGGTTCGATTCGACCCCCGCGATTCGTGACGCGGGTGATCGACGGAGAAACGATCGAGGTTCCCGAAGCCCCACCCGAGGGGAATCCGGGAGCCGATGAGATGCTCTCCCTGCTGCTGGAACGGAACAAGGCACGGCTCGAAGTTGGACTCCGAGGCCTTCAACTACCCGCGCATCTAAGCGCAGGTGCGAGCGCTGAGCATTGGTGAACCGCGTAGGACTCCTGTGGACTGTTCTGTTCCTTTGCGCGTGCGGGTCGGAATCCCCCGCGTCAGCTTCCGGTTCTGAGGCTGCTGCCAAGAAGACGTCAAAGAAGAGGAAGGCGAAGAAGAAGGCGAAGTCTCGCGCGGCGCAGCGCTGGTGCTTCACGACCACGAAGACGCTTCCCGGCGGCACCCGGCACGAGTCTTTCAGCTGCGAGACCAAAAGATCGATCTGCGAGAAACAGCGGGACTTCGCCCTTCGTGTTGATGCGGATGCTCGGGCAATGGACCCGCTCAGCAAGATCCGGATGAAGTTCGGGAGTTGTGTGGTGGTCGAGCAACCACTGTGGTGCTTCAAGCTGGGCCGCTCTTCGAAGACCGGCAAGCGGGCATCCATGTGCTTCGCCGATGAAGACTTCTGCAACGAGCGCTTCGATGCTCTCACCCTCGGTGAGCCGGAAGGGGACCCCGACTCCATGATGCTTCCTTGCGAGCGCGATCCCGCCTACCCGGACTGACCCGCGGAGTCGTGCGCCCCTGGGAGCACGCGCGTCAAAAGTACCCTGGATCGGGTTGTGACTCTCGGTTCGATCGCTCGTCGCGTTGGGCTGGGGATTCGACGCGAACCTCGCGTTTCGCAGAGCCAGCGCCGTCGATCCGAAGCGCGTCTTCGATGCTTCCGTCATCTCGCTCGACCGAGAAGCCCATGCTCGTTCGAAGGGTCTTGTCCAGCTCCCTACGGACACAGGTCTGGAACACCGCGTTGCCACCGGTCAGCTCGATGTTCAAGTGTTCGGCGTCGAAGTCCACCGTGGCCGAGAGCCGCGGGGGAGCTCCGAGGTCCCAACAAGCGGTCGCCGCTTCGGGCAGCGTTTCGGCCAGACGGCGCTGGAGGTTTGTGTCGCTGAGTCTCTGATCGATGGTTCGCGTGACCGATGCCGAGAGCCGCCACCGACCGGCCTCGAAGTCTACGAGCCGCCGCAAGACGTCTTGTGTGACGCATGCTTCGACGTCGGCGTTGGCGGGGATTGTGGACGCAGAGACCTCGGGCCCACGCTTTCCGACGCCAACCGTGATGCGAACCTCTTGGGGGATCGGGCCGGGCCGGTCGGCTCGCACTCCGCACCGACCATCTGCGTAGCGGATGGTCTCCAGCTTTCGCTCGAGAATCTCTTGCGGCGCGACAATCTTGACGCGTTCGCGAACCCGAAACGCCCGCACGGGATCGTCGTCAGAGTCCTGCATCTGCAGCGGCCCAAACTGCCGGGCAAAGCACCGTGCGAATGCACTCCAGCGGTAGGTGGAGTACTTGACGTTGCCTCTGCGATCCCCCCGCACGATGACGGGTACCCATCGGGTGACGGGGTGATGACTCGCGCAGGCGAGTGTGGCCGCAGTTCGATCGTTGTACAGCGCGCTCGCAAACGTGTCGGCTTCGTACCGCGGCTGGTTGTAGGTGGGCTGGATCATCGCCAGCTCTGCCTCGGTGAATCCGAAGGCTTGCATCCAGACGCGCAGTCCGGGGGTCTGGATCGCTCCGATCTCGTCAAACTCGTGTTCGCGGTCGATCGCTTCCGCGAGCTGTACATAGCCCGTCCCTGCGATCATCTCTCCCACGGCGCAGCGCACCCCTCGATCGTCGATGAACTGCGGACGACGGCCAGCGTAGGGATCGTGGGTCCGCTGCGGAAAACTTCCTGCGCGCCAGTACCGGGCGAGCACGTCGAGGGCTTGTCGACGGGCGGCCCGTTGCGCCTCACTCAACCCCGTGACATCGGCGGCGCGCAGCCGAGCTTCGACGTACCGCAGGTGAACACGGATTCGATCGCCTTCTCGGGTGTCCCCGCCTGGTCTCTCTCCGTACTCGGCCCTCCAGCTCGCGTCGCCGATCGCAGCGTTGACGGCCTGCGCGCGAGAATCCTCGGCAGCCGCAGTCGCTCGTCCCACGAACGACAGCGAGGCGAGAAGTACCAGAGCACACCACCGAGCAACCCTTGCGAGGGCACGCATTCCGGTCGCGCGTCCGTGACGGTGTCGCATGCGTGCCTCGACACTAGCCGATTCCTGGCCGGGCGATGCTGTCTCCATGCGCTGCGATGAGCACGCGGCCTACTTCGCCGCGGCTGTCACCGACACGACGCGCGCCTCTTCCCCCTCTTTTCGCACCCCGAGCGCGTACGCATGCCCGGCCTCGACCTGTGCGAGTTGCACGATCGTCCGCCCCGGGTTCGCGATCGGCGTGCCATCGACGCTCACCACCTCGAGCCCAACGGAAAGCCCGGCCTCCGCAGCAGGTCCCTTTGTCGACACCGATGTAATCCACAGCCGAGCGGCTCGCTCCGGACGCCCGATGGGCGGGGTGTAACCCTCTTCGTCGCGGTATCCGGGCCGGTCGTAGCTCGAACCGAACGAGAGCCCCAGCGTCCCCGCTTGCTCCGGGTGTTGGGCGTCGAGCAACTCGATGTCGCCGACGTCGAGGGCCTGACCTGGCTCTACGAAGATGTTCTCGTGGGCCAGCCAGGTCGCCCGTCCGAGCATCGCGCGTGGGGCGGCAGCGGACTTCGCCGACTTCATGAACGAGATCGTTCCGCGTCCGGCTCCGATGCCCTCGATGGTGAAGCGCCCATCCCCATCGGTGAGCAGCCCGTCGGATCCGGTGAGGTCGTCGATGAGCCAGTTCATCGACGTCCGCATTCCTCCCCGCGAACTCGCGGATATCTTCACGCCGTTTGCCGGGGTGCCGTCGGGCCACAGGGCCCGCCCGGTCACGCTGGCCCACGCTCCGACCTCGAACGTCGCCTCGGTGCTTTCGCCGGGCGTCAGCTCCACGCGCCGCGTTGCGCTTCCGGTCTCCGTTGTCACGACCACGAGGACTGCTCCGGAGGGGTCGATGCGATCGAGCGTGAACCGGCCGCCCTCGTCCACGAAGGTCCGCCGGCTCGCTCCGCGGGCCGAGACCTCGAACTGCCGTATCGCAGCACCGTCCGCCGTGACCCTGCCCTGGATGCTCGCGAGCGCTTGGGTCTGAATCTCGACCGTGCTCACGCCCTCGGCCACCTCGACGTCCGCGGCCTCTCCTCGAGCGTCGCCCCGGTTGCTTCGTGCGTAGGCGGAGTAGGTTCCCGGCGGCAGCCCGCCGAACTCGAAGTGGCCTTCGGCGTCGGTGAGCTTGATCGGAGCATCAAACATCCCGGTGCCTTGGAGCTGGGCCGCCAAGCGGATCGAGGCGTCGAGCAGCGGTTGGCCGCTGCCGTCCACGACCACTCCAGCGAGCACCCCAGAGGCTTGCGCGACCTGCAGCCGTAGATCGTCCACCGACGTTTCGCCGACCTCCACCGCGAACGAATCGGATCCGTCGTCGGCGCCTAGCGGGAGCTGATCTCGGTTCACGATCTTCAGCTCGTACGCGCCCGCGTCGATGCCAACGAAGTCGAAGCCGCCCTCGGTGTCGGTCGTCGTGACCCGACGGAACGCGGTGCGCGACGTGCTATCCGCGCCTGCCGCGAACATGTGGATCGTGGCTTGAGGCAGTGGGGTTCCGGCGGCGTCCGTGACGACACCACCGACCGAGGCGCGCGGCATCATGGCGATTCGAACGTTCTGCGGACCAGCCTCACCGACGGTGATCTCGAGTTGCCCCCGACTTCCATCCGCAGCCTCTGCAACGACCAGCCAGGTGCCCGCCGGCGCGCTGGTCAGCTCGAAGCCTCCCTCTTCGTCCGCGAGGCCGTGCGCATCTTTGATGCGTTGGCCCTGGATCATGACCTCGAATCCCCCGGAGGACTTGACGAGCGCGAGCTTCACTTCGGCCACCTGCGGCGGATCGAGCCGCCCTCGAACGGACACGCCGGGATCCAGCTCGAGCTTCAACCCCTCAATGTCCTGGTCGTCGATCACCACCGATTCATCGAACAGCGAGGGCAGGAAGCCGTCGGCTTCGACCGACAGCGGATACTTGCCGGGGAGGACACCGAGCAGCGTAAACCGGCCGTCGGTTCCGCTGAGGGCTGGCGTGCTCTCACTGCTCAAAGCGCTGATCTTCGCTCCGGCCACGCCCGCGGAACCCTCGCCGCCCACGACTTGTCCCGAGACGTTGAAGGCGGGGTCCAGCGCGACAACCACGCCGTCGGTCTGATCTGCGAGACCAATGGCGACCTCGACCGCAGCTGCAGTCGCGAGGTGGCTGGCGCTCGCCTCCACCTTGTAGGTCGCAGGGGAGAGCCGCTGAAGTGTGAACCGACCCCGCTCATCGGTCTGGACCCGCTCATCGTCCGAGGCTCGAGTCGAGCGGAAGCCGCCCCCAAAGCTCTCGCGCCGGGTGAAGGAGACACTCGCGCCCGCCACCGGTTCACCCGAGGCTCGCGCGATGACCTGGCCACTGAGGGTGGCCGCCGGCATCAGCTCGAAGTCCACGCCGCTGCCCTGGCCTCGCACATCGATCCGCGCCGAGGCTTCCTGATAGTCGAGATCCCAGACGCTGAGTTCGTGACGACCCGGTGGCAGGTGGAGTTTGTAACGTCCGTCCTCGTCGGTGAGTGCCGCGACTGGAAGACCCATCGAGGTCTTCGCATGCACCGTGGCTCCGGCGACGGGCCCACCGCCGATGTCCGAGACGACCCCGGACACGGGAAGCCCACCGACGACGAGCTCGAACCGAACGTCGCGGAGATCCTGCGCCGCGGAGACTCGCAGTCCGCGGAGCTGCGCGGGGAGATGTCCGGGCGCGGTCGCGGTGGCCCGGTAGCGCCCCGGCTTCAGCCCCGGAAGGGTCCACAGACCGTCCTCGTCGGCCGTCGCCACCGCCAGCTGGGCCGAAGCTCCTGCGGTCTGAACGGTGGCCAAGGATCCGCTCTCGGTCACAAAGGTCACGATTGCGCCCGGCAGAGGCTTCAGGTCTTTGCCACCGAGTACCTGGCCCGACGCCTGGGTCGCCTGAACCGTCACCGGGCGCGTGGGGACCTCGGCCAGCCCGCGCGGCTGGGCTGCCGAGGGCCGGTCGGCCGAAGGCGCCTGCTTCGGTGGGTCGTCGCGCATCGCGTATCCGAACAACAGGACCGCAACAGCGGCGACGACGACAACGATGGCTTTGTGCATCACGATGACTCCAGTCAGAGAGGACAGAAGGGTGGTGGCCGTCGACGCGGCCGGAGGGGTTGCGAGTGGAAGCGCCGGAAGTGCCGCGGCGACACGTCGGCGGAAGTCCTCACCCGGCCGACTTCGGCGAAGCTCTTCGGCGACGCCGCGCTCCAGTTCCTCCCGGAGCATCTTGCGACCCCGCGACAGCCGTTGCTGGGCCGCGGACACCGAGATCCCCAGCTGCGCGGCCAGCTTCGGTGTGGTCAGCTGCTCGCGGTAGTACAGAACCATCACCTCGCGGTACCGAGGCGACAGGCGGAGCAGCAGCTCCCAAACCTCAGCGTGCGTCTGTTGTTCCACAGCCCTCTCCTCGAGCCCTTGGCTCTGGTCCCGAAGGTCCGCGGCCTCATCGAGCGGGACCATCGTCCGTCGTCGAAACGACTTGCGGGCGAGGTTGCGGGCGATGCCCGTCAGCCATCCGCCCACCCGCTCGGGCTGCTCGATCGCATGCAGCTTCTTCCACGCGATCAGGAACGTCTCCTGTGCCAGGTCCTCGCTCAGATCGGCTCGACCGGTCGCCGCAAACGTGACCGCGCAAACCGGACCCTGATAGCGGCCCACCAGCTCGGCGAACGCCTCCTGGTCGCCTCCGGCTGCCGTCTGGCACAGCTCCGCATCGGTCGCCTCCGCAAACACTTCACTCCCCCCTCCCTGCAGGCCCCCCAACCCTGACAAAAAAACATCGGGAGACTTCGATTTCTCGCCGATGAACGGCTGGGGGCGGAGAATGGGGTCTAGCGGGCCGAGGAAAAAGTCGACAGGACGTCTCACTCGTCAGCGCTTGCCGTGTTCTCGACACAGCTTCGGGCTCCCGTCGAACCACAGCTGCCTCCAGATGCCCCCTGGCCGGCGCGATTCTGCGGTTCGTCTCTCTGGCGCCGCAGGCTTCGCGTGGGACGACCCTGTCCCGTCCGGTCGATGCCGAGCCATTCTCGGCGCGTCATCCGGACAGCGCCGAGCCTCCTTAGGAGTGGTCGAGCCCGACCTTGCGCACCGCGCTGGTCGATCGCGGACCCGGTGTCACCTCGGCTCACTCCTCTGCGTCGTCAGTGTACGAGAACGAATCGAATCCGCTCTCGAGGTAGCCATCCAGCCAGTCCGCGAAGCAGCGTTCTCTCATCAACGTGCGGCTCTCGTCCGGCTCGACGCCGCCCCAATCATCCGATTGGCACACCAAACGAAACGACTCGCCAAAGTCGAATGCATAGTAGCCGAGCGCCGGGTGATCGAAGAAGACGAGGCGATCGTTGATGTCCTCATCGGGATAGTCGGGGGGAAACAGCGGGTCGCCCATCAAGCTCTCGTCGAGCTGTTCTCGTGCCCCATCGGGCTCGAAGCCAGGACGATACGCACGGATGGCAAGACCCCCGTAGAGACTCAGGAACAGGCGGTAGTCGGCGGGAAGAAACAACTCCTGCGCTTCGAGTGACGCTTGCAGCTCATCCAACGCGTCGGAAGCGGTCGCCACGCCGCGCTCGACCACAAGAATCACGTCGTCGTCGAATTCCGCCTGCTTGCGGATGACCCGAGCCCAAGTCGTGTCTGTCACGACGCCATATTGGTCAAGTCGACTCTCCAGTCGGTCGATGACTCGCTTGAGCCTCTCTACCCACCGACTCTGCTCCTCCTGTGACGGACGTTCAATCGGGTGCCCCTCAAGAGCCCGCGACTGCCAGCCGGGGGCGGGGGCGGGCAACGGGAGACCGAGCAGGTGGTGCAGCCGCTCCCCCGCCGCTTCCTCCTGGTAGATCTGGTAGTGACGAAGCATGGTGTCTCTGAAGTCGATTCGCTCCGCTTCCGACTTGGAGTCGAGCCATCGACGCAAGGTCGCGCGGGTCCGGTCGAAGCGCTCGGGGATGCCCGGGACATCCGCGGCCAAGCTCAGGCCGAACGCCGATCCGAAGACGGGCACATCGCGCTCGCCGGTCGTCGTGGGATGGGACGCGAAGGCCAACAACGCCTCCGTGAGATGGACCGCAGCAAACCCTCCGCCCTCCTCGGGGTCGTAGAACGCGATCTTGTCGTCGAGGAACGTCTGCGTCTTTGCTGCGATGATCTTTGGGTCCACTCTCATCCTTCCTCCTGCGCGCTTTGCTTCATCCGCGGGCAAAGCGCACTCGTGCGGTGTTCCTGAGCTCGTTCGAGCTCAGTCTTTCTTCACCGAGGGAACACGCATCGCCGTGCTCACTTGCACGGCCTCCCAAGGAAAACCGTGAGTCTGGAGCTTGAGACCTGTCTGGAGCGGTGGGAGTTGGATCAGAGACGCTACAGCAACCCCCTGGTCAGCATGCGCATGTACATCGCGGGTCTGTCCAACGCTCAACGCCTGGCCCAAGCCAGTCAACTCGTCTGTCAGCCGGTGAGCACGCTCGCCGCTCTCGTCTACGCCTCGGGTCGACCGTCGCGCTCGCTGATCATCTCGAAGGCAGGCCGCAGGTACAACATCGAGCCCGAGTTGGTGAGAGCTTCCGTGCCCGATAGCGGCAGACACGACTTCCAGACGAGTCTCCCCGCCCCGCCAGACTGGTCTCTCCCCAACCGGCGTTGGTGCGAGTGCGCGGCCGGCGGTTCGGCCCTAGACGAGCGGGAGAGTGCGTGAAAACGCGGATCTGCGCGGACCGGTTGAACGTCGGGTCTCGCGATGCGAGCCTCGTCGACCCGTGAGTCACGATACCGTTCAGGTCCGCCTTGCGCAGCCCCCGAGCTACCTGATGGGAGCCGTCGTTCTCGCGTCGCTTCTTCCTCTGTTCGCGCAGTTTTTTGGGGCCGCGGACGGCGTCGAGCGCTTGCGTCGGCTCGCGTTCGCCGGAATGGATGTCCAACAGCTCGAGCCCCGCAACCTTGCGGTCGTCTCGCTCGCCCACGAAGCTTCCGACGAAGACGAAGACGAGGGCACGGACGAGGTTGAGGTCATCGAGACCCAACCCGTCGTCGAGCCCGTCGCGCCTTCGAAGAGAGCCGCGAGCCGGAAGAGGCCTTCCGTAGTCGCAAAGGCCAGGTCGACATGCGCCCGGAATGACAAGGACTCGGCCCGCGCGGCGTACAAGTCGCTCGAGCGTGGGGACCCACGGCGCAGGACGATTCGGAAGTCCTGCCGCAAGTCGGGCGTCTGGTTCCTGTAGGCCTCCCCACGTCACCTCGGCAGCACCAATTTCGCACTCGTTCATCGCCCGGAATCGGCGGCTCATCGAGGGTTCCGAACGGGTGCTCGCCTGAACTCGCGACGCTCAGAATGCTCGACCCGCGAAGTAGTGCGCCCCTGCGAGCAGGGCATAGTTCTGCGAGGTGAGAAGCCGGTCCAACAACCGGCGACGACGCAGCAGCAGATGTGTGGCCACAAGACTGCGCGCGGCGAGATCCAACCCAACGGCCGACCGCCGAAGCCGCCTGCTCCAACCTTCAACGCTGTCACGCCGCTCGTTCACCATCGCGCTGAGAAAACGTCCCGCGAGCAAGCCTGCCTCGATCGAGGGACCGATGCCTTCCCCGGTCACGGGGTCGACTCCAGCGGACTCGCCCACGAGCATGCAGCGACGAGACGCGATGGCGACACCGGGCTCATACCCTCGCTCTCCGAATCGTTTGAACCGGCCATGGTCGGCGACGACGCCTCGGTCGGCGAGGTGGCGTCGCAGCAGGTCGGTGACGTCGGGGCCGCGGGCGTGTTGCGGAGCCGCGGTGTCCCGAAGCTGGTAGACGCCGCGACAGACCCGAAGTTTGCCTTCGACGATCGTCGGGAAGTCCCAAACGTAGCCGGTGAGGTTGTCGCGACCGCCATCGAAGCGCAGTGCGCCGTCCTCGGAGTCGAAGCGACTGGGTTCGGTGTCGACTTCGACGACTTGCGCCCGAAGCCGGCCGCCACCCAGGCCGAGGCGGCGTCGGACCATGCAACCAACGCCGCCGGCTCCAACGACGAACCGGGTGCGTAGGATCCCGGCCGAGGTTCGCAGCACGGCGCCTTGGTCGGACTCGACGACCTCTTCGACTCGGGTGCCGTCCTGGACCCGAACCCCAGCTTCCAACACATGTTGTGCGAGATCAGCGTCGAACTCGGCCCGGCGGATCACGAACCCCGCGCGGCCGATCCGGGCTTTCGCAGTGCGCCTTCGCCCCTCGAGGTCAAAGCCACCCACGGGAACGGCGGGCACCCGCGGCTCTGCTCCCAGAGACGCCAGCGTGTTCCAGGCCCGGCCGGACACGGCACCGGCGCAGATCTTCTCTCGGGGATACGTGGCGCGCTCCAGCACGACGATCCGACCTCGAAGCGCGGGAGCATGCCTCGCGATCGAAAGCGCCGTGGTGAGACCTGCTGGGCCGCCGCCCACGATGACGACTTCCATGTCGCTCATGCCTGAGCCTCGATCGCTCGGGCCGCGATCATCCCGGACGAGACCGCCGCTTCGACGCTGCCGCCGTTGATCTCGTTGCGGGTCCAATCCCCGGCGAGGAACAGGTTGTCGAAGCCCGAGTCGTTCGGAGCCAGGCGATGCCCGGTCGTGCCGGGAAGAGATAGAACGTAGCGTTCCCAGGCCTCGGTGTTGGCCCGGAGATAGACCGCGTCTGTTCGTCGACCGCCGGGATCGACGTGCAAGGCGCCTTCGTCGAAGCTGCCCGAGGCAGTGGCGGCACCCGGCCAAGCGGTGGGAGCTCGAGTCCGGAACCAGGATGCGGCCAGCTCGCGAAGGCGGGCATGGGCCTGCTCTCGGCTCGAAGCTGCCAGGACCTCCGGCGGTGCTGCGCCGCACAGGTAGGCGAGGTGGCGAGGGGCCTCCTTCCAGGCCTCGGCTTCGAGCACGTCGGTCATGTTCGCGTGGGTCCGAAACAGGCCCGGGTGGCCGGTGCTGACGCTCGGCACGGCATCGGACCCCAGCGCTTCGGCGCTGCGGGACATCCACACTTGCGCCGCGACAGTGGGGATCGTGTGACAAGCCTCGAGCATCGCGCCATAGCGGGGGTTGGCTTCGGCCAGGCCGACCGCGCACCGCCGTTGCGCCGCCGCGGGAATGGCCATCACGACGGCGTCAAAGTCCTGGCCGTCCCGCAGCTCGACTTCGGCGAGGGTCTCCGAGAGGTCTCCGTCCAATGCGCCCGGAGCAAGCCTGTCGAGGCGGTCTTCGATGGGGCGCTCGGGCCAAGCTCGAACGCTGCCAACATCGATCAGCGGGTCGTAGTTTTCGAGCCCCGACGCCTGAATGCCGACCCGTACCTTCGAGACTCTGCCGCGTTCTGCGGACACGCCCAGAACGTGGTGGAACAAGGAGATGTTGACGCCGCGGGTTTTCAGCACGTCCCAGGCCGGGGCGAAGACGGTGTCCCCCATGCCGGCGGACATTCTCCACAGGGGGGCTCCGCGGTAGTCCGCGAACATGCGCAGCAAGACCTTCACCGCCACGCCCGCGGCCGCGCGTCCCTCCTGCACGGACTGCCCGCCTCGCGGATAGGCAAACCCGAGGTCGTACAGGCCCACGACGGGCGGGCTGTCGGTGACCTCCGGCGTCGCGCCGTGCCGAGCGAGCCAGGCACGGAAGTCTTCGAGGTCCATTCGGTCCCAGGCGTGCTCGCCCCACCGCGCCCACTCGCGGGCGAGGCCGCGGGCGACGGTCCGACCCAGCGACAGGAACGTGGCGCGATCGTCTTTGGGGATGCCGCCCAACAACGTCGGCAGTTGCCGAAGCCATCGCTTGGACGTCGCCAGCCAGGAGGTTTCGGCCGACGGATCCCAGGGGCGACCGGGCAGCCGGGGAAACTCGAGGTCCCATTGTTGTGAACCCGCGCGCGCTGGCCCCCGAAGGCGCACGTCGTAGGCGGGGGTGAAGGCGGACTCGAGGCTGCGTTGGGGACCGTCGGTGGGCCCGTTCCAGTGCTCGTAGAGATCGCGAACCATCGAGAACGCGTGTCGGTAGAAGCCGAGCCACAGATGGAGACCGTGTTCGAGCACGGCATGTCCGCTGTCTCTTATACACATCTGACGCTGCCGACGAG
>CAJXVA010000154.1 GCA_913061055.1 uncultured Pseudomonadota bacterium
AGAGAGGTCTCGTGGGCTCGGAGATGTGTATAAGAGTCAGGAGTCGGCTCGCCGCCCTTGCCCGGGGCCTTGTCCCCGAGAAGGACCGCCGCGACCGGGGGGCCCTGAGAAACCGCCACCGCCGCCACCACCAGGGTTTCCGCCTCCGCCACCCTTCATGGACTCGAGCCGGGCAACGATGTCCTCCAGGGGCACCAGCGGCTCATCGTGCGCAAGGTCGAGCAGTCCCATCTCCAGCAGCATCCGCTGCACGCGAGAGGTCGGGAGGCGGTCCACGACGCGGGAGAAGCGATCGAACATCTGCGACAGCGTGACCGGGTCGGCCTTTCCCGCTTGGTCGCGAAGGGTGCCGACCTCCGCCTCGGTTGCTCCCTTGAAGACCGCGTTCGACTTGCAGACGGCGGCGAGCGTCAGGTCCCGCATGTGCTCGAGCAGTTGGAGGCTCAGCACGGTGAGGTCATGGCCTGCGGTGACCAGCTCATCGAACTGGGCCATGACCGCGTCGGGATCGTGCGTCAGAATCGCACCGACCAAATCCGAGATACGGGCGCGATCGGCCTGTCCGAGGACCCGTCGCGTTTCTTCCTCGGTGATGTTTGTCGGGTCGTCGGCAAAGGCGATGACCTGATCGAGGAGGGTGAGTGAGTCTCGAACCGAACCGCCCGCGGCCCGGGCGATGAGCCGCAAGCCGCCCATGTCGACCGAGCGCTCCTCCTTCTGCAGGATGTTCTCGAGGTGGGCGATGGCTTCTTCGGGCGAGACTCGGCGGAAGTCGAGCCGGGACACCCGTGAGAGAATCGTGGGAATGACCTTCTGCGGCTCGGTGGTCGCGAAGATGAAGTTGACGTGCTCCGGTGGCTCTTCCAGCGTCTTGAGCAAGGCGTTGAACGCCGACGTGGTCAACATGTGGACCTCGTCGATGATGTAGACCTTCCGGCGGGCGGTCTGGGGCAGGTAGTGCACCTGCTCGCGGAGGTTCCGGATGTTGTCGACCGAGTTGTTGCTCGCGCCGTCGATCTCCATCACATCGACAGAGCGGCTCTCGTTGACCGCGACGCACTGCTCACACTCGTTGCAAGGCGTCGCCGTCGGGCCTTGCTCGCACACCAAGCCTTTGGCGAAGATTCGGGCGGTGGTGGTCTTGCCCAGACCACGAGCTCCGGCGAACAAGTAGGCGTGGTGAACCCGGTCCTGCCGGATCGCGTTGCCGAGCGTGCGGCCGACGTGCTCCTGGCCGACCATGTCGTCAAAGACAAGCGGCCGGTGCTTCCTCGCGAGGACGACGTAGCTCACTGATTTGGTGAGTAGCACGGACGTCGTCGTGCAAGCAGCCTGTCAAAGCGCAGATGCGGCGCCCCCGGAAACGAAGAGAGCCGCGTCCACGGGCCGCCGCTCGATGGATCGAGCGGGCCTCTGGAACGCGGCTCCGTTTGCGAGCGGGTGCGCCTGGGGTCGGCCCCGGCGACTGCGCACGCCCTTAGAACGTGAAGTGCTGGGAGACGATCTCTTCGCGGTGTGGCTCTTTCGCAGCCGAGGGACGGGGCTCGACCTTTTCAGGGACCGGAACCGCTGCTGCGTCCAGACGCTCGGCGATGATCGACTCTAGGTAGCCGCTCACGCTCATGTTCTGGTCCTCGCAGTAGTTCTTCAGGCGCTGGTAGGTGATGCCCTTGACAGAAATGCTTCGCCGGGTTTGTCGCTTGGCCATATTCGTCTCGCTCGCGGTGTCCGCCGCTCCTTAGGCAACTAAAACACCAGCACCCTGTACGCAAGGCCCATTCCACAACATCTGGTGTTGCGGAACCCGCGCCGCCACAACATGCTGTGGACAGTTTGACCTACACGATCGGAACCATTGGTGATTCCGGGATTTCTGCCTGTGAGATCTCCTTGGCGAAAAACCGAAGCGAGAACGTGGCCTTTCATCCATAAATCAGAGGGGCGGGAAGATCTCCGAGATCTCCTCCGGGGAGATCCCGCTCGCGCAGCGCGCGTCTGTGAGCGGAAGCACGCACCCAACGTCCCAAAAACGCGCACTTCGCGGGTGGAATTGCCTCCGAAAAAAGTGACCTGAGGCCGGTAGAAAGCGCGGAGTGCAAGCCGGGTTTGAACCCAGGCGCCAAGGTCGTCAGCATGCCAAGCCTGGCATGACTGCCGAAGCCGATCTGCAGTACGTGGAGCCCCGAATTCGGGCGAAATGATTGTGGTGAAGAACTGCCGTATGGTGAGATGACACCGGTGAGGGTCTCGTGCGTACAGACCCTGCGGCGGACGGTTCGTAATGCAGGCTGAGGATGTCACGAAGGTCGTCGACCGGGAGCCCGAGGCTTCGGGTGGAGACCCGTCGCCGGAGCCCTCCGGTGGCGCAGCCGAGTCGGCAGCCAAGGCAGACCCCGAGCCGTTGCCTGACCCTGAGCACGAGGTTGCGGCCGAGGTTGTCCGCCCCATCGACAAGGTGGCCGAGGTCGAGCCGGGTCGCATCTTGGTCGGCCGGTACGAGCTGATCCATCGGCTCGGTCACGGCGGGATGGCATCCGTCTACCTCGGACGCGCGATCGGGACCGCGGGCTTCGAACGGCTGGTCGCGGTCAAGGTGATTCATCCGCACCTCGCGAACGAGTCGGAGTTCGTCGAGATGTTCCTCGACGAGGCCCGCATCGCGGCGAAGATCCATCACCCCAACGTCTGCGAGACGTTGGATCTCGGGGAGGACGACGGCCTGTTCTTCATGGTGATGGAGTACGTCGAGGGCGAGACGCTTTCGTCGTTGATTCGCCAGCTGCGAAAGCGTGAAGACCGGCTGCCAGTGCCGTGTGCCTTGCAGATCACGGCCGATGCGTGCCGTGGCCTGGGCGCCGCTCATGCACTCGAAGGCAAAGACGGCGAGCCGCTGAACCTCGTCCACCGCGACGTGTCGCCCCACAACTTGCTCGTCACGATGGACGGGCGGCTCAAGGTGGTGGACTTCGGCATCATGAAAGCCGCCGGCAAGCGCAGCAACACGCTGACCGGCCAGCTGCGCGGCAAGCTGACATACATGTCGCCCGAGCAGGCTCGCGGCGAGCCGGTCGACCGCCGCAGTGACATCTACGCGATGGGTGTCGTGCTTTGGGAATTGCTCGCGGGCGCCCGCTTCTATCGCGGCGAAACCGAATCCGAGATCCTCGCCCAGGTCAGCCTTGGCCGGCGTCAGGACATCGCCGAGTACTGCGACGATCTCCCCGCGTCGGTCGTCGCCATCCTCGACAAGTCGCTGGCAGAGTCGCGGAGCGATCGGTACGAGACCGCCGACGAGATGCTCAAGGATCTTCGGGCGGCGCTCCGGCAGCTGCTCGATGCCGACCAAGAAGACCCCCGGGAGGCCCTCTCCGGGGTCATGAAGGGGTTCTTCGCCAGCCGCATGCGGTACATCCAGGCCGCGATCCGTGGCCAGGTCGACGACCGCGAGGGAAGCAATCGCAAGCACCGAGCGGCCAACGACAGCAAGACGGGCGTGGCCAATGCGCGGACGATGACACCGTCCAGCGTCGCGATTGGCCGCACCGGAACGCTGACCTCTTCCGTCGCGACAGCTCCGGCGCGCTCCTGGGCGTTGTGGCTGATTCTTCCGCTGGCCGGCGCGGTGCTGGGGACCCTCGCTGTCCGGGCGCTCTCCGACCCGGAGCCGACCAACCGGCAGCCGGTGGCAACCGAGCCTGCGGTCGCGGCGGAGGCCGGGCCCAAGATGGTGACGTGGTGGATCAACACCGATCCCCAAGGTGCAACGGTGACCATCGACGGCAAGGTCCATGAGGAGACCACACCCACGTCCGTGCAGCTGCCCGCCAGCGACGAGCGCATCGAGGTGAAGGCGGAGCTTGCCGGATACAAGAGCTACGCCGCCGAGATGGCCCCGCTCAGCTCCGAGAACCACACGCTTCGGCTCGAGCCCGCATACAAGACCACGTTCCGCGCACGGTCGTTCGACAACCCGCCCGGTGACACTCCAAGCGAGCCCGTCGCCGACGTGGCACCGCCCAAGAAGCGTCACAAGCGGCCCAAGAAGTCCGCGGCCAAGCCTGAACCTGTTCCCGTGTCCACCGCGCCGCCTGGTGCCGGGGACACGCGGCGACCCGAGGATGTGCCCGACTTCCTCAAGGGGAAGAAGCAGAAGTGAGTGTCTGGATGTCGGCCGTTGCGCTGTCCGTCTCGGTTGCGCTCGCACCGGTGACGACGGTGCCCGCGGCTCCTGAGGATGAGTCTGTGGCTGCCGAGCCTACGGCGCCCACGCTCCCCAGCGAGTCGCCTGCCGCCGAGGAGGCCGCGACCCCGATCGCCGATACGCCGGAGTCCTCTCCAAGTCTCGACGACGCGTTGTACCAGGAGGCGCTGGACCGCTACGTCGAGGGCCAGGAGCTCTTCGTGCAGCGGCAATACCTCGATGCGGGCGCCGCGTTTCGTCGGTCCTATGCGGCCGTTGCGACGGGCCGCACGCTCTACGCCGTTGGGTTGTCCTACGAAAAAGGAGGCGACATCGTCCAGGCTCTGGAGGCGTATCGGCGCTACCTCGACCTGCCCGACTGCCCCGCCCCCGAAGAACACTGCGCGGCCCGGCGCGACGAGGTCCGCGGGATCGTGGCCAAGCTCCGGACCAAGGTCGCGGAGCTCTCGATCGAGGTCGATGATGGCGTCGAGTTGCTTGGGATCGAGATCGGCGACCGCATCGTGCCGCCCGAGGATTTTCCGATCGTCCTCGCTCCGGGGCACTACGAAATCCGCGAGCGGGGCTACGGGCCGAGTCACGTTCGCATTCGCGAGATCGACGTGGAGGCCGGTCAGGTCTTCTCCCTGCTGATCGTCGACTTCGATGCCGAGCCCCAGCTTCCCTCGAACGAGGTCACCGATCCCGGCCCACCCTCGCGCCCCTCCAATCGTTTGACCGAGGAGGAACGCCGACGGCGACTGAGAATCGCGTTCTACGCCAGCGCGGGCGTGACGGTTGCGGCAGGGATCGCAACGGGCGTCGTCGGGGGCGTGACGCAACGGGCGTTTAATACGTACGAGAGCCGGTGTACCGGCGTGTGTCCAGAGGAGGACTACCCCCTCGCCGCGGAGCAACGTTTTGAACGGCTCAAGCCCGTGACCAACGCGCTGGTCGGCGTGACGGCGGGCTTGGGGATCACGACCGTGGTGCTGGGCTTGTTCGCGTTCACCGGCAAGAAGGGCAGAGGGGCGCGGGCCAGCGTGACCCGCGTGACGCCAACGCCCGGTGGCGTTCGAGTCCGGTTCTAAGAAAATCCCGCTACACTGCCGGCCATGCAGGACTGGCGCTGGCCAACCTACCGCCCTCGCAACATCACCCTCGAGCAGGTCGTCTACGAGAACGACGACCCCAATCGCGGCGGGGTCCGGGTGAAGGCGAAGGACGGCAAGGTCTACCTCGATGCCGTCGGGGGCATCGGCTGCCTGCCGCTGGGGCATAGTTCCAAGCGCTGGGTCGGGGCGATGACCGAGCAGATGAACACGCTCGTCAGTGCGGCGGGCCCGTTCTGGACCGACGTCAACACGGCCCTCGCCCGGCGGATTCTCGACATGGCTCCCGTTGCCGATGGCCGGATCTTCTTCGGGAACACCGGCACCGAGGTCACCGAGGCCAGCATCAAGGTCGCGCTCAAGGCGACCGGACGCGACGTCATCATCGGCTTTGAAAAAGCGTTCCACGGGCGCTCGTTGGGATCGTTGTCACTGACGGCAAACCCGAAGTATCGCGACGGGTTTCTGACCACGCCCGAAGACGACGGCAAGCGGTTCGCCCACATGAACGTGGTGCGCGCTCCGTTCGGCGACCTCGAAGCAACGGCCAAGCTGTTGGAGCAGTACGCCGGCCGCGTCGCGATGGTCTGTCTGGAACCCGTGCAGGGGGAGGGCGGCATCAACCCCGCCAAGCGCGACTTCTTGGTGGGACTGCATGGGCTGTGTCGCCAACACGGGTCGCTCCTGGCGCTCGACGAGATTCAGGCGGGCAGCGGGCGGACTGGAGATTTTTCAGCCTGGACGACGTTGGTCGGCGACGACCCAGCGCTGTTCCCCGACATCATCTGGTGGGCGAAGGCTCTGGGCGGCGGCTTCCCCATCTCTGCAGTCGTCGCCCGAGGGGACATCGCGGCGCACATGGTGCCGGGCACACACGGGAGCACGTTCGGAGGGAACCCGCTGGCGTGCCGCGCCGCGATGGAGACGCTCGACATCATGCAAGACGACGACCTGTTCGCGCGCGCTGGCAGTCAGCTTGCCACGCTACAGACGATCGCCGCTACCAAGCCGATCTCCGCGGTGCGCGAGGTTCGAGGGCTGGGCGCGATGCTGGGCATGGACTTCGGCGACCCCGAGTTGGTCTCGAAGTTGGTCGCCGCCACTGCCGAACAGGGCCTGTTGGTCACAGCCAGCGGAGGCATCGCGATTCGCTGGCTGTTCCCCTACTGGGCGGGTGAGGACATCCTCGCCGAAGCCTGGGACAAGCTGGGCAAGGCCGTTGCAGCGGTGAGCTGATGGTGCCCACCGAAGCGGCTGGCCCTCAGTCCTCGGTGGACCGAAGCGGAGGCAGATGGCTCGGCGCGAAGTTGGACGCACAGGCCCTCCTGTGCCCGCGTTCCTTGTCCTCCGAACCCTCGAGGGGATGTGTACGTCACGGGCGCAGCTCCGGCAGAAGCCCAGTCGTCCACTTGCGCGTGCAGCGAGCACCAAGTCGGTCGACTTCACCACCGGCGCTTCCCCACAGCCCGGTCATCGCACCGAAACCCATGCAGTGACCTGCTCGGCTCCTCCCAACTTCGGTGCCCATCGTGGCAAGGGGGTGTGCTCGGGGAGGGCTGGCAAGCCGACAGCGGCGCGAGCAGGAGAAGGATGCCGGGGGAGCACTTCACGGGCCGCGACCGGACGCGGAGCTGCGAGGGGATATTCACGGACGGTGTCCTCGCCGCCACGACCGGTGTCGACGGGATCACCGGGGCCGGCATCGCGAGCCAGCCGTCCCAAGGATCATGACAACAAGTCCGCTGCCCAGAGCGTCGCCTTTGCGTGCCCACGGAACAGCGCGTAGACGGCTGCGTTGTCCGGCAAGTCGATATCGCCGCGGTAGAGCAAGGCTAGAGGCGAGGCCAGATCGAGCTCCTCGACCCGTTGCGCAGAGGTACCGCCTTCGCCAGCTTCGACCCGGTGCGCAAATGCAGCATCGTTCTCGCCTTGCTTTCGTTCAAACACGGCTACCGCGCCATGCTCTGCGTCGCGTACAGCGATCCGGTCACAGCGCGCCGCACCGTGCAGCACGCCCAGCGTGAACATCGAGGGCCGGACGCCGCTGCCGAAGTAGTTCATCAAGTCAGGCACCAGACGTTGGATGCTCTTGTTTGACGTCGCGACGTTGTTGAGCGCGAACTGGCCCTTGGCCGAGACGTCGAGCCAGTGCAGTCGGCGGTCGTGAATATCGAAGCACAGGGGCAGGTAGATCCCATTGTCGCCTTGCAGGTCGAACCTGAGCTCCACGGTGCGGGGGTCGAAGTGGCTGCCCATTTCGTCGTCGCGCAGCATGAGTCCAGCGAACGCGTCTTGTAGGACACCGAAGGGCAGGCCGCTATAGGCGTTGATGACCACTACGGCGTAGCGGACGCCGGTCCGCGCAGCGACGTCACAGTGGATGTCGACGAACTCTGTCGCGCCTTGGGGGTGCGGTGCATCGGTGAAGTCGCCGGCACTTTGGGCCAGCAGCTCGCCGCTCTTCCGCAACTGCAGCTCGTAGTACGAGCAGGTGCCCGCGAACGACCAGTCGTCACGATAGAAGCCCACGGAGAGGTCGAGGTCGGTTTCGTCCCTGTCGCCCTCGGGCTGGCACCAGTGAAGGAAGAGCCGCGCCAGGTCGGAGCGACCCGTACTCACCTGTGATCCTCGCGGCAAGGAGACCGCGGCGCGTGAAGCCGTCCGCTCGTTGAACGGTACGACAACCTTGTCGAGGGCACGGTCGACCAGCACGGTGTCGAAGCGTGGCTTTTGAGAGAAGCGGCTCAGTAGCTCTGTTTGCAGCGTGCTGCACAAGCCATCGAGGAAGCCGCGCGGGAGGAGCGGGCGCTTGTCCGGCGTGGAAGCCCCGTAGGCACATTGACCCTTGGGCCAGTACACACGCACAGCTTGTCGAACATGCCGCTGCCTGAAGTGCGCGAACAGAGTCAGCAGCATGGGAGTGGGCAGTCGTGGGACCACGGTGCGAAACGCATCCCGCAGCGCCCCGCGCGTTTCATCGTTGGGGGCCGAGCTCAGTACGTGGTCGAGGCGGCGGCCGAACTCTCCGGGGCGCTCGGGTAGCGTGTTGATGAGGGCGGGGACGTCACGCTCGGCGATCGCCAACTCGACCCTGGAGTTCCAGCTCCTGAACTTTGGGGCCCGACGCCCTTCAGGGTCCTTGCGACGCACGGCTTGAAAGCCCGCCGCGACCTTGGGAAAGCGCTTCGCGTATTCGTGCGGGTGGAGGAACTCGCCCACCCACACCCAGTAGGAGCGGTGACGCAGGAGGTCTTCGCCGAGTCGATCGGCATCAAAGCTCTCGAGCAGGCCGAGCAGCGCCCGCCGCGTACGGCGATTGAGCTTCGCGACTCTGAAGCGTTTGACCGCGGTCGGGGCATGAACCGCCGGCACAGCTGCCTGCCGCTTTTGGGGACGGATGGTCTCCGCTTGGAGAGACCCGTCGGTTCCCGACAGCACGGCGACAAAACGCAGCACGTCGGTGGCCGTGGTCATGTGTTGCTTGGCGACCTCGAAAATGCCATCGGGATCATCGCCGCCGAACTTGCCGAAGAGCGTGGCAAAAACCGTCGCGATGTTCTCGCGCAGGGGAATCTTGGCGGGGATCCACTGGAGTACCCGCGGCCCGTATGCCTCGAGCAGGCTCAGCAAGGCGTCGCGATCGTCAGGATTGAGTGCCTGAGGCCGTGCACACAGGCTCTCGAAGAGCCGCCTGGCGTCGGCATCCAGGTCGTGGCCCAGTCGCAGGAGTTTGAAACGCACCCGCTCTTTGGGAGAAGGCCTCTCCTCACTGGGCAAGAAGAACGGCGACTGCGTGTCGACCTTGCCGCCGCAAATGGGGCACCCGCTGTAGTTGCTGCCGTCGAAGCAGCGCCCACACACCACGTGCTCGCAGGGGGACAGCACATGGGTGCAGCCCGTTTGAGAGCAGTGGATACACGCCTGGTTCGGGGCTTGGACGAAGTGCACCAAGAACCGTTTCCACCACAACGACCGTGTGTCGGTGGGGACGTCCCTGGGAAACTTGCGGAACAGAGGCTCGTGCTGATGGTTGCCGCCCACGTGCCGAAGCAAAGCCTCGGACCATCGCTCTTTGAGTTCGGTCAGCTCCTGGGATGTGCACCTCGCGAGACGGTCGCGGAGCTCGGCGGTCATCGAATAGCCGAGCCCCGCGAGCTCGAGGGCAGCGGCCTGCGAGAGCTCGCGCCCTGCGGCTCCGCTGCTTCTCGCGTACACGAGTCCTCGCCGCGTCAGCAGCAACTCCCACACTTGTGGTTGGTGCGGTGTCGACATGGCGTCTGCGAGGCGGGAAAAGTGGGGAGGAAAGCGCCCGAGCTAGTTCAAGAAAGAAGGAAGCTCAGGCTAAGCCTCCCCGTCGGCAGGATAGCAAGAATTCCCGAAGAGAACCCTCCGGAGGTGGTGTCGAGGTCCGCCGAGGAGCGTTCGGTCCGCGCTACCGTTTCCAGGGCGCCTGGTCGACGTCGACCGGTTGGCTCTGGTGCAACATGTTGGCGCGTCGCTTCTCGTGGATCGAGCCCTGGTCGCGTGCGCCCTCCACCAGTTCGTAGCCCAGCAGGGCGAAGACCCGGCCTTTGTAGAAGAGCGGGCGAGCGTTGCCGTACCAATCGACGCAGCTGACCTCGCACTTGTCGTCTTGATCCGCGCGGGGGTCGGACGCGAGGGCGCCGAGCTCGGTGAAGTTGAGCCGGTCGACGTCGAGGAACAGCACTTCGGCCGAGCCCTCGGTGAGATGAGCGTGACCGGGGGCAGAGGCGGTGCGAATGGGGAGCCCGAGCATGCCGCGGTCGGGGCTCGTAGGCTTGTAGAAGAAACCGTGGCTACGAAGCTCGCCTTGGCTCGCGCCGCGCTGCACGTACGCGCCGCCGACCCCGGGCTGGGCACCGAGCTCTACGGCACTAAAGTGAAGGTTGCGACCGTCGGTGCCGATGACGACCGCGTCGCGACCCATCGCCTCGATGCGGTCGACGCCGTGCGGGATGGGGATCTGCTGGGCGCCGTCTTGGCCGCTGGCGAACGAGTGGGCGAACACGGCACCGCGCCTCTCTTCTGCTGCGCCTCCCCAGCCGCTCCCCATTCCGTACAGGAGGTAGTCCCCCACGAAGCGGTTTTGGAACGCGTAGCCGTTGCTCTGGGGCTCGGGGAGGTCGACGAAGGCGCTGTCCCGGACATTGCTGACGCCGCGGTCGAAGGCCGCCACGGGCACCCGCATCATGCCGATGTCGCCACTGGCAAACTCTGGCGACCACATCGCATCGCCCTTGCTGTCGGCGCGGACCAGCACGTTCAAGTAGCCGTCGCTGCTCTCTTTGAACGAGAACTGATCGACAGGCGCGCCCCATGTTCGCAGGGCGCCGACCTGGCCGCCGTCGAGCGGCAAGCGGTACACGGCGGCGGGAGAGACTTGCTTCTTGCGCCGGTTGTCGTCGCGCCACCCCTCGTGGGTCCAGACGTACACGGCACTCGGCGAGACGTAGAAGTTGCGTCCCGGTGGTCCGAGGATGCCCTGGGCATCGCACGAGAAACGTCCCTGCCCGAGGTCGCAGGTGATCACGCTGTGCAGGACCGGGTTCTCGGTGTTCTGCACTGGTTCGAAGACCTTCGAGCCATCGATGATCGCGTCCCAATCGTCGGCCTGTCGCTGCTTCGCGTTCCAGCTCGCGACGCCCGGCAGGTTGGGGGACCCATTGTTCCAGCCTCCGCCGCCAAGATAGTGCGGCATGTAGAACACGAGCTTGTCGCCGATGAGCCGGCTGGCGTAGTTGCGGGACGAGTAGTAGTCGTTCGAGCGCAGGAAGAACGTGTCCTTGCGTGAGAGCTGGCCACGGTCGTCGATGTGGAACAGCCCAAGCTCGGTCGAGCCCACTTGGTAGCTGAATCCGACGACGACGATCGTGTCTCCGGAGATCAGCATCTCGTCGTACCAGGCGTCGTGGCCTTTGGCCGGACTCACATCGATCTGTGAGGTGGGGCGCAGCTGGTTGTCCCCAACCTCGACGGTGAAGAGTCGTCCGCGTCGGAGCACGACGAGGTGGTCGCCATGGGCCTTGACGATCCCTCCCTCGTCGACGCCTGCTTCTTGTGTGTTTGTGATCGACTCGTCCGCGCCAGCGCCGTCCTCGGCAGCGGGCTCCGCCTGCGGTGCGGGTGCGGCGTCGAACGATTCTCCTGGGGCGCTGCTGGGCGTCAGGACTCCCTTGGAGCTCTGGTTCTTCTTCGCCTGCGCGGCGTATCGCCGCTGCACGCGTTTCTGAATCGCCTCGAGGCGCTCACCCAACGCGTCGTTGGACGCGAAACGGGAGAGCTTCCGGCTGGACCCGGCCTCGAGAACGGCGTCCACTGCAGCCGCGCTCACGGTCGCGAGTGCACCGGGCTGGGTGCCCCCGGTCGTGTCGCTGGGATTTGTCCCCAGGCCTGCATCCTTCGACCCGGCACAGGCTCCGATCGCGATGGAGAGCACGGAACAGGCGAGAACTGGAGTCAGCGTACGGATCGTCATGATTTGTACTCGTCGGTTTGGGAACGCCGGCCGAAGACCCTTGCTTACATCCTCGAGCGCGCCCGGATTTCGTCGTTACCAACGCGCGTCGCGAGGCGTTGGTCTTGTGTACGGGGCACGGAAGCTTACACGGCGCGTTGGGGTGCATCGCCCGTCCGAGCGCGGCACGGGTACACTCGGGTGCGTGTCGTGCAAAGTTTGGGTTCTTCCGGTTGGGCTGATGCTCTTGGGGTGCAAAGCCATCGCGGAGCCCACTTCCGCGGCGACAGCATCGTCCGCACCCGAGGTCGCAGGGGAGCCGCCGACCCAGGGTGCGCCCGAAGCCTTGGTTCGGATCCTGCCGGTGCTCTCGGGGTCGCTGCCGGCGATTCCCGCGGGAGCCCTGCGGGTGACTCTCCGGCCCGAAACGGTTGAGGTGGGCGAGACCGAGGTGGCTCGACTGAAAGCGGGCGCGCTGGTCGATGATGAGGCAGGTGCGCTTGTCCGGGCGTTGACAGTCGCGGGCTCTGCAAGCCGTCCCGTAGCGATCTTTGTCGACGCGTCGGTGGCCTCGGGGGCTGTGATCGAGGTGGTGGATGCCGCGCGGACCAGCGGGGCCAGCTCGCTCGGGTTTGTGGCGCGCCTCAACGGTGACGACCTGGGGTGGCTTCCGATCAGCGGCACGACGTTGAGGGAAGACGGTGTGCCCGTGATCCGCCTCGATGCGGGCCATGCGGATTTCGAGTCGGTCGTCGAGGAGTCGTGGTCGAAGGCCGGCGGGGCCCATCGCATGTCCGTGAGCGTCGACGGCACCATGGATGCCCAAGCGCTGTTCGGCGCGCTGCACCTGCTTCGGGGACCGCGTTGTGCCGATGAACCAGGGGCGTGCCGGTTTGCCGCGTTGGGCATCACCGACGACCCGGTGCCTCCCGCCGCGGTGGACCGTGTGGTCAACCTCTCCGGCGAGGGCACGATCGGGCTCGGCAACGTGGGCCTGATCGGCAAAGGCGGCGGCGGTGGGACCGGCTCGGGCTACGGCCGAGGGGCGGACACCGGCAGGCGAGTCCCGCGAGTGCGGCAGGGCAAGGCCACCGTGGGTCCGGCGCTGGACAAGGACATCATCCGGCGCATCGTTCGGGCCCACATCAACGAGGTGCGCCACTGCTACAACCAGGGGCTGGTGAGGGATCCGGACCTCAGCGGTGCGGTCAAGGTGAGCTTCACCATCGCTGCGACCGGGAAGGTGAAGAGCTCGGTGGTGAAGAGCACCACGGTCTCCGACCCGAACGTTGGGGCTTGTGTCGCCAAGGCCGTCAAACGCTGGAAGTTCCCCAAGCCCAACGGAGGGGCGGAGGTCAAGGTGACCTATCCGTTTCATCTGTCGCCGGGGTGAGGGCTGTAGCCGAACCGGGCGTGCCTACGATCGCGCGAACTCCTTGAACTTGTCGCGGATCGAGGCGACGCCCTCGTTGAGATGGGGGAAGGGCTCGGCAGGGATCGGAACGTCCAAGAACTCGCAAAGAGGCGCCCATCCCTGCGCGACATTGAAGACGAGGAGGTTGTCGGCGGGAACCCCGGCTCGCACCGCTTCGTTGTGCCGGTGGAACGTTTCGATGTTGGCGTCGTGCTCGACCACGCCCAGCTCCCGCTCGATGATCGCGTCGGTGAGCTCCAAGAACCGTCGGATCTGTTTGGAGACCAGACCCAATGGCCGGGCCCATCGCGTCGTTCGATCCAGCGCCGCGAAACTGGAGAACCATCGCTCTGGATCGCGCACCGTCAACACCACCTTCGCGTCGGGGTACAGCTCGATGAGCTCGCGCCAAAGAAAGCACGAGGGAGCGTCGACACACGCCACGTAGTCCGCATACATCGCGGGCAGGTCCAAGGGCAGGTCCCGCTTTGCCCATCCATGCCAGTGCTCGAGTTGCACCGTGTCTCTGGCGACGACCTCCATGTGGTGGCATCGCCCGCCCAGCAATCGTTCGAGTGCGGCGCGCATCGACATCGTGCCCGTCCGCGACAGCCCGGCTCCGATCACCTTCACGGCGCCCATGGTGGCACAGACGCGCCGACCCGGATCATTGGCGCTCGCGCCACTTCTTGCGCTCGGCCCGTCGCAGTTCGGCGTTGTCCCAGCGGCGCCGATCATCGTCGGTCGTCGGCTCGAAGCGGGGAACGTCGCAGGTCTCGCCGGCCTCATCCATCGCGACCATGATGAAGAAGCAGGACATCACGTGACGCTGCGATCTCGTTCGGTGGTTCTCCGCGACGACGCGGATGCCGATCTCCATCGAGGTACGACCGACCCAGTTGACGCAGGCGCGGAAGGTGACGAGCTCGCCGACCTGCACCGACGCGCGGAAGATCGCATCATCGAGCATCAGCGTGACGACGTAGTGGCCGCTGTAGCGGGCCGCACAGCTGTATGCCACCTCGTCGAGGAGCTTGAGCAACGCACCGCCGTGCACCTTGCCCGAGAAGTTCACCATGTCGGGGGTCATCAACGACGTCAGCTCGAGGCGCCGCGGATGCTCGTCGGTGGGTTCGGACATCGCGAGATCATAGCTCGGGTCGCCTCGAGCTCCCGAGGCCCGCTGTTGGCAAGGAACACGCCTGCGCACGCGAGGACGCCGGTGCCGGGCTGGGGTGCCAACGACTGGGGACAGGTCGGAGACGAAGAGCCTCGGTTGCAGCCCATCCCGGTCACGGTCGAGCTCCCAGAGCCGGCGGCACAAATCGACGCGTTCGAAGAGCTGCCCTGCGCTCGAGGGCAGGAGCATGACGTCTACGGTGGGGGCCGGATGGTCGGGGCCACCCAATCAACACCGACACCGATGGGGTGGGGGCGAGTACGGCGATGGGGAGAGCTCCGCTAAAGAGGCGCGGTCGGCAAGTCTTGCGTGGGGCTGCGTCGCACTCGGGGCGATACTGTGGCCATGACCGTTGGGCTCAGAATCAAACGCCTCGAGACGCAAGAGTCGCTGATCGCGGAGTTCGAATCGTTCGAGGACGCCATGACGTGGGTCGCCGAGAGGCCGGACATGGTCGAGGTGCTCGGTGTGGTGGATCCCAAAGCGCTTGGGGAGAACGCGTTCTACAAACTTCGAGACGCGACCCGCCCGCTCGACCCCGCCGAACTCGCGATGCGGGACAAGGCGAGGGAGGCGCTGCGAGCCCAGATGCGGGAGGCGGACGAGCGGGAGAGCGCGCCGACGGGTTTGGCCGGCCGCATGCGGTGGGCGCCTCCGGAACCAGCACCGGACCCGTTGTCGCTACCCGAAGCCGAGCCGGGAGAGGTGATGGTGATCCGCTGGCAGAAAGGAGCTCCGATGGCGAACATTGCCGACAGCCGCCCGATCCCTCCGGAGGTGCGGCAGGCGGTCGACGCTTGGATTGCGGAGCGCAACCAATGGCTGCATCCGAAACGGACGCACGTGGGCCGGGCGGAACTCCGCGTCCGGCCAGGGGAGCTGCCCGAGTCGGAGCAAGATGAACGGGTCGAGATGGGCGCGTCGTACAGCCAGATCCCCGGTTGGCCACAGGAGTAGTCGCGGACCCTCGGATCGCCCCACTGAGCGTCCCGCGAGGCCGCCAAGCTCGGGTATCGTGAAGCCATGTGGCGGGTAATCCTTGGCGCAGTCTTGGTGTCAGGCTGCGGTGACGCTGGAGACGCAGGCTCTGGGGATGCGGGCTCCACCGGCGGCACCACTGGGGCGATCGGCACAAGCACGGGCGAGGCGACGGGCCCGGGCGGAACGACTGGCGGGGCGAGCGGTAGCGGCGAGTCGGAGGGGGGCAGCACCGAGGCCAGCGAGAGCTCCACCGGAACGCCGACCGAGCCGCAAAGCGGCATGCTGAGCGTGCTGAGCTACAACGTCGCTGGGTTGCCGGACGCTATCTCGGGGAGCAATCCGCTCGTCAACACACCGCTGATCAGCCCCCGCCTCAACGCGTTCGACCTCGTCTTGGTTCAAGAAGATTTCTCGTACCACGCAGAACTCTCAGCGGACGCCGAGCACCCGTTCCAATCGATGCCCGGCGGCGGCGGAACCCTTGGGGACGGCCTCAATCGCTTCTCCCTGTCCGAATTCGAGGGGTTTGAGCGCAACGGCTGGGTCGAATGCAACGGCGTCGTCGATAGCGGAAGCGACTGCCTCACCGAGAAGGGGTTCTCGGTTGGTCTGCATGAGCTCGGGCCCGGGGTCGAAGTGGACGTCTACAACTTCCACATGGACGCAGGCGGATCCGACGAGGACATCGCGGCCCGTCAGGCTCAGATCGAGCAGATGCTCGCCACCATCGCGACGCGATCGGCCGACCGCGCCCTGATCGTCGCCGGTGACACCAACATGGATGAGGAGGACGAGGCCGACCTCGTCACGTTGCTCGAGGGTGCGGGACTTACGGACGCCTGTCGCGAGCTTGCGTGCGGCGACGAGTTCCGCATCGACCGGATCATGTTCCGCAACTCCGGCGGAATCGAGTTGACGCCGACGTCGTGGCTGGTGGACCTGACGTTCGCCGATGATGAGGGCGAACAGCTCTCGGACCACGAAGCCGTGGTGGTCGAGTTCGACTGGGCGAGTCGATAGGGCGGGGCACCGGGTCCGTCATCGGGGCGCGAAGCGCGGCAGCACGCTGACACATCGCGAAGAAAGCTGACATAAGGCTGTCAATCGGTTGTGCGACAACAGTGATCGAAACGGCGCGGCGTCGCGCCTAACCCCAGGAAATCACATGAGCATCACCTTCTATTTCGCACCCATGTCCACCGCTTCCACCGTTCACTGGAGCCTGGAGGAGCTCGAGATCCCGTACGAGGGCGTCCAGGTCAACCTCAAGGACGAAGCCGACAAGAAAGCGAAGCTTGGCCCCGTGAACCCAAACATGGCGGTCCCGGTGCTCGACCACGACGGCACCGTCATTTTCGAATCGGCCGCCATTCAGATCTACCTCGGTGAGACCTTTGGCGTCGACAAGGGCCTGTACCCGAAGCCTGGTCCCAAGCGCGGCGAGGCCCTGAAGTGGTTGGTGTGGACCAACGTCTCGCTCAGCGCGGCTGTGGGTCGCTGGCTAGGCAACACGCAGGGCGAAGAGTCGATGCGGAATGAGGCCGCGGGAGCGCAGGCGCGCAAGGACATCGCGCGACTGCACGCCATGGTCGAAGCCAACCTCAGCGACCGCGACTACATGCTCGGAGAGAACGTTTCGCTGGTGGACTTCCACCTCGTGTCGCACTTCCACTGGATGAGCTACTGCGGCATCGACCTCTCCGACTTCCCCAACGTGGCCGCGTGGGTCGAGCGTTGCTCGGCACGGCCCGCCAACCAGAAGCTGATGGCCGCCTGAGCGGTCAGGGCTCTGCGCGAAGGACCGTGGCGCGGACGATGCGATCCAGCCGAAAGTGGCGGCGTTCGTCCGCGTCCAGGTCTTCGGCGTCAAGCCGCGTCTCGTGGCGCTCCATGAGGACGCCGTGGATACGAATCCGCCGCGTCGTCTCCACGAGATCGCCATCGACGTAGACGATCCGCAGCGGTTGCTGCTCGAACCACGCGCGCTCGACCGCGGCGCGCACTTTCTTGTGGCTTGGGAGCGCCGGGACACCCAGAAACGAGAGCTCACCGAGGCGTGCAAGCAGCTCGCGCTGGGCCGAACCTGTCAGCGCTGCCCGCACTTTGTCGAGCCCAGACTGCAGGGTGTCCGTAAAAGGCATGAGGCGCGTGTCGATCGCATGGCGCCCCATCGCGACCAACAAGGCGGCTTCCCGTGCGGTGAAGTTCACCGGTGGCAAGCTGTAGCTCTTGTCGAGCGCATAGCCACCACCCCGGCCGCGCTCAGCTGCGAGCGGCAAAGATGCGTCGCGCAGGGAATCGAGATCTCGATAGATCGTACGCAGCGTGACGCCGAAGCGTTCGGCCAATGCCGCCGCAGTGACCCCGGTCCGACGACCACGCAGGTACTCGGTCAGCGCGAACAGACGCTGCGTACGCTTCATACAACTGACATACCGCTGACAGCCGCATTCTTCAAACCGGGGGTGCTCAACTTGGCTGCCCTCGATGCGCAACGGGTTGCCCGACTTGGGCGAGCGTCGTCCGTCGCCGGACCGGAGAAACTCGGAAATGAGAGCGTGTGGAGGGGTTGGTACGAAATCTGCTAGCTTGGCCATCCGTGAACCGACTCCTGTTCCCGATTCCGGTCTGTGTTTCGGCCATCGCGGTCGCGGGGTGCTTTTCGTCACCACCCGACGTGGACGACGGAGACTCGACCGACTCCACGGGAACCTCGGCACCGACCACCAGCCCCGCGACGACCGGCACGACCGAAGTGAGCGGTTCGACCGTGGATCCGAGCGGAGCCACCACAACTGGGTCCGAGACGACCTCGCCCGGCACGAGTGACAGCGACTCTTCGACGGGTCTTGGTCAGGAGAGCGGATCGACAGAAACCGGTCCATCGTCGTCTTCGGGGGGGGCCATGTGTCCAACGTACGCCGACAGCTTTGACAACGCTGAACTCGACGCGGGGTGGATACAGACGCAGCCGGAGAGCATCTCAGTATCTGATGAAGGGTTGAATCTCATCGCGACGGTCCAGACGGGGGACTTCGTGTCCGTCCGCCGCGACGGGCTGGATCTAAACACCGCGACGGTCACCTTCGAGTTAGGCACCGCCCCGACATCGGACTCGACGCAACTTCTGCTCAATGCGTTTAACCCGAACAACGCCCGCATCTTGATGATCGTCCAGAACGACACGATCGTCATGCGACGCAGTGATGGCACCGAGCCTCTCTACGAAATCGCGTCGACGCCCTTGGACCCTGTGGCCCATCAGTGGCTACGCTTCGACATCCAAGCCCCGACGGTCCTTCTCCAGGCGTCGGCCGATGGGAATGAATGGACGACGCTTCACACCGAGACGATCGACTATGACTACGCGGCGAGCTCGGTCGGTGCGTCGGTATCGAACTTCGCCGCGCTGAAGCAGCCCGAGACCGTCACCTTGGCCTCGTTCGAGCTCTGCCTAGAGTAAGACACCATATCTTGGGATCACGTCGAGGGAGCGGCCTTCCCAAGTGCCTCGAAATGTTCGTGCGAGAGGCGCGGCGCGGCCTGCGGGTAACGTTTCGCCCGCGAAGCGGGTAGGGTCTCAGCAGATGCTGCGACGACTTGCTCCCTTGGCGCTTCTTGCGATGGCCTGCAAGCCTGCTCCCGCCGAGCCAGTGCCGACGTCCCCTGAAGCTGTCTCTTATACACATCTGACGCTGCCGACGAGCGATCTAGTGTAG
>CAJXVA010000155.1 GCA_913061055.1 uncultured Pseudomonadota bacterium
CTTTGGCCACGATGGAGAGCCCGTGGCCAAAGAAGCCGTAGCGCTCTCCATCGGGCCCGGCTGCCCATCCGAACGTGCCTGTGGGTTCCCCCTTGGGTTCACCGGTTCGGCGCGGGATCCCAGGAATGGAGAGACCGCCACGCTCGTAGAGCGCCGCGGTCGTTTGGTAGACGATCTCATCGTCCGGGAATGCGATCCGACCCGGGGCGCACAGCAGATAGGCGCAAACGCAGAACACCAGGAAGGCGACTGTCCGTCGTCGTTCCTGGTGTACTGGCGTGGAGAGCACGCGAAGGCCGGAGCTGTCCTGGTCGGGTGCCGAATGGCCGGTCGATTCGGTCGGCCGAATCGCCGGCCGAATCAGGCGGCCGAATCAGCCGGAGGTGCCGCCGGAGTCCGACATGCACATCGACGTGTCGAACGTGCACATCATGGGGTCGCAGCCGAGCGTGCCGGTACCGAGACCGAGCGCGGTGCAATCGAGACCCTGAAGGTCGGCTCCGTCGCACTGCTCGCCGGGGCTGACGACGCCATCGCCACAGCCACCGCCGTCGGTGGCGGTCGTGGGGTCGCCGCTGCTGCTGCTGCTCGCGGGCTCAGGTCCGCTCGTGGTGCTGGCGTCGCTGGTCGAGCCCTGGTCGGTCGTCGGGGTGACGGACGTGCCGCTCGGGTCGGCTCCCGTCGAGGACCCCGCGCCATCCGTGCCCGGATCCGTCGTCGCGCCACCGTTGGACGCGGTGAACCCCGGATCTTCAACGTCGGTCGTACATCCGACCATGGCGCCCACCAGCGCGATGCAAGCAACCCCAAACCCAATGCGGAACATGCCCCACAATAGATCGGGTGCGGCCGGTTGGGTCAAGTTTATTCGACTCCGGAACTTGACAATCCTGACGCTGAAGCTCTCGATTTTGCGCACGTACGGCTGGCTACGCCGGAACGGAGGTTGAGGAACCTTTCGCTCGCGTGCGAATCCGCCTTACGGGGAGCCGAGGCTACATCGCGCCTTGGTGCGGAGCGGGCGCGGTGGCGTAGCGATCTGCGTCGACCTCGACGAAGCCGGGTGCGGGCCGTGCGAAGAAGTATCCCTGCATCCAGCCACAGCCCGCTTCGAGGAGCGCATCCCGCTCGTTTTCGGTCTCCACGCCCTCGGAGATCGTCATGGATCCGATCTCGGCGGCGAACTGATGCATGCGCTGCAGAAGCCGGCGCTTCACCGGGTGCAAGTGCAGGTCGCGAATCAGCGCCATGTCGAACTTGATGAAGTCCGGGTCGAGTTCAGCCAGAGCGGTGAGCCCGGCATAGCCGCTTCCAAGGTCGTCGATCGCGAGCCGGTAGCCGCGCTCTCTCAAGGCCGAGAAGAACGTCTTCACCCGTCGGTAGTCGCCGATCGCCGCGCGCTCGGTGAGCTCGAAGACGATCGAGGATGCGAACTTGGTGAGCTCCCCGTCGAGGGTTTCCTTGGCGAACAGGGGGTCGTCGAGGTCGCTGGGGTGGATGTTGATGAAGTGCAGCCGTTCCTCGGAACCGCTCACCGAGAGTTCGTCCGCGATGATCTGGCGCAGGACCCGGCTCAACGCGTGGACGCGATTCGTTCGCTCCGCGACCCCGAAGATCAGGTCTGGGAACTTCATCCCGTCCATGGTCCCGCGGCAGAGCCACTCGTACGCGATGACGCTCGTCGCGTGGCAGTCCACGATCGGCTGGTGGTGGAAGTGGAAGGCCCGCTCCGAGATCGCTCGGTCCAAGAGGGACGCCGAGCACTCCAGCTGGTAGCCCTTGGGGTCCGATGCCGCGCGGGCCGCCGCCACGACGGCGCGCGCGAATGCCCGCGGCCGGTGGGTTTCTCCCAGCCGGACCGGGACACGCGAGATCGACAGCGACGAAGAATCGACTGTGCAGGGGAGCAGCGGTGTGATCGCCTCGAGGACCGCTGCGTGGAGGATCTCCTGGGAAAGGTCCTCCCCGCCGGCCAGCCGCCAGGCGATGAAATCATCGGCGGGCCAATGGCGAACGCCGTAATCGCGCCCGCTCAGGCCAAGAACGCCCACGAGCGCACGGCCGGCGTGGTCCAGCAGCGTTGCGTGGGCGTCGAATCCGGCATGTTGCTCAAACTCGGCCCCGAAGGGCATGCGGACGTAATACAGCTCCAGGGCTTCGTCTGGCGCTCCATGTTGGAGGGACGGTGGAATCGTCCAAGCGGTATCGAGGTGGAAGGTCATGGGCGCAGCTTGGGCATCGACGACGTCCCGGGGGTCTTGAGCCCTGGATCCGGCCACTCGCTGCGGTCGTGGGGCGTCCGTCTGAGGAGGTGGCCTGTATGAAACCGCCCCTGATGTCAGGAAAGGGCACCTATCGGCGCGATGCCGCGCGGGAGTCGCTTGATCGAGACCCCCCGAAATCAGTACACTCGTAGCCGGTGCAAGGGGTTTCCATGAACTTGCCGGGCGAGCCTTCGGGCACTCGCCTGGGCAAGTATCAGCTGCTACGTCGGATCGCGACCGGCGGTATGGCTGAGATTTTTCTCGCCCGTGCGCAAGCGATGCACGGCTTCGAGAAACAGGTCGTCCTCAAGCGCATCCTTCCGCAGCACGCATCGAGTGACGACTTCATTCGAATGTTCCTCGCGGAAGCCCGCCTCGCCGCGACGCTGCACCACCCCAACATCGTTCAGGTCTATGACATCGGAGAAGAGGCAGGGGCCTACTTCTTCACGATGGAATACATCCAAGGCGAGGACCTCCGTCGCCTGGTTCGCGCCGCGCGTCGCAAGCAGACGCCCATCCCGCTGGCCCACATCCTCCACATCATCATGGGCATGGCAGGTGGTCTGCACCACGCTCATGAGAAGATAGGAACCGACGGGAAACCGCTGGGAATCGTGCACCGGGACGTGTCTCCGTCCAACGTGCTCGTCACGTATGAAGGTGACGTCAAGGTGGTGGACTTCGGGATCGCGAAGGCGGCCGCAGCCCAGAACTCCACCATCGCCGGGACGCTCAAAGGCAAGATCCCGTACATGTCTCCGGAGCAGTGTCGGGGGGAACTCGTCGACCGGCGCAGCGACATCTTCTCGATCGGCACGCTGCTGTGGGAGCTGACGACCGGCAAACGCCTGTTCGCTGGAGAGAACGAGTTTGCGATCCTCAACCGGGTCGCCAAGGCCGACGTGCCGCCGCCGAGCAGCGTGCGGCCGGAATACCCGCCCGAGCTCGAGGCGATCGTGATGCGGGCGCTGTCGGTCGATCCCGAGAACCGATACCGAACCGCGATCGATCTCCAGATCGATCTCGAAGACTTCGCGCGTGAGGCCCGGCTTCCAGTGTCGTCCGCTCGGATGGGCCGCTTCATGCGGGCGCTGTTCGACGAGGAGTTGAAGGCGGCCGCGGCGGAGAGAATCTCGGCCCCCGCTTCGACCGACGTTCCCGGCGGGACGATGATCGTCTCCCCCAGCAGTCCCCCAGAGGGGATCTCGGATCTCACTCCGAGCGAGGTCCGACTTCACGGCGAACCGACGCCGGGTCTGGTCCCGGGTGTCGGGGGCTCTGGCACGGACATCTCCTTTGTCGAGGCGCCACCCAAACGCCGCAATCCAGCGATCGCCCTCGGAGCAGGGTTCCTGCTGACGCTCGGTCTCGGTGGTGGCGCGTACATGGTGTTTGGCGGGGACGATGAGCCCAACAGCACCACGTCCGCCTCCGCGCCGGCCCACGAGGGCCCAAAGCGGGAGATCGAGGCGGTCCCCGTCGAGCCGGATCCGAGCGAGCTTCCGGCAAGCGACCCCGCCGGCGACACTTCTGCGCCGTCCGGGACCCCCACCGACGATCCCGGCACGGCTTCGGACGATCCCTCCATCGCCAAGTCTGGGCCCACAGGCTCGAAGGACCCGTCGCCATCGAAGGACCCCTCAGCGGATGCATCTGCCAACGCCGACGTCGACTCGGGTGGGGACGCTGCAGACCCGAAGCCCGATCCTTCCGAGCCCCCTGTGGAGCCGGCGGGGACCAAGGATCCCCCTCGAACGGAGCGCACCAAGGGTCGTCGAGTGCCGCGGAAGTCCAAGAAAGTGGTCAAGCCACCGACCGCGAAGCCCAAAGACCCGACTCCGGAACCCACGAAGAAGCCGCGCTACGACGAGAACTCGGCGCGCCTACCGGGAATGTGACCGATGCGTGGCCCTCGACGCCGCCCGGGTTCAGTGGGCATGATTGATTCGGGTCGAGTCGGATCCAGAAGGTCCAAACGAGTCCAGCCTTGAGACGTATCGGTAGAAGCTCCTTCCTGCGCGCAATCTCGATCGGTGTCGCTCTGTGCCTCACCGGTCCCGCGATGGCGCGAACCACTGCCGGCCCGCCCAGCGGGTTTGATAACCCCGACGCCGAGGCGCTGTACCTCGAGGGGCTGGGCATGTTCGACGAGGGCGACTTCGAAGGCGCTCTCCAAAAGGCCGAGGCTTCGCTCGCCCTCGAGCGCACCGCGGGCTCCTTGTACGCCAAGGCGCAAAGCCTCAACAAGCTCGGCCGCTGTCGTGAGGCAGTGCCGGTCTATAACGAGGTGCTCGCCCTGCTACCCGACAAGAGCACCGCCCGTCCGGCGATCAAGGATGCGTTGGTCAAGTGTGCCGAGAAGATGGCCGAAGAAGATGAGGCCGTCGCTCCTCCGCCGGTCGTCATGGACAACGGTCCCGGCGACGGGTCGGACCTCGGCGAGGCGTCCGACCCGGTCGATGATCCCGAGCCGAAGTCCAGCGGGAAGAAGTGGTACGCGGATCCCTACGCCCCGGTCCTCATCGGCGTGGGAGCGATCGGCGTGGGTATCGGCGGCTACTACCTGGGGCAGGCGGCCGAGGAGAACTCGAAGCAGCCCGAGCAGTACGACGAGTTTGCGGCCAAGGGAGAGCGGGTCCGTCAGCTACAGGTGCAAGGCGGGGTCATTCTTGGTGTCGGAGCGGCGCTGGTTCTCACCGGAGCGATCCGATATGCGGTCCTGGGTGTACGCGGCCGCCGGAACAAGACAGCGTTTACGCCCCTGGTAAGCCCCCGTTTGACCGGTGCATCGCTCTCCGGTCGGTTCTGATCCAAAGTCCAGTCCTTTGGCTTGCAGCTACAGGCCCGTATGATGGCGTCACCGTTGAGCCTGCGTCGAATACCCGCGTTCGTGGTGGCTGCAGCTCTTGGGGCTGCAGCGCCCCACGTAGACGCTGCCCCCGCACCGGCCGACACATTCGAGAGTGATCGGGCTCGAGGTCTGTATGACACCGGCGTCACGAAGTTCGATGCCGGTGACTACGACGGCGCGCTCGAGGATCTCAACGGCTCGCTCGCGATCGAGCCGCAGGCGAAGACGCTCTACGCCAAAGCGCAGACGCTGAACAAGCTCGACCGATGTCGAGAGGCGGTGCCCATCTACAACGACGTCCTTCAGCGGTTGCCCGACAACAGCGAAGCAGCGTCCACCGTCAAGGATGCGCTCATCTCGTGCGCCGAGAAGCTGGCCGCGGATGAAAGCGAGCCCGAACCCGAGCCCGAGCTTGAACCCGAGCCGGAACCCGAGCCGGAACCCGAGCCCGAGCCGGCTTGGTACAAAGACATCCCAGCGCCGATTCTGCTCGGCGTGGGCCTCGTGGGCGTGGGCGTGGGCGGAGCGTTCCTCGCCCAGGGGAACGGTCTCGACCCCGAGGGGGCAGCCGACTATGGAGCCTTCGAAGACGAGCGGACCTCGCAGCGTCAGCTTCGGATCCGCGGTGGCGTGATCATGGGGGTCGGAGGTGCGTTGGTGGTTGGCGGGATCGTTCGCTACGTCCTGGTCGCACGGAAGCTGCGCGAGGAAGAGGGCGCATCTGCATTCGTGGCCCCGGCGGTCGGACGACGGTGGGGCGGGCTGACGGTCACGGGTCGCTTCTGAGCACCCGCGGAAGCAGCCACAACCACGCCCCGACCAGCGGCACGACGCTGAGCAGGCTGGGCAGTCCCAGCAACAGGCCCAGGTTGGTGTGCCCGGTCTTGGCAGAGGGGGTCGCTTCCAGGAGTCGGCCCAAAGCGAACTCCCATAGCGGGTCACCATGCTGCGCCACCTCGGGGCTGGCGGCGGCCAGCAGCAGCCCCTGCACGACGCTGAGTCCGAGCAGAACCAACGTCGCTCGCGGCACGCATCGCAGCGCAGGGACGAGCCCGAGCATGAGGAACCCCAGCGCCGGGACCATGTGGCGCGGCCCGGCCGACGCACCCCCGTCCCACATGTAGTAACCCGCGTTGAGCAGCCAGAAGTACAGGACGACGAGCGTGGCCGCGCCGTACCGAGCGCGATGAGGGGAGCGCAGGAGTCCGCGCACCAAGCCCCACGCAGCAAGCAGGCAAACCGGGCTCAGGTAGAACAACCCGCGAAAGCTTCCGAACAACAGCTCCAAGGCGACGTTTGGGTCGGGGACGCCGAGGCCGTAGCGGACCGCCATGCCCTCGGCGAACTCCTCGCGGTAGACGAAGTCGTAGCCGGTGGCCAGCGGGCTTCCGAACGCGAGCGCGTGATAGCTGCCGAGCGCCAAGGCGCAGGGGAGCCCTCCGGCGGCGACCCAAAGGGCATCTCGCAGGCTTCGGCGTCGCCACGCGAAGATCACCGCGAGCCCTGCGATCACCGCGGCGGGGTACTCGGTTAGGACGGAGCCGCCGAGGAGCAGCCCCGCCGAAAACGGAGCGGACACCGGCGCGTCGTCGGGCGCCAACTCCAAGATCGCGAACGCGGCGAGCAGGGCCGCGCCGCACAGCGCATGCCCATACAGCGACGTGGAGTAGACCCAAACCGGTGTTCCTAGGCCCCACGCGATCGTGACCCAGGCGGCGATGCGTTCATCTTCGGCGCTCAGCGAGCGGGCGAGGAGGAACATGGCGCAACCGCCGAGGAGCGCGGTCGGGAGTACGACCACGAAGAACGTGCACAGGTACAACGCGAAGCGGTACGCCGGGCTGTAGCCGATTCGGTCACCGGGGAGCCGGTCGGCGGGATCGAGGACGGTGCCGAGCTCGCGGACCTTGGGGTCAAGCGACCGAACCGCGAACGTCGGAGGGTCCGTACCGACCACCTTGTGGACCACCGCGTAGGCGGCATAGGGCAGCACAGCGAAGAACGACACGCCCGGCGCCTTGTCGCAGTAGAAGTGGCCGTCGCGAAAGCTCTTGTCGCCGGTCGTGTGGTGACTGCTGTCGATCGCGGCGCTCTGGTCCTCCACCAGCGCGCGGGTGAGGGCGAACCGCGAGTTTTGATTCCACGCCGGCGCTCCCACGAAGAACGCGTAGGAGAAGATGAGCGCGCCGATGAGTGGAAGCAGCGCCGCTCGGGCTGGGCTCAGTAGGGCCGTCAGCCAGGCGAAGCGACGCACTGGCTGCGCTGGGGCCGGCATCGGAGGGGTCCGCCGGGTCCGGCCGGGTCAGCCTGCTGCCGCTTCGATGCGTTGAAGCATGGATGCCACGGCCTCGCCCAACGCAGCCCGGCTTTGCTCGGCGAACTGCGCTTCGGGGCTTTGGGCCAAGCGTTGCAGCATCTGGTACGCGCCCGAATAACGACGACCCGGATCTCGGTCCAAGTTCTTCCGGACGATCTCGGAGAGCTTCGGGGAGAGGCCCGAGACCCGGCGGCTGGCCTGGCTGATGTCGAACCGAGTGATGTTCTCGCGAGTCTGCTCGTCGCTCTCGCCCGCAAGGCAGCGCTCGCCTCGCAACATTTCCCAGAGCATCACGGCCATCGCGAAGAGGTCGGTGCTCTGATCCGCGGTTCCACCGATGCGCTCGGGAGCCATGTACGCGAGGTCCCCCGCGTCACGCTCATCGTTCTCCTCGGGGAGCCAGGCGCTGCGTGAGCGTCCGAACCCGATGAGGACGGCGTCACCATTGCGCGACACCATGACGTTGGTTGGATTGAGGTTGCGATGGACCAGGGCCAGTGGAGTCGGTCCGTCGTCGCCCATGAACTCCATCCCGTGCAGGTGCCGAAGTGCATCGGCGAGCTGTCCCATGATGTACACCGCAACCTCTTTGGTCAGCTGGCGAGGTCGGGCCTCGTCGTGTCCGAGGAGGGTGGACAGTTGAACACCATCGACCCGGTCCATGACGACGTACGGAATGCCGTCCTGATCGCCCGCCGCGTGCACCGTTGGGGAGCACGGGTGGTTGATCGATTGCAGCATCTTGACCTCGTGCTCGAACGCGGCCTGGCGGCGTGCGGCGTCGGCTCCGACCGAGGAGCGAGGAGGCTGGAAGAGCTTGGCGACGTAGGTCGGCCGCTCTTCGTTCGGCTCGTCCTCATGGCGCACCAGGTAGACCCGGCATGATTCACCGGCACCGGGGAGCTCGGAGACGAGTCGGTACTTGCCGAGGCTGCGCAGCTCCATCGCTTTGCAGTGTGCATGCGCCCGATCCGCCTGTAAAGCGCCGTGGGGAGGCCGTTTTGCGCCGTGGCGCGGGGCCGGTATCGTGCGGCCCGTGTCCCGCCACGAGACAGCGCCGCACCTCGTCTTGGGTGCCGGACTCACCGGGCTCTCGACGGCCCTGCATGCGGCGCGCTCCAGCGCGGTGCCCGTGGCGGTTTTCGAGCGTGCCGCGGAGGTTGGGGGGAAAGCGAGAAGCCGACGCCGCGACGGGTACACGTTCGACATCACCGGCCATTGGCTGCATCTGCGCGACGATCGGGTCCGGGCGCTGGCGGACACGCTGTTCGAGCCCGGAGATCTCGTGGAAATCGAGCGCCGCACCGGGATCTACACCCATGGCCGGATGCTGCCGTACCCCTTCCAGGCCAACCTCCACGGCCTCCCGCTGCCGGTTGTGCAGGAGTGTCTCGCGACGTTCCTCGAGGCCCAGGTCGAGGCTGGAAAACCCGGCGCTGCGGCGCCGAGGACGTTCGAGGACTTCGCGGTGCAACGCTTCGGCCGGGGGATCGCGGAGGAATTCTTCATCCCGTACAACCGCAAGCTTTGGGGCGATGCGTACGACGACCTCACGCCGGATTGGATCTCTCGCTTCGTTCCGCTTCCCGATGTGCGGCAGGTGATCGGGGGCGCCATCGGGTTGCGCCAGGACGGGCTTGGCTACAACGCGCGCTATCGCTACCCCTGCCGGGGAGGAATCGACGCGCTCCCACAAGCGATGGGCCGGGCTGTGGCGGCGGCTGGGGTTCCGATTCACACCGAGATGGACGTCGTGCGAATCGACCCCGTGGCTCGAGAGGTGCACACCGCCAGCGGTCGTGTGCAGCCCTATGACCGGCTGGTGTCGACGCTGCCGCTTCCCGAACTGGTGCGGCGACTCGACGGCGTTCCGGCGGAGCTTGTGGAGGCCGCCGGCCGGCTGCGATGGGTCAGGTGGCGCTACCTCGATGTCGGCACGACCGCGCCGGTGCCGATGGACGAGCACTGGGTCTACGCCCCCGATCCGGCGACGCCGTTTTTCCGGGTCGGGTGTTATTCCAACGCGCTCGAGGCGATGGCCCCGCCGGGCTGCGGCTCGCTGTATGTCGAACTCGCGGACCGCGACGCCCCCCCGGACCTGCCCGCAATCGTGGCCGGACTGGTCGAGATGGGGGCGCTATCGGCCGCAAGCGACGTCGCATTCGCCGACGTGCACGACATCGAGTATGCCTACGTCGTGTTCGATGAGGGCTACGCGAGCGCCCGCGAGGCGTTGTTCACCCACCTGGGGGGCCTGGGTATCCGTAGCTGCGGTCGCTATGGCGCGTGGATCTACAACTCGATGGAGGACAGCATCCTCGCAGGAATGGAGGCCGCGCAGTGGCTGAGCAGCTGAACGACCCCGAGGTCACCGTCGTCATCCCGGTCTACAACGAGGCCGCGATCCTCAGTCAGAGCGTCGAAGACCTCGTCACCGGGCTGCGTTCGCTTCTGGGCGAAGGGGCCTTCGAGGTGGTGCTGGCTGAGAACGGAAGTCGAGACGGCACCCCCGAACTCGCCGCTGCGCTCGGCGATCGTTTCGAAGAGGTCACGACGTTCTCCTACCCGGAGCCGAACTACGGCGGTGCGCTCCGCGAAGGCATCTATCGAGCCCGGGGTCGCTTCGTCGTGTGCGAGGAGATCGACCTGTGCGACCTCGACTTCCATGCGCGCGCGCTCGATGTCTTGCGCAGCGAGCAGGCGCAGATGGTCATCGGTTCCAAGGCGATGCGGGGCGCCAACGACCAACGCCCCCTCAAGCGACGCGTCGCGACGCTCGCCTACAATGGCTTGCTCCGGGTGACGCTCGGTTTTCGTGGCACCGACACCCACGGACTCAAAGCATTCGCCCGCGCGCCATTGCTGCCCATCGTCGCGGGCTGCGTCGTCGAGCACGACGTGTTCGCCAGCGAGCTGGTCATTCGCGCCCAACGTGCCGGACGGGTCTGTCGGGAGATTCCCGTCGAGCTCAACGAGAAGCGGGCGCCGTCGATTCGACTGGGCGCACGGGTCCCGCGAGTCCTCAAGAACCTGATGCGACTGATGGTGTCGATCCATCTCACCGCCGAGCATGACGGCCCCACTCCCGAGTCTGCAGCGCACGACTGATGCCGGGGCGTACCACCGCGGTCAGCGTCGACCTCGACGACCTGGGTTGCTACTACGCTGTGCACGGGGTGGAAGGCGACGCGTCTCGGCTGGCGCTCGTCGAGTGGTTGCCTCGATTCCTGCGCGTGTTCGAGACGCTTCGCATCAAGGCCACGTTCTTCGTCATCGGTCGCGATCTGGAGGTTGACCTCGAGGACGGAGGGCAGGGGGCGGACGTGCTGCGCGCGGCCCTTGCCGCGGGTCACGAACTCGCGAGCCACTCGTGGGCTCACGCCTACGACATGAGCGCTTGGGACGAGGCGCGGGTTCTCGAAGACCTGCGACGCTGCGACGAACTCCTGCGGGCGGTCGGCGCGGAGCCTTGTGGCTTCCGGGCGCCCGGTTACACGCACAGCGCTGCGATGTTGCGGGCGGTCGCGACGATGGGCTACCGCTACGACAGCTCATGCCTTCCATCGCCGGCGTACTACGTGGGCAAGGTTGGGGTGATGGCGGCGATGGCTGTCTCGGGCCGACGGTCGTCGTCCCGGCTCCGCGGGGTGCGTTCGTTTCTTGGCGCCGCGGCGCCGCACCGTAGAACCGATGTCCCCCTCGTCGAGCTGCCGATGAGTGTCACGCCCCGGCTCCGGTTGCCGCTGATCGGCACGACCCTGCTCGGAGGGCCGGACTGGCTGCGAGGACGGCTTACCACCGCCGCGCAAGACCTCCCCCACCTGCACCTCGAACTGCATGCTGTCGACCTGGCCGACGCGGCACGCGATGGCATCGACGTGGCGCTACCCGAGCTCGCGAGTCCGTTGGCCACCCGTGAGGCTCGGTTGGTGGCGTTGTTGCGAGGGCGCGGGGAGTGCATCCGCCTGGACCGGTTGGCGGACACCATCGCGGGCCGCGGGCTCGATGTGGACGCGCCCGGCGGCAACCAACCGAAGGACGTCTAGCGCTTCTTGGCGCGCTCGCGAGGCTCGGCCGAACTCTCGCGACGTGCGGCCTGGGTCGCGAGGCGGTCGGCTTCTTCGTTCCCCGGGTGACCGGCGTGCCCTTTGATCTTCAGCAGCTCGAGCTTGGGCAGGCGGGTCATCTGCTCTTTGATCGCGCCGATGATCTCCAGGTTGGCCTTGGCCTTCCATCCGCCGATCAACACGCCGAGGCTCCATCCACTGTCGGTGTACAGGTGGATGTTCGTCTCCTGCTCAGCCTCGGTGATCTTCTCCAACGCCCGAAGGATCGCGGTCAGCTCGGCGATGTTGTTCGTGCCGCTGCCGATGTACTCGCTGAGCTCGAGCGTCGACTCGGGGCGCTGGATGAACACGCCGATGCCGGCCGGGCCCGGGTTCCCCGAGCACGCGCCGTCGGTATAGATGATGATCGTGTGTTCGTCCGGCGGCGTGCTGGGCTGCTCTTTCAGCGCGGCTTTGCTTGTCGCCGCCGCGGCCGAGCTTCCTCCCATGGCTTCGTCGGTCACGACCTCACCGTTGATGTCGGTGACGTTCTCGGGGGCTGCCTTGTAAGATTTCGATGCACCGAGCCGGTATCGAAGCTCCACGCGCCCGCGGTGCACGATCGGTTTCCCGGCCGGGAGAACGCGCACGTAGACTTCCTCACCTTTGAATTCGTACTTCTTCCAGGGCATGGGGGCGCGCAAGCGTACAGATCGGTGACCGATGGGGCTAGCGGCGATGCCTTTCTCGCGCCGGCTCTGCAACCGGCGACGAACCGACACGTCTGACCTCGATCGGCGCCTTGGGAAAACCCCCAATCGGCCTAAAACCGCCGATCTTTGTTGTTGCAGACGGTTTAGGGACCGACTAAGAACCCCGGGTGATGAACCGGACGCTCGCTACCACGACTTGCGCTGCTGCCTTCCTGACCCTCACGGCCTGCAAAGGCGGCGGAGCGGCGGGAGATGCAGCCAAGCTCATCCCCGATGCAGCCACCGTCGTCGGCGGAGCGAACATCCAGGCGATGATGAAGAGCCCCCTGTACGAGGGCAACAAAGAGATGCTCGAGAAGGGCGACCAGAAAGAGGCGATGGAAGCCGCCAAGGCGTGCAACCTCGGTCCCGACACCTGGCAGTCCGTTGTCTTCGGTGCCGACCCCGAAGGCGGCGACGCCAAGATGGCCGTTGTCCTCGTCGCCACCGGCCTGGGCAAGAAGGAGAACCTCGAGTGCATCTCCGGCAAGATGAAAGAGAAGAACGACGGCAAGGAGCCCTGGACGATGGAAGAGAAGGACGGAAAACTCGTCCTCACCATCGACGAAGGTGACGCCATCGGCTACGTCGTCAACGAGAACACGCTCGCTGTCGCTGGCAAGGACTGGGCCGGCGCCGTCAAAGAGCTGGTCGACGGCAAGGGCAAGCCCGCCATCGAGAACAGCCTCAAGGACGTCTTGGGTCGGACCGACATGTCGAAAGCCGTCTGGGCTGCCGGCGTCATCCCGGCATCCATGGCCGCCGGCCCCGCCGACGGCATGAAGGACGGCGCGATGTGGGTCGACATGTCCTCGGGTCTGGAGCTGATGGCTTCCGTTGGCGTGAAGGACGCGGACACCGCGACCGCCAAGGCGAAGGAGCTGTCGGAGCAGTACGACAAGATGAAGGGCATGGCCGGCGGGTTCGGCGTTCCCACCGAGATCACCGACAGCGTCAAGATCGAAGCCAAGGACGCTGCGATCAACGTTTCGGCCAAGGCCAGCAAAGAGGACCTCGAGAAGATCAACGAGGCCGTCAAGAAGCAGCTGGGCGGTTGATATAGCTCACACGGTTGCGTTTGCAGCCGGCTGGGAATTCCAGCAACCTTCGCGCCCCGGTCCGTTCGGCCGGGGCGTTCGCGTGGGGCCTCGCTCCACGCCCTTGTAGCCGCTGTTGGCGGTGAACATCGAGGACAAACCAATGCGAAAAACACCCCTTCAGATCGTCAAGGAGCAGCACGGCTCCAAAGCGGACCTCATCAAGAAGCTCACGGGACTCATCGAGTCCGAGGACGGCGAGTCGGACGACGACCATCAGCGTCGCCTTCGGAACGTGTCCAACGCCAAGCTGCTGCACCTGCTCGACATCGGCGAGCGCGCCAAGGCAGCCGGTGGTCGTGACGGCCTCGTCGCCAAAGTGCTCGAGCTCAAAGGACAGTCCAAGGACCACGAGTACGGCGACGCCCTCAAGCGCCGCGCCCTGGGCGAGCTCCTCGACCTGCACGCCAGCATCAAGCACCGCGCCGACGGCAAGGCCGCCAAGAAGCCGAAGCACCTGCGCACGCGCAAGAACTAGCGTGTTTCGCGCGATGGGCTGGGCGGTTTCGCTCAGTTCCTTTGCTCGGATGAAGGAGAGCCGGGGCCACGTGCCCGGGCTCTTTTTTTGTGCTTGGACCGATCCGAGCCAGGCGGCGCCCCGTAACTCCGGCGTGTCGCACTTCACGCCAGCTTCCCTCCGCCGCGCTGCCGGCCACGACATGTTCTACAGCATCGTCTCGGAGCTGGACCCGACCAACGCCGTTGCGTGGCTGGAGATGGTCTCGGTGCAGGCCGACTTCGGGGCAGGGGAGGCCGCCTACGACCAGCCGACGCGAACGTACAGCGAGTCGATGCGGCTCACGCTGCACTACTCCCTGATTCTGACGTTCGAGTCCCCGGCGCTTCTCCGAGAGGCTCGGCAGTCGTCCGGCGGGCTGTACGGTTACTTCGTTCGCCTTCACCCCACCGCGTTCAAGGCCAACGGTGCGTGCACGATGAACCCGCGCGGTATGGCCGAGGTCATGTTCAACACCCGCAGCTCGATGATGAGCGTGCAGAACATCGGCTGGATCGCGCAGGGATTGGCGCAGCGCTACAACATCGCCGTCCGGGCAGCGACCTACGTTCGAAACCAGCGTGCGAGCAGGAACCTCCCGGTGACAGTCGATGGGTACCGGGATCCTCGCCGGGTGGCTTCGCTCGAGCGCCTGATGTCCCGTCACCGAGGAGGCCGCGCGACCCACAACGCGATGGGGCACTAGGGGAAACCTCTCGGTTTCCCCCGCTGCGGTTCGCTACTTCTTGATGACGACGGGGATGGTCGCGAGGTTGCCCGATGCGTCCCGGACCCGCAGGACCACTCGGTGTGCACCCGGCCGGAGGTCGTCTGGGAGGTTGAACTCGACGACCTCCTTGGGGCTGTCGAAGACCCCGTCTTGGGCGCTCGCGGTTCGGAACCGACCACCGTCGACGCTGTATGACGCGTCATGAATGTAGCCGCCGTCGTCGGTGGCGATCGCGGTGACCCGCTCCCCCTTCACCGTGGGCGTGCCCACCGAAGGACGCTGGCGATCGACGACGAACGGGTCGCTGACCAGCTCATCGGTTCGCGCGGCCGCGCTGCCGTTGGCCGGCTCGTCGCTCGCCCGCACACCAACTTCGTAGACACCGTCGGGGACGGTCGACAGATCGAGGCTCACCTCGGTCCCCGTCACGGGTTCGCCATCCTTCGTGACCGCGATCCACTCGCCGCTCGAGCCACCCTCGGGACGGATCCGGACGTCGTACAGGAGGTCGTCGTCGTCACGAGCGTCGACCTTCCACTTGATCTTCACCGACGAGCTCGGCTCGCTGACGTCGGACTTCTTGAATTTCGGGTCGTCGATCGAGACTTGGGTGAGCAGCGGAGCCAGGTTCTCCGGGGCGTAGAACGCCTCGAGCGAGCGGAGCGTGGAGTCGGCCGTGTTGAGCCCGACCTCGAGCTCCACGTAGCGACGCTTGGCCAGTTTCGCGAGGCTGCCGCGGCGACCATCCTTGCCGGAGGACAGGGTGATGTTGACCCAGTCGCTCCACCGATCGTCGGGTTTGTCGGTGGGACCGACACGGGCGCGCAGACTGATCTTTCCCGACCCTCGGAGTACGACCGCACCCCACTTCGAGGGATGAATCGCGTCGTGAACCTTGGGCCGGTACTTCGCCTGCGACGCGGACGCGGCACGCAGTTGGTACACCGCCGCGCCGTGGGCCGTAGCGGCGAACGCAGGGCCTTTGGGGAGCTGACAAAGCGCCGTGGTTTGGCGTTCGTCGAAGTCCGCCACTGTTGCTGCGGAGCGGGGACCAGAGACTCGGTAGACCTTGCCGCTTTGCGACGTGCCGACCATCACCGACTTGCCTTGAGAGAGCAGCGAGGTGAAGTACTGGTCGGTACGATCGAGCCACTGCTCCCACGGGGCTTCGGTCGACCGGGCCAGGTCGAGCTTGGGACCCAGGTCGACGGCGTGCAACTCGCCGTGCGCCGATGGGGGTCGCTCGTTGCCGGCCATCCCGGTGGGCATGGTGCCGGTCAGGCTGGTGCGCTGAAGCGTTTTGCTGAGCGCGTCCAGGCTCCCGAGCTTCCGATCCTCGAACGTGTTGATCGCGACGACGAGCTTGTTGCCCGCGATCGCCAGCGCCCGAACTTCGTCTCCGGAGAAGCTGTGCAGCAGTTCGCCCTCGACGTCGTCTGTGACCCGGTACAGGTTGGCCTGCGGGGAGACTCCGACCACCAGGTCATCACCGACGGGCAGGACACTGAGGATGTCCTTCTCGTTGGCATCGAAGACCACCTTGGGGCTCTTGCCGTCGAGCGACATCGAGTAGAGCTCACCCTTGGGGCCGGTGGCGGCGTAGAGCTTGCCCTTGTGGACCACCAGGCTCCAGATCTGTTCCGCGGGCAGCGTCGCAAAGTCCGAGACCTTGCCCTTCTTGCTGACCTTGACGAGCTTTCCGCCGGGCACCGTCGCCGCGACCAGGGCCCCGCCGGGGAGTTTCACCATGGCGCTGACGAGCACGCCGTCGAGCGCCGCGACCTTCTCGACCTTGAGCGTGGCTTCCGGGGAGACTTTCTGCCCCTTCTTGCCGCGCTTGGAAGGCTTGGTCTTCTTGCCCGCCTTGTTGGAGAGGTTCGGGTAGACGCGCAGGATCGAGGCCTCGTCGGCGGTGCCGATGAGAACCGATTTTCCATCGGCCACGCACGAGAATGCGGTCGTCTGCTTGACCTCACCACGCTGCGGCAAGTAGCCGACCGTCACGGTCCCGTCGGACTCGATGGCCGCGCCCTGCGTCTCGCCGCGATCGAGTGAAGCGTAGTCGGAGACTTTGAGAGTGCGCGTGCCTCCGGCCAATGCCGAAGTCGGCATGGCCCAAGCGGCGGTCAGCGTGCACAGAAGAAGGGTTCGAAGAGCGCTTGTCATCGGAACGACTTGGGAGCCTTGACGTCGAGCTTCAGGCGGTGCGTACCCACGACGATCGACTTCGTGGGGATGACCCGCCGGGACATCTGTTTGAGGCGAATGGAAGGGCGTGTGGCGCCGCGGTCGAGCATGGTCTCGAGCACGCTGTCGGGGAGGGCAGGCATGAGGCCTTCACGGGTGGCCAGGCCTTCCCCCTCTCGATAGATCGTCGCGACGAGTGAGCGTGACGGATACGACTGAGTCAAGGTGGTGATGAGGTCGTCCAGGTCGTCGGACAGCGGACGCAGCGGGACGACGAGGTCGCCCGCGGCCAGCTCAACGACGATCTCTTCCCCCGCAGCATCATCGGGAACCCGAATCGGGAACACCTCGGTGCGAGCGTCTCCGTCGTGGTTGCGGAAGGTGACCTCCACCTCGAGCAGGTCGCCGGCACGGACCGTGCTCTGCACGAAGCGGACGTTCTCCATCTCGTCGACTGGAGCGCCATACTCCATCGTGATGTCGTGCCGAATCTGCTTGATGCCGGCGACCTCGAAGTCGTTGTCGAGCAAGGCGAGAACGGCGAGCACGCTGCGGGTTCGGCCCGCGATGCGGCCGACGAGACCGCCCGAGAAGAAGACCTCCTCGTTGACCTCGAGCTCGTGGTGGCCCTTGGACGACTCGTACTCGATCTCGGTGTGGAGCTTGAACACCACCTCGGTCGAGTCCCGGCCGGCTTCGTCCAACGCCTCGGCGAGGATCGATGCGACGAGGTTGGGCGTGAGGTCGACGCCAAACGACACCCGGTTGTCGTAGGTGCGCGGTGGCAGGTCGGGGTCTGGACCCTGAATCTTGGTGGTGACCGGGATCATCGGCGCGCGCTTGTCGGTGCGCAGGGCGATGGCGGCCTGACGGTCTTGGTACATCAGGCCGTCGATCGACAGTGGGCTGCTGACCTTCACCGAGCGCTGATAGCTGTTGATGATCGTGTGGACCCGAGCGTGCCCCATGGGGACGTTGGTCGGCCCCGCGTCGAACATCGAGTGGCCGAACGCCAGCAGGCGATCGCCCTTGGGGTTGACCCACGTGACGGTGCCGTTGCCGGCGACCGAGCTGTCTCCGTCGATCAGGATGACCGAGACCGAGTCGCCCCCGGCCCAGCCTTTCTTCTGACCTTTGGCGCTGCCGCTGGGGGCGGCCGAGCCTCGGCCTCCGCCGCGCACAGGCGTCATGCCAAGCGCGTCTCCCAGCATTCGGCTGGCGTCTGCGCCCAGGCCGGACACCGACATGGGGACCGACAGTGGCACCAGCGACTCGCTCGCATCGAGGTCATCGGCCCGTCGCCGAGACGGAAGGGGCGAGGTCTCCAAGCCCAGCATGGTGTCGGCCCACGCTCGCGTCCCGCGTCGCCGCTTGCCCCGCGCCTTCTTGCCGCCCGTTTCGGGGTGGGGAAGCATGTCGGGCCGGTAGGGCAGGTCGCCGACTTGGTGCATGTTGCCGATTGGAGTGAGGGCTCCCAGGGCGTCCTTGTTGAACGGCCACCCGTACGAGAGCGCCCCGACGAGCTTGCCCTCGATGAAGATGGGGCTGCCGCTCATGCCCCCGACGATCGAGCTGTGCACCATCCGAGGGTCGTTCGACCTGAACAGGACGGCATCCTGCTTGGGCAGGTAGTTGTGGATCACATCCACAATCTCCACCTCGAACTTGTCGGTCTGCTCGCCCTTGAAGACGGTGACCGCGTGGCCGCGCATGCCGGGGCGCACGTCGGAGATGGGCATCGTCTCGACCTTGCGGGCGGCGGTGGCTTCGGGCTGAGCGGCGAGGCCCAACCCCACGACGAGACCGGCAGCACCGAGGGCCCCCAGCGAGGTGACGCGCAGGCGCCTACGAGCGCGGCGAGGTTCGTTCATGTCGAGAGAGGGCCTTTCGCATCACGCCGGCGAGGTCGTCCCCGGGCGTATAGAAGTACCGATGGCGCTCGCGCGCCTCGTTGTTGAGGGTCAGGTCCTGCACGCCCTGCGGGGAGATGAAGACGACCCGCGGGATGTAGTCGCCGTCGGGCGCGTACTCGAGCACCTCGGGTTGCGCGTCTTGATCTGCGTTGACCATGATGAACCGCTGAGAGAGCGCTTCGATCTCGGAGTCGGAGAACGCAGGCTTGAGTTCTTTACAGCGCTTACACCAACTCGCGTGCACGACGAGCATGATCGGCATGCCGTCGGACTTTGCATGAGCGAGGGCGCCTTCGAGTGGCTCCCATGGAATGCTCCCGCCGAATCCATGCGCGTCTGCGGTGGCGGATCGCGGGGGTCCGGTGGGGGCG